>DASVVJ010000627.1:0-5215 GCA_036389955.1 Myxococcaceae bacterium
GGCCCGGTGCGCGGGCGAGCATGCTCTGCACCACCTCGCGGGCAATCTCCGGCATCTCCGTCTTGCCGCCCTGTCCCTTGCCGCCCGACTGCGCGGCGGGAGCCGCCTCGGCCTTGGAGCCCTTGCCGGAAGCCTCGCGCCCGTGACGGCCGCGCTTGCCGTGCCCCGGCTCCTCGGCGGAGACGCTGCTGCGGCCCTTCTCCCGGTCTCCCTTGTCCTTGTCCGAGCGGGACTGGCGCGGGCGCAGGTAGATGAACTCGTCGCACGCCTTCACGAAGAGGGGCGAGGTGGACTCCTTCACCGCGAGCCCAATCACCGTGCGGCCGTTCTCGCGCAGCTTGTACGCCAGCGGGCAGAAGTCGCTGTCGCCCGAGCCGATGACGAAGGTGTCGATGTGCTCGCGTGCGTAGCACAGCTCCAGCGCGTCGATGACCAGGCGCATGTCCGCGCCGTTTTTCCCCGCGCGGGTGGAGGGTGGCACATCGATCAGATCCACGCCGTGCTCGTGCAGCCGGCCTTTGGCCTCCGCGAAGCGTGACCAGTCACAGTAGGCGCGGCGGAACACCACCTTGCCCTTCTCCAGCAGCCGGTCGATCGAGGGCTGCAGATCGAAGCCCGAGGCGCTGATGCCGGTGTTGGTGACGAGGTTCTCGAAATCCAGGAAGAGGGCGATGCGGTGGTCGTTGCGTCCGTTCATACGTACCCCCCACCCTACTCTCTTCCCGCCAGATCAACCCGCTTTCTGTCGCGAAGCGTTCAGCCACAGCCAGCCTATGGCCATGAGCAGCAGGACCACGGCGCCCGCCGTGAAGGCAATCACGCCGGGATCCGCCCAGCTCATGCCGCCGAAGCTCGCCGCGTCGATGGTCACGGGCACCTTCAGCGTGGACATGACCTGCTCGCTGATCTCGCGCGCGGTGGCCAGATCCTTCTTGTGACAGTTGAAGGAGACGAGATCCAGCGTGTCCCGCGAGGGCACCAGGAAAGCCACCCCGCTGGCCACGTTGGCCTGGGGGTCGGTGTCCGGCAGATCCGTCGTGTACTCCCACCGCACCACGGGCATGCCGTTGATCCGCACCAAGGTGTAGGGCTTCGAGCTGGCGTTGACGAACTTGGGCTGGACTTTGAAGTCATCGGCCAGTCGCGCCAGCATGGCCTCCAGGAAGCCTTCGATCTGGGCGCCGGACATCTGGCCGATCCCGGGCCTGGAGATGCTCGAGACGGTGAACATCACGTGGGTCTCCCCCCACCGGAGCACCGCCAGCCCGTGCAGGCTGTTTCCCTTCTCCGGCAGCGTCTTCGAGTCCCCCCGGGGGATTCCCGAACACGCCTCGGGCTCATAGAGCGCGTCGGGCACCACGATGCAGGTCTCCACGGTTTTCACGCGAGGGTCCAGCGCCAGCCCCGTATTCGTATTCAGCACGGGAGGCTCGGCGAGCGCCGGAACGGCCACGAGAACGGCCAGGAGCCCCGCTACGTGCTTCCCCGATACCCACTGACTCATGGCGCCACCATACCCCGAAGCCCGGGCCCACCTCGTCCCCAATAGATTCTTTCGCGGACTGGTGCGTTGATGGTGTCCACGCACGTTTCATGTCCGGGGGTCCCTCCGTGCTCCATTTCATCCGCCTCGCGGCACTGCTGCTGCTGTTCACCGCGCTCTCCGCGAGGGCCGCCACCGCCGTCCCCATGCCGAACGCTCCGGCGGAGGACCAGGCCGCCTTCGACCGGGCGAACCGCTACCTGGGCGAGCAGTCGATGACGCGGGCCTGCGACGCGTTCCGCGAGTTCCTCCGGCAGCGGCCTTCCTCGGAGCTGGCCCGGGAAGCCCAGGTGAAGGGCGCGCGGGCGTGCCTGCAGGCGGGCAAGGACGGCTCGGACTCCCTCCAGACGCTGCGCAAGCTGGCCGAGGACGGGCCGGTGGATCTGCCCCGGGCCCTGGCGCACCTCACCCTGGCCGAACAGGGCGAGTACTGGATCGCCAAGGGCAACAAGGACCGGAACGTGGTGGCGCTGGAGCAGCTCGAGGCGGTGGCGCGGGACTCCGGCGGGCGCTGGGCCAAGGAGGCGAAGGCGCACTTCTTCCGCATGGCCTTCGCGCGGATGGAGCAGCAGTCCTGGGAGACGGCCACCGTCGAGAAGCTCTGTGAGCGGGTGCTGGCCCTGGAGCCGTCCGCCACCGAGCGTGCGCGGGCCCGCTACCTGCGAGCCCTCTCCTGGCGGCAGACGGGAGGCAAGGAGCGCCTCCAGCGCATGGAGAAAGAGCTGCTGGAGATTGGCGGGGGGCAGACCGAGTTCGCGGACGACGCGCTCTACACGCTGGCCGAGCAGAAGGAGTCCCTCAACCAGTTCACGGCGGCACTGGAGCTCTATGGCCAGATCACCTCGCGCTTCAGCGGCACCACGAGCAATGTGAAGGATCGGGCGCAGTCCCGCGCGGAGGAGATCCGGCGGCCTCAGCTGGGCCTCAGCACTCAGTACATTGAGCTGCCTGGCACCCGGCCGTCCGTGAGGATCTCGTTCCGCAATGTGAAGGAGGTCACGCTCACGCTGCGCCGGGCGGATCCGCTACAGCAGGACGCGCGAGCCCTGCACGACAACTGGCCGCTCGGAGCGCCTGGCGCGGAGGTGAAGCGGTGGACGCGGAAGCTCTCCGAGCCAGGGCCGCACGTGCCTGGCACGCTGGAGGAGCCGCTGGACCTCAAGGGCCCGGGCGCCTGGAGCGTGGAGGTCACCGACGGCAAACAGACGTCGAAGGACTGGCTGCTCGTCACTCCGCTCGCGATGGCGCTGAAGATCGCTCCCACCGAGGTGGCCGTGTTCGTCACGGACGCGGTAACAGGCGAGGCGGCGAAGAACGCGGAGGTGGCCGTCTTCGCGAACAGCTACGACAACAATTACCACCACACGCGGGTGCAGGGCCGCACGGATGAAAACGGGCTGGCCCGCATCCCGCTGAAGAGCCCGGGCCGGCTCCAGGGTGTCACCGCCTGGGCGAGCGCGGGCGACGCGCTCACCTTCGCGCGCGGCTCGCCAAACGGCTACTCCTCGGAAGAGCAGCGGGAGTGGCTGGCGTACGTGATGACGGACCGCACGCTGTACAAGCCGGGAGAGACGGTGGGCGCCAAGCTCTTCCTGCGCAGCCGTGCCAACGGCCCCTCGAGCCCGGTGGCCAACCGCACCGTGCGCGTGCGCGTCTACGATCCGCAGTCGCGCGAGGCGCTCGTGAAGGAGCTCACGACGAACGACTTCGGCACGGCGGCGTTCCAGCTCCCGCTGGGCAAGGACGCCACGCTCGGACAGTGGCGCGCGCACGTGGAGAACGTGGGAGACGGCTACCTTTCGCTGCAACAGGCGGCCAGCACGTTCCGGGTGGAGGAGTTCAAGCCTCCGGAGTTCCAGGTGAAGGTGGAGCCGGTGGGGAGCCCCGAGATCGGCAAGCCCGTGAAGGTGCGCATCACCGCCTCGCGCTACTCCGGAGGCCCGGTGGCCAACGCGAACGGCCGGGCCATCGTCAGCGAGCAGGGCTACCTGCACAACTGGGGCCGCTGGGAGGACGATCCCGCCTCGGAGCCGGACTACGGCTACGACGACTACGAGTACGGCGGGTATCCCGGCCGGGGCTACGGACGGAGGTGGCAGCCGACGTACCGGCAGACGACGCTCACCTTCAAGACGGGCCCGGATGGCAGCACGGAGCTGGAGCTGCCGAAGCCCGATAACGCAGAGGACCGATCCTACACGGTGCAGGTGTTCGTCACCGACGCGAGCCGGCGCGAGGTGACAGGCAGCGGCACGATCAACGTGTCCTCCAGGCCCTTCTTCGTGGACGTGCGCACCGATCGCTACCTCTATAAGCCCGGCGAGCCGATCAAGCTCAAGCTCCGGTCCGAGGACGCGAACGGCCGGCCGCAGTCGCCCCTGGTGTCGCTGCGGCTGGCGCGGCTGGACAAGGAGGGCAACACCAGCACCATTCTGGAGCGCACGGCCCAGCTCAAGGACGGGCGCGCGGAGGCGACGCTGGACGGAGACGCCGTGGGCCCTGTCCGCCTCGAGGTCCGCGTCCCGAACGATCAGACGATCTACGCCATCACCGACGTGTGGCTCACCAGCGACGTGAAGCCGCTGGTGCCGCCCCAGGCGGGCTTCCAGCTCCTCACCGATCGAGCCCCGCTCGCGGTGGGAGGCACCGTGCGAGCGCTGGCGGTGACGCCGAATCCCAACGGACACGTGCTTTTCACCATCGAAGGCCAGGGGCTGCACGCCGCCAGGGCCCTGCCGCTCAACGGGCGTGCGCGCTTCGTGGAGCTGCCGCTCAACGTGGCCATGACACCGAACGCCTGGCTCATGATCGGCCGGTTCGAGCAGGGCAGCTTCCTCCAACACCAGGCGATGGTGCGGGTGAAGGGCACCGACAACGCGCTCCAGGTGAACGTGTCCCACAGCTCCGAGGTGGTGGAGCCCGGCGCCGAGCAGAAGGCGCGAATCGACGTGAAGGGAGCCAAGGGCGAGGTGGAACTCGCCGTGTCCTCGGTGGACGAGGCGATCTTCGCCATCGAGCCCGACCGTGACGATCTGCTCACCTTCTTCGGCCGCCGCCACCAGCAGCTCTGGGTCGGCACGGCGAACACGCAGTCGTATCGTGCCTTCAGGCCCGTGCAGCACCCCACCAAGAAGCCGGATGAGCCCGTCACGCAGACCCAGCCCGTGGAACCGAAACCGTCGGATGACGCCCCGGCTCCGGCCTCGCCAGCTCCGGCCATGGAAGCGGCAGCGGGGCTGGCCGATGAAGAGAGCAGCAAGGAGAAGCGGATGGAGGCTCCGGCTGGCCGGGCCGCCGGGGCGCCCTCTCCGGCCAAGGCCTCCGCCGGCCCGGGCGGCAGCGCGGAGCCGCCGGTGAAGGTGCGCTCCAACTTCAGCTCCTCGGCGGGCTGGTTCCCCCAGGTGCGCACGAGCCGGAACACAGCCCTGGCGCTCCAGGTGCCCGACTCGCTCACCCGCTTCCGCACCCGGGTGGTGGCGATGACGACGGGCGAGCAGATGGGCACGGGCAAGGCCAGCTTCCGCACGGAGAAGCCGCTCATGGTGCGCCTGCAGGCCCCGCGCTTCTTCACCGAGCGCGACGAGGTGACGCTGTCCGGGCTCGTGTCCAGCCGGCTCCCCCGTGCCGCCTCGGTGCGGGTGTCCTTCACCGCGCCGGGCTTCGAGCCCCTGG
>DASVVJ010000628.1:0-7907 GCA_036389955.1 Myxococcaceae bacterium
CGCTCACGTTGGACTGCCTGCCGGGCAAGCCCATCAAGGTCGAGGTGACCAAGCGGGGCTTCGAGAAGGCGGAGCACACGACGTTCTGCCGCCCGAACACGATGATCAAGCTCCACGCCCGGATGCGGAAGGCCGAGAAGAAGAAGCCCGGCGGCTCGGGAACGAAGTAGGCGGCGCGGCGGCCAGTGCGTTCGTGACAGGCCCGCCTGCTCCGGGCTAGCGCTTCGGGCCCCGGGTTTTTCCTCCGCGCCCCGGGCGTCCACCGTGTCCTGACTTGCCACCGTGGGGCCGGCCACCCCCGGTGGTGCCGCGCCGGCCTCCGCCGCCCGTGGGCTTGCCTCTTCCATGCGTCCCGGGCCGGCGAGGCGCGGTGCCTTGCGTGCGATGGCCATGCCCGTGCCGCACCACCGGGCGTCCACCTCCGCGCCGGTCGTCGCGTGGCCGCTCCAGCTCCTCGGGCATCCAGGGTTGGTCGAGCAGATCCTGAAGCTGGGCCAGCGAGTCGGCGTTCGCACTGCCGCGCCGGCCCCGGGGCACCGTGAAGCGCAGGGGCCGGTCGAGCACCGGGAGCTCTTCCTCCACCAGCGTGCGCGCCAGCTTCTCCGGCAGGTGCAGCCGCACCACTCCGAAGGGCGCTCCCTTCTCGTCCTGCTCCACCTCGTAGCTCAGCTCCACGTCCCGGTCGCGGACGAACACCGTGCTCGGCAGGGCCAACAGCTTCTCGCGCGTCTCGCGCGGCACCATCCCTTCCAGGTCGAGTTCCAGCGGGCGCTCGAGGAACTCGTCCATCGTGCTCACCCCTTCGAGCTGTGGCTCGTAGAGGGCGGCCAACTCCGGCAGCTCGAGCTTCGCCGTGCGTCCACCCGAACGGCGCCACACCTCGCGCACCTCTTCGATGGCCCGCTGGTTGTGGCGCACTGCCGAGTGCCGTGCCTCCCCGCGCGCCACAGCTTCGGCGAGCACCCTGCGGGCCCGCTCGGCCAACTCCGGCTCCCAGGCGCGCAGCACCTGAACCTCCCGGTCGAGCTCGAAGCCGGAGTGCTCCACCTTCCACGCGAGCACCAGCGACATGCGCGCCGGGTCATAGACGAGCCGGGACTCGGAGCGGCGCGCGTATTTGCTCAGCAGGTCCAGCGGAACCTGGCTGCCCTCGATGCCCGCATGCGTTCTGCCATAGCGGTCCGCGAAGTAGCGCAGCGAGCCCGCGATGGCGCCGTAGCTGCCGCACACGCTCGTCTTCGAGACGCGGGCCTCTTCGCCCCAGGAGGTGCGCTCGTCGATGACGAGGTCAAACGGCATGAACCGCGCCAGCAGGTCGGCGAAGCGCCGGTGCACCCGGTCTCCGGCGAACGGCATCCGGGAGGGCAGGCTGAGGCCCACGCTCCGGTACACGCTGGCCATCGCCAGCGCCGCGTCCTCCACGGCCTTCACCAGCACGCCGCGCCGCTCGGCCCAGCGCTGAATCTTGTCCGCGTGGAACAGGTGGCGCGGCAGCCCGTACACCTCGCCCACGTAGCCCGCCTGGCGGAAGGCCTCGGCGTAGAGGTTGTAGGCGGTGAGGTGATCACTGCCGGGTACCAGCACCCCATCCAGGTCCCGCTCCTCGCGCGTCATGCGGTGCAGCGACTCGATGGCGCTGGCCACCGACAGGTACGGCAGCAGCGCATCCTCGCCGTTGACGATCAGCTCCGCCCACGCGCGCTCCACCGGCAGCGCCTCGATCGCGCGCCCGTAGTCCGAGAGCTTTCCCTGGGCGTCGATGATGTTGCGCGCCTGAAGCTGCTGCAGCGCGCGGCGGTAGGCGATGCGGTCCAGCGGTACCGGCAGGTCCAGCTCGTCCACCCGAACGCCGAGCGCCGCCGCCGTGAGCGCCACGCGCTCCGAGTCGCCCGCGAGCTGGAAGTCCGGAGCCGTGGGCCGCAGCGAGGAGAAGTGAATGGCCCGGTCGCTGAGGATGAAGACGCGTCCGCCCTCCACGCGGCCGTGCACGCGCCCGGCCATCTGGAGCAGCTCGTTGTTGCCCAGGTGCACCCGGGTGAGCACGTTGCGCCCGCGCTCGATGAGGTTGGCGAAGCGCGTGTCGTCGATGACGACCGTGTCCAGCCCCTGCACGTTGAGCGCGCTCTGGCCCGCCGCTGTCATCGCCAGCACGTAGGGCCGCGTCTCCGTGCCCTCGAGGAACGGCCGGATGGCGCGGATGGGCTCTCCGCCGTGGTAGTACGCCGAGTTGATGTGCGGCCAGTGGGTGCGCAGGTGCGCCGTCACCTGCTCCACCGAGGCCCGCGTGGGCAGGAAGAGGCCCACCCCGCGCTCCTCGCGCTCCACCGAGCGCAGGAACGCGTCATCGAGGAACGCGAGCGGCTCCTTCCGCTCGATGACGACGCGAGCCACCTTCTTCGGATCGAACGCGTGCACCTGGAGCACGTCCGTGCTGTTCAGGTAGCTGGCGTAGAGCGACGGGTCCACCGTGGCCGACAGCCAGATGAAGCGGCAGCCCACGCGCTTGCCGAGCGCCAGGCACAGCTCCAGCTCCGCCGACGTCTGGTGAATCTCGTCGATGATGAGCGTGTCGCGCGGGAGAATGTCGCCGTTCTGGAACCAGCGCCGGGCGATGCCGGTGGTCACGATGATGACGTTCCACGTGGGCGTCTCGGGAGTCGCCTCGCGCTCGCGGTTCACCACGCCCACGCGCAGCGGGACGGTGCCGCCCTGGCCGACGATCTCCTCGGCGATGGAGCGGATGGCCAGCGTCTTCCCCGTTCCCGTGCCCGCGACGATTCCGAAGCCCTTGCCCGCGCGCGCCAATTCGCGCACCCGGGCGCCGTGGTGCTTCTCGAGGTAGGTCTCCAGCGTCAGCCCGATGGCCAGCTCGATGGTCTCGCACGCGGCGCGCGTGGGGGCGATGACGATGACGCGGCCGGTGGGCGGCTCGGCGGAGGGGAAGGCACCAGGGGGGGGCGGCAGGTAGCGATCGGTCGGGGTGCGCACGGCGGCTAATCACGCACGAGCGGCGCCAGCACGGAAGGCCGAAGGTGGCCACACGTACGGAAGTCAGCCAAAAATCCCAGATAAATCCCCGGCCCCACTTGGTGCACGGCTGCTCCGAAGGGGTTCACCCGGAGTGCCGATCAGGCTGCGTTCGCCACCTTCCATGCGTCTTGTTTTGCGTACTCCACAGGGGGGCGCCTGCCCTGGGTACCCGCGTAACCTATTGAGACCACTGTTTCTTGTCGTCAAAGAAAGCAGAGCCCCACACAACCGCCCACAGCGGATCACGAGAATGACGCAAGTGGTTTTACTCCCCCCTTCAGCAGCGCCTCTTTCCAGGAGCTTGCGCCATGTCCGCTGACCGTATTCGCACTTCTTCCAGTCCTGTTTCGTACGACGCCTACGCCCGCTCGAACGCCACGTCCTACGGCTCCCCCGCCGCGGGTGCTGCGTCCTCGAGCCCCACCGCCGCCCCGTCCGAGGCTCCCCAGAGCCCCTATGGCCAGAGCGGCTTTGACAGCGGTGCCACCCAGTACGCCCAGCCGACGACGTCTGGCACGTACGAGTCGGCCATCGTCCAGACGCCGCCCGCGGCGGCTGAGCCGGCCCCTGCGGCGGCTGAGCCGGCCCCCGCGGCCAATCCTCACGCCCAGCTCGATGCGATGAAGCAGATGTCGCTCGAGGAGAAGAAGGAGTTCCTCAAGCAGTTCGGCGTCACCGACAAGGCGCTCAAGAAGTCGAAGCCCCACGAGATCGAGAACGCCTTCAACCAGATCGTCGATCAGCTCAAGACGCCGGGCGATGCGAAGCTCAAGTTCAAGATCGGCGGCAAGAAGTTCGAGGCGAAGATCCGCCTCGACCCGACGCGTAACGAGCTGGACATCCAGATCAAGCAGAAGAAGGGCTTCTTCGGGAAGGTGTGGGACGGCATCAAGAAGTACGGGAAGATCGCGCTGACGGTCGCCAGCTTCATCCCGGGTCCCATCGGCGTGGCCGCGCGCATCGCCAACGCGGTGATCAGCGCCATCGGAGCGTTCAAGAAGGGTGACATCCTCGGAGGCCTGGCGGCTGCCGCGGGCGCCATCGCGGGTGGTGCGAGCGCTCTGGCCGGCAAGGCCGTCTCGGGTGTGGCCAAGACGGTGGCCACGGTGGCCAGCGCGGTGGAGAAGGGCGCCACCGCCGCCAAGGGCATCGCCGAGGGCATCAAGAACAAGAACTGGGGTGGAGTGCTCACCGCGGTGGCCAGCGGCGCCTCGGGTGTGGCGGGCGCGCTGGGCGAGGGCGCCAAGAAGCTGGCCAACACGATGAACGAGGTGTCCACGTGGGCCACCCGGGGCAACACCGCGCTGCAGGCGGCCGCCGCGGCGAAGAACGGCGACATCATCGGCGCGCTGAGCGCGGGCTCCGAGCTGGTTTCGGGCATGGCTCCCAACAGCCGCGCGGCGGATACGTTCCAGCGGCTGGCGGCGAGCGCGTCCACGGCGCAGACGGCCTACAACGCGGCGCGGCGGGGCGACCTGTTGGGCGCGCTGTCGGCGGGTGCGGACTTCGCGGCGGACCAGGTGAAGGACGGCTCCAAGGCCAAGAAGCGCCTGGAGGACGTCTCGGTGTACTCCTCGGCGGCGAACAAGGTGAAGAACGGCGATGTGCTCGGGGCGATCTCCGAGGGCGCCAGCCACGCGGCCACCCGCTCGGGCCAGAACGTGAAGGCTCGCAACACGCTGAACGACATCTCCAGCTACGCGAAGACGGCGGACACGGTGCACAAGGCGGTGCGCAGCGGCGACTACATGGGCGCGGCGCAGTTGCTGACGCAGTTCGCGGCGGGCGAGGTGAATGATCCGGTGGCGCAGAAGAAGCTGAAGAAGGCCTCGGAGATCTTCCAGGGCGCCGACGTGGTGGAGAACGCCATCCAGTCGAAGGACTACCTGGCGGCGGCGAAGGCGGCGGCGGCGCTGGCCGGCAAGCTGACGGGCAGCGACGAGATGAAGGACGCCGAGAAGCTGCTGGCCGCGGCGGATGGCGTGCGCACCGCGGTGAAGACGGGCGGCCTGCGCGATGTGATCAAGGCGATGGACACGCTGGGCAAGACGGTGAAGGACGTGACGCAGCAGACGGGCAAGCGCGCGATTCCAGAGCAGGTGGCGGCTCCGGCGCTGCCGGTGGGTGACGACACCTGGCTGCAGTCCAAGAAGCGCGCGGTCATCTTCTAAGCATGGATGCCCCCTCTCCCTTCGGGAGAGGGCTGGGGTGAGGGTTACGCGCACCCCTGCAGGAACACCGGGGCCGGAGATCGCTGAGCACTCAGCGGCCTCCGGCCTCGTCGCTTTTGAGGAGGGTACCCCCGGGACCACCTCCGGGGTAGGGTAGGGCATCCATGAAGAGGACTGCCGCTCCGGAGTTGAACCCGGCCTCGCTGCCCGTGGGAGCCCAGGAGGCCGAGGAACTCGCCCGGTCGCGTGCGCGCACGGAGCAGGACCCTAAGCGAACAGGGGGCGGAGACGCCGCGAACATCCAGGCGTCAGCGTGAGGCGGGAGGTTCCCCCCTGCACGGTATCCAGGTGGAAGGGGTGACTCATGTTTCCTTGGCGGCTGCTGTGGAAGGCCGAAGCGCTATTCCTGGTGTTGGTGCTGGGGTGCAGCAGCATCCCGACGGTTCCCCGCGTGGAGGACACCGGCCAGGGCAGAGCCGGTGTCCACCTTCCCCGCACCGCTGACGTGCAACCCGTCGTGGTGGACCGGGAGGAGTTCCATCAGGCCATGAGGCGCCTGGCGCGTGAGGTGCGGCTGTCAGGCACTCCGCGCCAGACGGTGGAGAAGATGTTTCAGATGGACCCTCAGTACGGCAACTACCTCTGGCTGCAAAAGGACCGGAAGCTGGTGCCGCTGGGGCCGGGCGAGCCCCCAGAGGGGGCTTTGACGAAAGATGACCTGGAGACAGCGGAGCGCTATCGGCTCTGGTGCCAACGTGTTCACAACGTCTACGGCGATTGTCTCGGGGGGGCGCTGGTGGCAGGGCGCTACCTGGACATGCATGGCCGTTACATCTGGGCGCTGGCCCTCAGTAAGAGCCCGGTCATTGACGAGATGAAGAAGGCACTGGGGGAGATGGTGGAAGTGCGCGCGCTCATCCAAACGGTGCTGTGGACGTTGGGGTCCATGCTGCTGATCATGGCGATTAACCCGGTGGTCCCGGCGCTGGCGGCGGTAATCGGCGTGGGGCTGATTCTGTATGTCGGCGTTGACACGCTGATCAACCTGGTGAGCGGCTGGAGCCGGTTGATGGACGAGGTGAAGGTGGCGACCACCTTCGAGCAGATCCGCGATGCGGGCGAGCGCTTTGGGAAGATCATCGGGCGAGAGGCAGCGCGCGCGGTGCAACGAGAACCTGTCGCAGTGTCGTGGAGTGCCAGGAGGTGCTGACGCGTGCCCTCAAGGCTCTGGCGAAGGAAATCGCCACCCCGGGAACAGAGCTGAACCAACTCGTCACCCGGTAGCAACCACGCTAGATGGAGCCCATGGCCAAGCGTTATTTCGAACTCGCCGACGATGTGTATGTCCCGCACCGCTGGCACTTGGCGATGCCGAGGAACAGTCAGGGCCTCAAAGTGGACGACGCACAGTTCACGGACGGGAAGCCCGTCCACATCCAAGAGCGCTTGAGAGTCCCCGTCGAGATCGTGGGCAAGCCACTGGACTTCACTGAAGCGGGGATCGGCATCCCGGTGGTCCATGTCCGGGTTGCGTCCCTGTTCGAGGAGCTGGCCCCGGATGATGTGCAACTGCTTCCCGTGGATGTCGAGGGCCAGCCCGATCAGTATCTCATCCTCGTGGCCACACGCCTCATCCGCTGTATCGACGAGCAGGCATCCCGGATCCGGCTCTGGACTCACGAAGACGGAGCCCCGCATATGGTCGGCCGCTATGCCTCGGTGCGTGACATGCGCATCGACAAGACCAAGGTGGGAAGCGCCAGGGTGTTGCGCTGCGAGGGCTGGGAGATCTCGCTGATCGTCTCCGGGGAGATCAAGATCGCCTTGGAGGGCATGGGTGCCACAGGCATGAGGTTCGAAGAGGTCTGATTCGGTGGCGAGCACCCAGCCAACGCCCGCATCTGCATGGGCAGTCATGTTCAGGTACGGTGGGTTCGCGCAAACCTCGCAGCATCTTCAGGAACCAGGGAGGATGCGTGGGCAACCACCCCCGAGGTAGGGTAGGGCGCCCATGAAGAGGAATGCTGCTCTGGAGCTGAATCCGGCCTCGCTGCCGGTGGGAACCGTGGTGGGGCCCTGGCGAGTGGAGGGCTGGGCGGGCCGAGGCTCCTACGGAGCGGTCTACCGCGCGGTGAGAGTGGGCCGCGAGGAGGCGGGCTCGGTGGCGCTCAAGCTGGCCGTGCACCCAGAGGATCCGCGCTTCGAACGTGAAGTGAACCTGTTGTCCCGGCTGCGTCACCCGAATGTCCCGAGTCACCTGGGCCATGGTGTCTGGCGGCTCCCTGGCGGCGCGGAGCATCCCTATCTGGCGATGCAGTGGATTCAGGGAAGCCCGCTGTACGACTGGGCCGCCCAGCGCAACCCCACCTCGCGCCAGGTGCTGCGGGTGCTGGCTCAGGCGACACGCGCGCTCGAAGCCGTGCATGCGGCCGGAGCGGTCCACCGCGACGTCAAGGGAGCCAATGTGCTGGTGCGGCTGGGGGATGGCCGGGTGTTCCTCTCGGACTTCGGCTCGTGCCGTTACGCGGGGGCGTCCACGCTGACACCCCGGGCATTTCCCGTGGGCACGCCCGCTTACCGAGGTCCCGAGCCGTGGCGGTTCGCCCTGCGATTCCTCAACGTGCCCACCGCGCGCTACAAGGCAACCCCCGCGGATGATCTCTTCGCGCTGGGAGTCACGGCGTACCGGCTGGTGACGGACGAGTA
>DASVVJ010000629.1:0-17536 GCA_036389955.1 Myxococcaceae bacterium
CGGGCCCGGCGCGGGCATCGAGGAGCGCACGCTGAAGAACGGCCTGAAGGTCATCGTCTGGCCGGACCACGACATTCCCAGCGTGGCGCTCTACAACTGGTTCCGGGTGGGCAGCCGCAACGAGCGCCCCGGCATCACCGGCCTGTCGCACTTCTTCGAGCACATGATGTTCAACGGGGCGAAGAAGTATGGCCCCGGGCAGTTCGACTCGGTGATGGAGGCGGCCGGAGGCAGCAACAACGCCGGCACCTCCGAGGACTTCACCGTTTATATGGAGTGGTTCCCGCGCTCGGCGCTGGAGACCATCTTCGACCTGGAGGCGGACCGGCTGGCCAACCTGGCCTTCGATCCGAAGATCATCGAGAGCGAGCGCGGGGTGGTGTACTCGGAGCGGCGCTCGGCCATCGACAACGACAACGCGGGCGCGCTGCAGGAGCAGGTGCAGGCCACCGCCTTCGTGGCGCACCCGTACCAGTTCCCCGTCATCGGCTGGCCCTCGGACATCGAGTCCTGGCGGATGGAGGACCTGCAGCGCTTCTTCCAGACGTACTACGCGCCCAACAACGCGACGCTCATCGTGGTGGGCGCGGTGACGCCCGCCGAGGTCTTCGCCCTGGCGGAGAAGTACCTGGGGCCGCTGCCCGCGCAGCCCGCGCCGGAGCCGGTGCGCACCAAAGAGCCCGAGCAGCAGGGCGAGCGGCGCGTGGTGGTGCGCAGGCTGGCGCAGGCGCCGCTGCTCCAGATGGCGTGGCACGGCGTGGACGCGAAGGACCCGGATGTGGCGGCGCTGGAGCTGCTGCTGAGCGTGCTGGCGGAGGGAGACTCCTCGCGGCTGCACCGCCGGCTGGTGGAGGAGGAGCAGGTGGCGCTCAGCGTGGGCAGCCAGTTTGCCCAGACGTTTGACCCCTCGCTGGTGTGGCTGATGGCGGACCTGCCGCCGGGCGGAGACGTGGCGCGGGTGGAGAAGCTGGTGGACGAGGAGCTGGCGAAGGTGCTCACGCAGGGCATCACGGACGCGGAGCTGCGCAAGGTGAAGAACATCACCGTGGCGGACTTCTGGCGCGGCCTGGAGACCAACAGCCACCGGGGCCGGCTGCTGGGCCACTACGAGCTGTTCATGGGAGGCTGGAGCAAGCTCTTCGATGCGCCCGCGCGCTACGAGCAGGTGACGCGCGAGCAGGTGCGCAAGGTGGCCCAGCGCATCTTCGACGCGAACCGGCGCACGGTGGGGGTGCTGGTGCCCACGCAAGAAGCACCGGCCCAGGCGGGACAGCCCAAGGAGGCGGGACGATGAGCGGGTTCAATGGCAGGGCACTGCTGGTGGCACTGCTGGTGGCAACGGGAGCGGGAGCCCAGCCCGCGCAGCCGGTGAAGGCCGGGAGCTCACAGGGCGTGCGCCTGCCGAAGCCCACGGTGCTCGAGCTGAAGAATGGCGCGCGGCTCATTCTGGTGGAGAAGCGCGAGGTGCCGCTCATCTCCTTCAGCGCGTGGGTGCGGGGTGGCGCGCTGGGAGACCCGCTGGGCAAGGAAGGGCTCTCCGCGCTCACGGGCGAGCTTCTGCGCAAGGGCGCCGGGGCGCGCAACGCGCAACAGTTCGCCGAGGCGGTGGAGAGCGTCGGTGGCGAGCTCTCCGTCTCGCCCGCGGATGAGCTGATGCGGGTGGATGGGCAGTTCATGGCCCGCGACACCGCGCTGATGGTGGAGCTGCTGTCGGACCTGCTGATGCGCCCCCGCTTCGATGCGGGCGAGTTCACCAAGACGCGGGACCGGATGGTGTCCGAGCTGGCCGCCGCGAAGGACGGAGACCCTCGGGGCCTCATCGGCACCTACTTCCATGCGGTCCACTTCGCGGGCCACCCGTATGGGCGGCCCACGGGCGGCAGCGAGGCCACGCTGCCCACCCTCACACGCGAGGACGTGCTGGCGTATGCCAAGGCGCACCTCGGTGGAGACCGGCTCATCCTCGCGATGGTGGGCGACTTCGACACGAAGCAGCTCACCCGCAGGCTGGAGGCCGCGTTGGGCGGCTGGAGCAAGGCGGCGGCGCCCGTGCCCGCAGCACCTCCCACGGCCCGGCAGAAGGGCCGGCGGGTGCTGCTGGTGGACAAGCCGGACGCCACCCAGACGTACTTCTGGATGGGAAACACCGGCA
Source organism: Myxococcaceae bacterium (assembly GCA_036389955.1). GTDB lineage: Bacteria > Myxococcota > Myxococcia > Myxococcales > Myxococcaceae > DATHBR01. The sequence continues at coordinate 2,153 of DASVVJ010000629.1, forward strand.
TCGCTCGCGCGGACCCGAGCCGCGTGGACGTGATTCTGGCCAACACGGTGCTGGGCGGCCGCTTCACCTCGCTGCTCAACACGGAGCTGCGCGTGAAGTCCGGCCTGAGCTACGGCGCCAACTCCCAGGTAATGGCGGACATGCAGCCGGGCGCCCTCGTGCTCGCCTCGTATACGAAAACGGAGTCCACCGGGAAGGCCATGGACCTGGCGCTCGAGGTGCTCACCCGCTACCGCCAGCAGGGCATGGACGAGCCGATGCTGGCCTCGGCCAAGGCCTACGTGCTGGGCCAGTTTCCCCCCACGCTCGAGACGGGAGGACAGGTGGCCGCGAAGCTGGCGGAGCTGGCCTTCTACGGGCTCGACACCAGCGATGTGGACGGCTTCGCCGACGCCATCACCGCGGCGTCGCGCGAGCGGGTGCACGGCGTCATCCAGCGGGTGCTGCCCGCGCCGGAGGACCTCACGGTGGTCCTCATCGGCAAGGCCTCCGCCATCCGCGACACCGCGCGCCGCTATGGCCCGGTGACGGAGATGAAGCTCTCCGACAAGAGCTTCGCTCCTCCTGCCGCGGCGAAGCGCTGACGCCTGCGTGAGCCGCTACTTCGCCGCCGGGGCGGTGTGGCGGCTCATGCACCGCTCGAAGCGCTGGTTCACCGAGCGGGCAAACCAGGCGGTGGTCCGATCCTGGCTCAGCTTGGGGCTCTGGATGGCCACCTCGGGCAGCCGCTCGTACTCGGGCGGCGTGCCCTTCACCCGCTGGTACACCTGGCGCACGGTGCGCCACGTCTCCGTCTGCTCGAAATCCGCCCGCTTCTCCTTGCGCACGTCCCGGCGGAGCTGCCGCTCGCTCAGGTCCGGTGCATGCCGTTTGCGGAAGGCCAGCAGCGCCGTCAGGGTGCGGCTGTCCTCATCTCGCGGCTTCTCCTCCTTGTCATAGAGGAGCAGGTCCCCATCCAGCACCAGCGGCAGGCCGGTGAGCTGGCTCACCTGAAGCTGGAACGCCGCGTTGCGTGAGGCATAGAAGCCCGCGTTGTAGTCCGCGAAGCGGTAGATGGGTTTGTTGTAGCCCGCCTCGTAACCCAACAGCCGCGCCGTGCCGTAGCGCACCCCGCCCGCGCGCGTGTACAGCTCCTCGCGCACCTCCGCCTCCGGGCGATCCTCGTCGGACTGCTGCTGCGCGTAGCGCACGCTCACCTGCATGGAACCGGCGGTGGTGATGGGGTTGAGCTCCTCCAGCCCCTGCGAGGAGATCAGTTCACTGGCCAGGTCCGCCGCGGTGTACGCCGCCGGGTACTGCTCCTCGTAGGCCTTCAGCAGCTCGCGGAAGAGCCGGTCCAGATCCCGCTCCGTCTTCACCGCCTTGAGCCGGGCCTCGAATGACAAAGATTGACCCGGAGCCCGGTGCTTGAGCAGCGCCTGTAGTGCCGTGCGCCCCACCGCTCCCAGCTTCTCGGCGTACCCGTCCAGGCGCTTGCGCACGATGCGCGGCAGATCCTTCACCGCCGGGTTGGCCTGATAGCCGGACTCCTGCTCGATGACGGCCAGCACCTGGCACACCGGCACCACCGAGGGGTGCACCCGCTGGGACTCCAGCGCCACCAGCACGTCGTGCGCCCAGCCCTCGCGATCCTCCACATGCGAGGGAATCAGCCGCGCCACCTCCGCGTCGCTCAGCCGCGGCGGCAGCGGCACCGCAGGCTCCGAACCCCGCAGCCCGCGCGAGCTGCAGTCCGTCAGCGCCCACAACAGCGCCACTGAGAGCCCACCGCGCTTCAACCTCGATGAAAACTTCATCCCTGGCTGTCCGAGTGCATGAGTCAGAGCCGACACTGTTTCAGACACTGAACACGCTTCGCCAGGTCCATAGGGGTTCCCCACCCCCCTCTCAACACCATGACAGTGCTGAGGATTCTTCGAAAACAAAACGGGTGAAACACGAAACAGCTGTTAGATACGTTAATTTTCTAATTGAAGTTCAAACTGTGAGAAAACACTACCAGCTAAAATCAGTTGCTCTGATAAATGCGGATATGTCAGTAAACCCGGGCCGAATCCCCCGGGAGGTACGTGTTGAGCAATAAGATTCTGAAGACGTTTTGCGCTGCGTGGCTGGGTCTCGCCTACGCCGCTTGTGGCACCACGGAGCAGACCGGTGCCGAGGAGCCGCTGGGGGTCACTGGCGAGAAGCAGGAAGGTGGCGACCTTCAGCAGGCGCTGAGCGCGCTGAGCAACGCCAGCGTGCTGGCCACGCAGGACGACCGGATCACCCCGTCCTTTATCAGGGGCAACCTGGGCCAGGTTCAGGTAGGCGCGGGCCTGCGGGCCGCGGATCCGCAGCCGGCGCTGCGCAACGTCGCCCCCGTGTTCCGCCTGCGCGCCGAGGACCTGGTCCTCAAGCGCACCTCGCAGGACAGCGACGGCCACACCTACTTCCGCTACAGCCAGACGAAGCACGGCAAGCCGGTGGTGGGCGCCGAGCTCATCCTGATGGTGGACCGCGCGGGCACCGTCTACGCCGCCAACAGCTCGGCCTATGACGTGGCGCAGGGCATTCAGGTCGCCACCCAGCCGTCGCTGTCCGCCGAGGCCGCCGCGGTCGCCGCCCGGGGCTCGGACATGGACTTCAAGGCCGAGAGCACCGGCCGCCTGGTCTACGTGCGCGGCGAGAACGGCCGGCTCGTCCTGGCTCACGAGACGATCGTGACGGGTGAGCGCGCCGGGCTGCCCGTGGTGGACTACGTGTACGTGAACGCGAACAACGGCCAGGTGGCCCTGCGCGCTCCGACGATCCACTCGGCGCAGAACCGCGCGGTGTACAGCGGCAACAACGGCACCAGCCTGCCCGGCACGCTCAAGCGCACCGAGACCGGCGCGGCCAGCGGTGACACCCACGTGGACGATAACCACACGCACCTGGGCACCACCTACCAGTGCTACTTCCAGAACTTCGGCCGTGACTCGTACGACAACGCGGGCGCGCAGCTCAAGAGCACCGTGCACCACAGCACCAACTACGTGAACGCCTTCTGGAACGGCACCCAGATGGTGTACGGCGACGGCGACGGCTCGCAGTCGGGCCCGCTGGGCAAGTCGCTGGACGTGACGGTGCACGAGCTGACCCACGCGGTGACCGACTACGAGTCCGACCTCATCTACTCCAACGAGTCGGGCGCCCTGAACGAGGGCATGAGCGACATCTTCGCCGCCTACTGCGAGAGCTGGACCAAGGGCTGGACGATGGACGCGCCGGTGTGGATGATCGGCGATGACATCTGGACGCCGTCCACCCCGGGCGATGCCCTGCGCTACATGGGCAACCCCACGCAGGACGGCTCGTCGAAGGACTACTACCCCGAGCGCTACACGGGCACCTCGGACAGCGGCGGCGTGCACTGGAACTCGGGCATCGCCAACCTGGCGTTCAAGCTGCTGTCCACCGGTGGCGTCCACCCGCGCAACAAGACCACCGTCAACGTGACGGGCATCGGCGTGCAGAAGGCCGGCAAAATCTTCTACGAGGCCAACGCCAACTGCCTCGCGGCGAGCAGCAACTTCGCGGCGGCCAAGTCCTGCACCGAGCAGAAGGCGGAGCAGTTCTACGGCGCGGCGGAGAAGGCCTCCACCACTCAGGCCTGGGAGGCCGTGGGCGTGGGCATCGTCGTCCCGCCGCCCCCAACCGTGACGCTGACCAGCGGCACGGCGGTGGCCATCAGCGACAGCACGGGCAGCAACAAGTTCTTCAAGCTGACCGTGCCGGCGGGCCAGACGAGCCTGAAGTTCAACACCAGCGGTGGCACGGGTGACCTGGACATGTACGTGCGTCGCGGCGCGGCGCCGGATGCCTCCACCTACGACTGCCGCCCGTACGCCAACGGCAACACGGAGGAGTGCTCCTTCGCCAGCCCGGTGGCAGGCGATTACTACGTGATGATCAACGCCTACTCCGCCTACTCGGGCGCGTCGCTGGTGGGCACCTACGTCGGCCCGGTGGGCGATGTGCTGACCAACGGCGTGGCCACGGCGGCCTACTCGGGCTCCGCGGGTACCTGGAAGTGCTGGACGCTGGCCGTCCCGTCCGGGAAGACCTCGGTGGTCTTCACCCAGGCAGGCGGCACGGGTGACGCGGACCTGTACGTGAAGCTCGGTTCCCAGCCGACCCTCTCGAGCTACACCTGCCGTCCGTACAAGACCGGCAACACTGAGACGTGCACCCTCAGCGCTCCGGCCGCGGGTACCTACTACGCCTGCTCGTACGCCTACGCGGCGTACACCAATACGACGATGAAGGGTCAGTACTAGTCCCTCACGCCGCACGCTGAGCTGAAGTCAGACGCCCGGGGGCCTGTGCTCCCGGGCGTCGTCTTTTTCAGGGGCTCTGCTCAGCGGCGCACTTCGATGTCGCGCGCGAAGCTGCCGTCGCCCACCAGGTCGAAGGAAGCGCGCACCGGAGTGCCCTCCTCGAGCTGCTTGATTGGCACTGGCTGGCCCTGGCGCACGCCCCGGCTGCGCTTGTCGATGCGCAGCTGGTACAGGTTGCCCTCGCCGTCACGCAGCTGGACCACGTTGCCCTCCACGCGCGTCACCCGGCCGTCCACGGTGCCCGTGGCGATGACCACCTTCTCCAGCGGCACCGACTCGTTCTGCCCCGCCGCGCGCGCCGCCTTGGCCGCGCCCTGGTGCCAGGCCTCGTCCTCGCTGGCCTGCACCGCCTCGAGCCCGATCATCACCCGGCCCTCGGGAGCCTGCTCCGGGGTACCCAGCTCGGTGGGCTGCGTCGTGCTCCCGCCGGCCTGCGGCGCGGTGCCCGGCGCCACGGTGCCCGGAGCCACGTTACCCGGGCGGCCGTTGGTGGCCATGGGCACCGGAGCCGCCGTCTGCCCGGGAGCCGGAGAGTGCTGCACGGAGGCCTCCATCACCGGCTCCGCACTCGTCCGCGCGGGCGCACGCTCCGCTCCGGGCCGCGCTGGTGCCGGTGCCCTCGCGGAGACGGGTGCTGCCTGCTCGACGGGCTCCTCCCGCTCCTTGCAGCCGGTGAACAGCGCGCACACCCCCACCATCCCCATCCACGCCCAACGACGACCCATTCTCAGCCTCCCCCATGTGGGAAATCTGGTTCCGTGTACGCAGCTCTGTGCAGGCCGCGTGCCCAGGACGGGCGGGGTAGGGCGGGGGCGCGGATCCTTCCAGGGGCTGACAGTGCAAGCCCCGGGGACAGGGCCGCGGACGCGAGGGCTCAGGGGCTGCCAGCAGAGGGAGCAGGCTCCGGGGAGCGCCAGCGCCTCAGCAGGTCGCCCGCGCTTCCGCCGCGCTCGAGGCGAGCGTCGCCCAGTGCACCGTCCGGACCCAGCGTAAGGACGAACTGTAGGGTCGGATCTCCCCTTAAGTGGTAGCGCAGGTCCCCAATCCGTACCTCGGAGTTTCCCTCGGGCCGTGCGGCAGTGGACACCAGGGGGAAGCGGGCCCAGGCCAACGCCTCGCGTACGGTGGGCAGGTGCCGGGCGGGCTCAGGCAGCGCCTCGGGCGAGGGCCGTGGCCACCGGCGCTCCTCGTGGGGCGCGGGCTCTCCGAGGGCCACCGTGCCCACGGCATATTCGTGAGAGAGCACGGCCACGTAGCGCCAGGTGGTGAGCGACAGCCCGGCGGGGACCACCTGGACCTGCTCCGCCGCGGGCCAGGCCTCGCGCACGCGCTGGCTCAGGGACGCCTGCAGCGCGATGCGCGTGCCCAGGTAGGCCACCGAGAGGGCCAGCCCGATGCCCAGCGCCCGCCGCCACACCGCGCGCCGCCGCCACGCCCAGAGCGCTCCGGCGAGCAGGGGCAGGGTGACCCAGGGATCCACCACCATGGTCCAGTCCAGCGTCCAGCGCCGGTCCGAGAAGGGCAGCAGCACCCGGGTGCCCCAGCCCGTCCACAGGTCCGCGAGCAGGTGCGCCAGGTGGACGGACAGCAGACTGTAGAGGAACACGGGCCCTGGGCGCGCGGAGCGGAAGCACAGCTTCGCCACGGCGGTGGCAGCCAGGGCGATGACGGGGGTGAACACCAGCGCGTGAGACAGGCCGCGGTGGGCCTGGAGCGCGTGGACGACGGAGTTCTCCGCGGGCAGCAGGTTGTCCAGGTCGGGCAGCTCGGCGGCCACGGCGCACCCCAGCAGCACGGCCTTGTCGGTGGCGGACAGGGGGGCTCCGGGCGTGTCGGGCCTGCGCAGCGCTCCCACCGCCAGGCCCAGCAGTCCGTGGGTGAGGTTGTCCACCGCTCAGTTCCCGAGGGCGCGGGCCACGGCGCGCACGTGCATGCGCACCCGCTCGCGGGCCGCGATGAGCGTGTTGGCATCCTCCGAGGAGTAGCCCAGGCACAGCACCACGTCGTCCTCGGGGGCGGAGCGCAGGCCCAGCCGCCCATAGTTGATGGTGCGGGAGACGGGCTCGCCCTCGGTGTCCGGGGTGAAGCGGCCGAAGACGGAGGCCAGCGGGTTGCGGCCCGAGGCCGTCTCCTTGAGCGCGAACAGGCGCCGCACGGCCTCCAGCGCCTCCGGCCGGGCCATCAGCGCCTCGGGCTTGGCGGGGCCACCCACTTCGCGCTCGATGAGGCGCAGGCAGCCGCGCACGAACTCCACGTCGGTGATGACCAGACCATAAAGGTACCAGTCCGGACAGGCGGCCTGGACGAGCCGGGCCTGGCCATCATCGAGCCAGCCAAAGGAGGGGCAGGTGAACGTCTCGCACACGGCGGACCGGTACACGCCGCAGTCGCGCAGGTCCGCGCCACCGGTCACCTTGGGATGGCCCAGGCACCCCACCTGGCGCTGCTCGGAGTCGATGAAGCCCAGCAGCGGGCACACGCGCACGGCGGGGAACAGCGGAGCCTCCCGGCGGGTCTCTGCCAGCTGCCGGGCCGCGGTGCGGTAGTCCTCCAGGTTCTTGGGCACGTTGCGCAGGTGTGCCGTCTGCTCCGCCAACCGCTGGGTCAACGCGGGGCGCGAGTGATCCTTGAAGTTGTACAGCCCGCAGCAGGCGCCACACGAAGCGCCCTTCCCGGGCTGGCAGAGGTGGAAAGAGACCGGCACAGGCCCACATATAAAGAGGTTGAGGGGGACACGTAAACCCTCACGCTCGCTTGCTCCCTCTCCCACTGGGAGAGGGCTGGGGTGAGGGTGCCTGGTTCAGAACCATTCCGCGCGCATACGGGTGTACGAGTCCTCGCCCGAGCGGCACAGCTCCACCAACTGCCGCACCCGGGGCAGTTCCGTGGCGAACCAGTACTGCGCCGCGCACAGCTTGCCCTCGTAGAACTCGCGCTCCGGGCCACCCCGCGCCAGCCCCTCCCTGGCCGCCGCCGCCTGATCCAGCCAGCGCCACGCCACCGCCACGATGCAGAACAGCTCCATGTAGTCCGCGCTGTGGCGCAGCATCTGCTCCACCTCGCCCGCCATGCCCATGGCGCCCAGCGCCATCGTCAGCTCGCCCACCGATGCCAGGGCCTGCTCCATCGCCGCACACCAGTCCTCCGCCACGCCCGCCCGGCGCGCGCGCGCCACGGTGCTGGCCACCTCGTCGGCGAAGATGCGCAGCGCCTCGCCCCCGCCCGCCACCACCTTGCGCCCCAGCAGGTCCATGCCCTGGATGCCCGTGGTGCCCTCGTGGATGCTGTTGAGCTTCTGGTCCCGCAGCAAGGCCTCGGGCAGGTACTCGCTCGAATAGCCATAGCCGCCGTGCACCTGCAGCGCGAGCGCGTTGGCCTCGTAGCCCTTCTCCGCCGGGAACGTCTTGGCCATGGGGGTGAGCAGATCCAGCAACAGCCCGGCGCGCTTGCGCGCCTCCTCCTCGGGGGCATGCGCCGCCAGGTCCGCCTGCCGCGCGGCGGCCGTCAGCAGCGAGAGGCCCCCCTCCACGATGGCCTTCTGGCGCAACAGCATCCGCCGCACGTCCGCGTGCTCGATGATGGGCGTCTGCGGTTGGGCCACGTCCTTGGCCCCGGCGGGCCGGCCCTGCGGGCGGCCCCGCGCATAGGCCAGCGCCTCGTGGTAGGCCACCGAGGCCGTCGCCACGCCGTTGAGGCCCACCATGATGCGCGCCTCGTTCATCATCTGGAACATGCAGGCCAGCCCCCGGTGCTCAGGCCCCACCAGCCAGCCGCGGCAGTCTCCCGCCTCGCCGTAGTTGAGGATGAGGCTGGGCAGGCCCTTCCAGCCGATCTTGTGGATGACACCCGCCACCCGCACGTCATTGTCCACCAGCCGGCCGCCCTCGGGCCGGCGCGAGGGCACCGCGAACAGGGAGATGCCCCGGGTGCCCGGCGGCGCCCCGTCGATGCGCGCCAGCGTGAGGTGCACCACGTTCTCGGTGAAGTCCTGGTCCGCGCCGCTGATGAAGATTTTCGAGCCGGAGAGGCGGAAGGAGCCGTCCGGCGCGGGAGTGGCCCGCGTCTTCACGTCCGCCAGGCTGCTGCCGGCCTGAGGCTCGGTGAGGGCCATGGTGCCCGTCCACTCGCCCCGGTACAGGCGGGCCATGAACTGCTCGCGCAGCCATGGGGTGCCAAATACCTCGAGCAGGTGCGCCGCGCCGATGGTCAGCCCCACGTAGCCGTAGGCGCTGAGGTTGCCCGCCATGAGGTATGCCGAGGCCACCGAGGCCACGGTGATGGGCAGTTGCTGCCCACCGACTTCCGGGGGGCGTGTGGCCGTCAGCAGCCCCAGCTCCACCAGCTGCGGATAGAGCCGGCGCATGAGCGGGTGCACGTGGACGCGGCCATCGCGGAAGCTGGGAGGCTCGGCATCCATCAACCGGTAGGTGGGAAAGAGCACCTCGCGGGAGAAGCGGCGCACGTTGTCCAGCACCAGCTCGAACGTTTCGCGCGAGTGCTCGGCGAAGGCGGGCAGGGCGCACAGCCCCGCGGTGTCGAGCACCTCGTAGAGCTGGAAGGCCACGTCACGGTCGGACAGAAGCGGATTGGCGCTGGCGTTCATCCGGCCAGTCTACGCAGAGTGGCCCGGCGCTCAGCGGCCTAACTTTTCCGTGTGGAACCAGGCACTGGCCTCAAGACTCCTGGCAATCGCTCTTCAGGGCATGCAAGAGAGCAGGCGGTTAAGTGTCCCCTGTAAAAGGCTTTCCCTGGGCTGGAAGGGGAAGGAGCAACCTTGCTGCTGGGTTCTGAGTACGCCGATGAGTGACGCCTTCAGACAGCTGGCCGAGGCCATTCCTCAGCTCGTTTGGACCACGCGCCCAGACGGCTACCACGACTACTACAACCAGCGCTGGTACGAGTACACCGGCACGACGCCCCACCAGGCTCAGGGCGAGGGTTGGCAGGGCCCTTTCCACCCCGACGACATGCCGGAGTCGCTGCGGCGCTGGCGCCACTCGTTGGCCACGGGTGAGTTCTACGAGACGGAGTACCGCTGCCGCCGCCATGACGGCGTGTACCGCTGGTTCCTCGGGCGGGCTCACCCGGTGCGCGATGAGAGCGGGCGCATCGTCAAATGGTTCGGCACCTGCACCGACATCGACGACCAGAAGCGCGCGGCGGACTCCCTGCGCTTTCTGGCCCAGGCGGGAGAGCTGCTGGCCTCCTCGTCCCTGAACTACGAGGCCACCCTTGCCGCGCTCACCCGGCTGGTGGTGCCGCGCCTGGCGGACTGGTGCGCCGTGGAGATCGCCAACGAGGATGGCACCACGCGCCAGGTGGGCGTGGCCCACGTGGACCCGGACAAGGTGCGCTACGCGCACGAGCTGCGCCAGCGCTACCCGCCCCGCCCGGAAGAGCCCCAGGGCGTGCTCCACGTCATCCGCACGGGCCAGGCGGTGTTCCTGCCGGACGTCCCGGACGAGCTGCTGGTGGCCAGCGTCACGGATGAGGAGCACCTGCGCATCGCGCGGGAGCTGGGCCTGCGCTCGGCCATGATACTGCCGCTGACAGCGCGGGGGCGCACGCTGGGCGCGCTCACGCTCGTCAACGCCGAGTCCCACCGGCGTTTCACCCCCGCCGACTTCACCCTGGCCGAGCAGCTCGCCTTCCGCGCGGCCCTGGCGGTGGACAACGCGCGGCTCTATCGCGATGCGGTGGCCGCGGAGGAGCGCTTCCGCTCGCTCGTCACCGCCACGGCCCAGGCGGTGTGGGTGACGCGCCCGGATGGCACCGTCGCCGAGGACTCGCCTACCTGGCGGGCCTTCACCGGCCAGAGCGTCGAGGAGTGGCGGGGGGCGGGCTGGCTCCAGGCCATCCACCCGGAGGACCGCGAGCACTCCGGGCGCGCGTGGCAAGAGGCAGTGCAGCGCGCGAACCACTACGAGGTGGAGTACCGCCTGCGCCGTCCGGATGGCAGCTACAGCATCACCCAGGCGCGCGCGGTGCCGGTGCGCAACGCCGACGGCAGCGTGCGCGAGTGGGTGGGCATCAACATCGATGTCACCGCGCAGCGCAAGGCGGAGACCGATGCCCGGCAGCTTCGCACCGAGCAACGGGCCCGGCGTCACGCGGCGCTCCGGGCGGAGGTCAGCGCCGCGCTGGCCCGGCAGGGCAGCAAGGATCAGATGCTGCATACCGCCTGCGAGGCGGTGGTGCGGCAGCTGGGCGTGGCGTCTACCCAGGTATGGGTGCTGGACCGGGAGCGCGGGCTGCTGAGGCTCCGGGGCAGTGCCGGGCGCCTATCCCCGCCGGAACGGGCGCAGACGCCGCTGCGTCTCGGAGAGCTGGAGATCGGCCGCATCGCCCAGGAGCGCAAGCCCCACGTCACCAACGATGTGCGCAATGACCCGGAGCACAGCGAGCGGGACTGGGCGGTGCGCGAGGGCCTGGTGTCGTTCGCGGGCTACCCCCTGCTGCTGGGAGAGCAGCTGGTGGGCGTGCTCGCCCTGTACGGCACCGAACCGCTGCGCCAGGAGACGTTGGACGTGCTGGCCACGGTGTCGGAGATCATCACCCAGGGCATGGAGCGCCGGCGTGCCGAGGAGAGCCTGCGCCTGCACGCCCAGGAGCTGGCGCGCTCCAACGAGGAGCTGCAGCAGTTCGCGTACGTGGCCTCGCATGACCTGCAGGAGCCGCTGCGCATGGTGGCCAGCTACACGCAGCTGCTGGCGCGGCGCTACCGGGGGAAGCTGGACAAGGACGCGGACGAGTTCATCGGCTACGCGGTGGACGGGGTGAACCGGATGCAGCGGCTCATCCAGGATCTGCTGACGTACTCGCGGGTGGGCACGCGGGGCCGCGAGCCCAGCCCGTGCCAGGCCGGTCAGGCGCTCGAGCGCGCGGTGGACAACCTGCGCGCGATGCTCCAGGAGACGAAGGGCGAGGTGAAGGCCGGCCCGCTGCCGAGCGTCCGCGCGGATGAGTCGCAGCTCACGCAGTTGTTCCAGAACCTGGTGGGCAACGCGCTGAAGTTCCATGGCAAGGAGCCGCCCCGGGTCGAGGTGGCCGCCGAGCCGCAGGGCGCCGAGTTCTGGCGCTTCACCGTGAAGGACAATGGGCTGGGCATCGACCCGCAGTACTTCGACCGCATCTTCATCATCTTCCAGCGCCTGCACGGGCGTGAGGAGTACCCGGGCACCGGCATCGGCCTGGCCATCTGCAAGAAGATCGTCGAGCGCCACGGAGGGCGTATTGGACTGGAGTCCCAGCCGGGCGGAGGCTCCACCTTCTGGTTCACGCTTCCGGCCGCTTCCGCCCCGACATCTCAGGATGCACAGCCATGATGAGCGAAGAGTTTGGTAGACCGATCGAGATTCTCCTGGTGGAGGACAACCCGGGAGACGTGCGGCTGACCATCGAGGCCCTCAAGGAGGGTAAGGTGCGCAACAACCTCTCGGTCGCCAAGGACGGCGTAGAGGCCCTGGCTTTCCTGCGGCGGGAGGGGCCCCACGCGGGCTCGGCGCGGCCGGACCTCATTCTGCTGGACCTGAACCTGCCCCGCAAGGACGGGCGCGAGGTGCTGGCGGACATCAAGGAGGACCCGGTGCTGCGGCGCATCCCCGTGGTGGTGCTCACCACGTCGAAGGCCGAGGAGGACATCCTCCGCACCTATGACCTGCACGCCAATTGTTACATCACCAAGCCCGTGGACCTGGAGCAGTTCATCTCGGTGGTCAAGTCCATCGATGACTTCTGGCTCTCGGTGGTACGGCTACCGCCGAAGTCATGAGCGTTATGACCGCCCAAGAACGCCCGCTGAGGCTGCTGCTGGTGGAGGACAACCCCGGCGACGCCCGCCTCATCCAGGAAGAACTCAAGGAGGTGCCCTCCGCGCGCTTCGAGGTGCTGCACGTGCCGCGCATGGCGGAGGCGGAGGCGATGGTGCGCGAGGCGCCGCTGGATGCGGTGCTGCTGGACCTGTCGCTGCCAGACGGGCATGGGCTGGCCAACATCTCCCGGCTGCTGCAGGCCGCACCGTCGGTGCCGCTGGTGGTGCTCACCGGCACGGATGACGAGCGGCTGGCGGTGCAGGCGGTGCACCAGGGCGCGCAGGACTACCTGGTGAAGGGGCAGGTGACGGGGCCGCTGCTGGTGCGCGCGCTGCGCTACGCGATTGAGCGCAAGCGGGTGGAAGAGGGGCTCAAGCGCGAGGAGTCGCAGCGGCAGACGGAGCAGTTCCGCGAGCAGTTCCTGGGCATTCTGGGACATGACCTGCGCAACCCCCTGCAGGCCATCGCAGGCAACGCGGGGCTGCTTTTGCGCTACGGCGGGCTCACCGAGCCTCAGCGCAAGGCCGTCAACCGCATCTCCATCTCCGCGGACCGGATGGCGCGGATGATCAACGACCTGCTGGACTTCACCCGGGCGCGGCTGGGCGGCGGCTACCCGGTGAGCCGGGCGCGGATGAACGTGCACGACGTGCTGCGCCAGGTGGTGGAGGAGCTGGAGGTGGCGCACCCGCAGCGGCGCTTCGTGCTGAGCCTGTCCGGCAACGGGTGGGGAGACTGGGACGCGGACCGCATCGCGCAGGCGGCCTCCAACCTGGTGGGCAACGCGGTGCAGTACTCGCCCGAGGACAGCCCGGTGGAGGTAGCGGCGAAGGACGACGGAGACGGCATCTGCGTGCAGGTGCACAACAGGGGGCTGCCCATTCCGGCGGAGCGGCTGCCGCGCATCTTCGATCCGTTCGTCCGGGGCCAGGAGGGCAGCCGCGGCCAGGGGCGCATGGGGCTGGGGCTGGGGCTCTACATCACCCACGAAATCGTCCGGGCCCACGAGGGCACGCTGCGGGTGACCTCCACCGAGGCGGAGGGCACGCGCTTCTGGATGAGCCTGCCGCGCTACGCCCCTTCGTAGGCCTGGCCCAGGGCCTGTTTTTCCGGGACGGGGGCCAACGGGCCTCCGAGCACCGGTGCCAGCCGGAGGTAGCGCCGGCTCTGGAGTTGCTCGAGCATGAACCGGGCCACATCCGCCCGGGAGATGCTCTCGGAGGGCTCGGCGCAGCCCACGGACACCTGGCAGGAGCCGCGGGCAGGCTCGTCCGTGAGCCGGGTGGGCCGCACCAGCACCCACTCGAGCGCGCTGCCGCGCACCGAGGCCAGCTGCCGCTCCCAGTCCGGCGCAGGGCCCTTCTGGAGAAATGGTGAAAGGACCTTGCCGGTCAGCCCTCGGCGGGCCCAGCCTTCCTTCGGTGGCGGAGGGGCCAGGCAGATGAAGCGGTGAACCCGGTAGCGCCGCATGGCCGCGACGATGTTCTCCGTGGCCCGGATCAGCAGCGCGCCCCCCTCCCGGCCCGGGAAGCCCAGGGCGGACAAGATGGCCCGCTGTCCCTGCACGGCCCTGTCCACCTCCTCCGGGTTCAGCGCATCCCCCTGGAGCAGGTGCAGCCCCGGGTGCTGGAGGGAGAGCCGCCGCGGCTCCCGCACGAAGGCGGTGACGGTGTGGCCCGCCGCCAGCGCCTGCTCCACCAACTGGCGCCCCGTGCGTCCCGTCGCGCCGAAGATGAGCACAGACAGCGGCTCGTCAGGCATGTCCATGAGTGGCGCCCTCCCGCGGCGAGCCGACGGGCCCGTGAGCGGCTCCGTCGGATTTTCAACGCGGAGTTCAGCGCCAGGCGGCGGACGGGGGACATGCCACCGAAGTGGTATGTCCCGGTGTGGCCCTCAGGCGCTACGAGCCGAGCGTGGCGCTGGTGAGCTGGGGCGACTGGCCCAGCAGCTTGTCCTGGTTGCCCCACTTCACGCCCACCTGCGAGCGGTAGTCCGTGAAGAGCGAGCCGAGGATGGTGCTCACTCCCACCATGATGTGGACGATGGCGGCCACCGGAGACTTGCGCGCGTAGCCGAACACGAACGGCGCGGCGATCGCGCTGATGGCCCACACGTAGTCCATCACCTCGTGCACCTCGATGGGGATCAGCTTGCGCACGCTCAGCCGGTAGTCCGTGAGCAGCGACACGCCCAGGTACGACACGCTCAGGGCCGTTCCCACCGTGCACGCGGGCGAATGGGCGCCCAGCGACACACTCGCCACCGTGAAGGCGTTGGCGTAGTCGAGCATCGAGTGCACGTCCTGGGGAATGAACCGCTTGAGCGGGAGCACGCCAAACAGCGGCCGCGAGGCCACTCCGGCGTCTTCACTCCGGGACAACGAGCGGCGAACGGTGCGCTGCAGAGACGGCGGAATCAGGGAGCGCACATCACGCGCGATGGGCAGATCGACATTGGGCATGAACCACCTCCGTTGAGTGGGGCAAAGGTAGGGATGCTGCTTTCCCGAGGCACCCTGCCTTTGCCTGGCCGTCTGCCCTCCTGGCGGCCGCGCTCAACTTCCCCGGTCGCTGCCCGCGCTATCGGGGCTGCCGGACTCGGAGGCGCCGCTGTAGTGTCGCTCGTGGTCCTTGTCTTCGGGAGCGGTCTCCTTCTCCGACTTGCCGAAGATGGCCTTGCGCGCCTCGTCCGTCAGCTTGTCTTCCTCACTGCCGGGGGCTCCTTCATTCGGTTTGCGTGGCATCGTGGTCTCCCTCGTTCCGGTGATGCCTCTAAGGTCAGGAGGTGTTGGGGACACGGCAAAGCCCCTCGTGGACAGAGGGTCCCTGAGCTGGGGAGCAGGCGAGGGCCGCACTCCGTGCCCTCTTCATCCCGCCAGAGCATCCCCATCCTTCGGGAGCAGGGGGCCATCCTGGTTCCCCCGGGTTCTCTCAAGCGAGGTCATCTCATGTTGATCCTTGGCTCCGCGCTCATTGGCGTTCTCATCTTCCTGGCGATCCTGCTGGTCACCATCGTCCTCGGCGCTGTGGCTCAGTCGCGTGAGCGGGACGAGTTGGTGCGCATCGAGGCCGAACGGGCCGCCGGGCTGAGCGGTGATGTCACCGACACGCCCCATCCCATTCACGACCGGTATCTCGAGGCGTAGCGAACCTCAGCGCCGCCGCGGGCTGTAGTAACGCCGCAGCCAGCGGCTGAGCCCATCCAGGCCCGGG
>DASVVJ010000630.1:0-3149 GCA_036389955.1 Myxococcaceae bacterium
CAACCTGATCGTCAACGCGGCGCAGGCCATTCCCGAGGGCGGAGACCTCAAGGCCAACGAGGTGCGGCTCACCACGCGCAAGGAGGACGCGGGCTGGGTGGTGGTGGAGGTGAAGGACACCGGCGTGGGCATCTCCCAGGAGCACCTGCACCGGCTGTTCGATCCGTTCTTCACCACCAAGGCGGTGGGTGAGGGCACGGGAATGGGCCTGTCCATCTGCCACGGCATCGTGGCGTCGCTGGGCGGCCGCATCGCGGTGGAGAGCTCGCCGGGCCGCGGCAGCACCTTCCGGGTGTTTCTGCCCGTGGCCAGCGCCAAGCACGCACCGGTGGAAGGCTCTGCGGAGGACTCGGTTGAGGACCGTGTGGAGTCGTCCTCGCTGGGCTAGGGTAGGACGCCGGAGCGTCCATGGCCGAGCCCGACCCCATCGATCGCATCAGCCCCACGCGCCGCCCGGATGACCGGGTGGTGATGTACCAGCGCTGGCGCACCCTGCTGTTCCTGCACTGGGAGGTTCCCGCGGGGCTGCTCGCGGGGCTGCTGCCACCGGGGCTCACGCTGGACACCTACGAGGGCCGGGCGTTCGTGGGGCTGGTGCCCTTCACCATGAGGGGGGTGCGCCCGGCGTACCTGCCGCCGTTTCCTCCGCTGTCCAACTTCCACGAGACGAACGTGCGCACGTACGTGCACCGCGAGGGGAAGGCTCCGGGGGTGTGGTTCTTCAGCCTGGACGCGGCCAACGCGATCGCCGTGCGGCTGGCGCGGGCCTGGTTCAAGCTGCCGTACCACTACAACCGCATGGAGCTGACGCGGCAGGGCGAGCACATCGCCTACCGCTCGGAGCGGCTGTGGCCAGCGCCGGTGCCGGCCCGGTGCGCGGTGCGGTGCCAGCCCCGGGGCGAGGCGGCGGGCTCGACGCCGGGCACGCTGCAGCACTTCCTGGTGGAGCGCTACTTTCTCTACACGGCGCATGGCGGGGCGCTGTGGCGCGGCCAGGTGCACCACCCGCCGTACCAGGTGCGCGGCGCTCAGGTGGACGGGCTGGACGAGTCACTGCTGGCGGCGGCGGGCATCCCTCGCCCCCCGGAGCCGCCCATGGCCCTCTTCTCCGACGGGGTGGACGTGGAGGTGTTCCCCCTGGAGCGCGCCTGAGCTACGGGCAGGCGCCGCAGTCCACCGAGCAGTTGTCGTAGGTGCCCCCGGTGCCGCATTTCTCGGTGAACTGGCACACCCCGTCCCCGCAGCGGTAGACGTCCGTCGGCAGGATGCGGGTGGTGAGCGGCTTGTAGCTCACCCCGTTGTAGGTGCACTGCGCGTAGAAGGTCTTCGACGCGTCCAGCGTGCAGAACTCCCTGCACGAGCCCACGTGGACGATGGGCGTGCAGTCCGTGCTGTTATGCCGCGAGGACAGCCCACAGGCGCGCGAGGTGCTCTCGCTGGCATGCAGGAAGAAGCGCGCGTTGGCGGCGAAGAAGCCGGTGTCGTTGAAGGCGTTGCCGAAGAAGCACGCTTCGTCCTCCGAGTACGTCGCCAGCTCCGCGGAGCTGTAGGGGATGGCCTGCCCCAGCGCGTTGCGGCCCAGCACGGAGATGGGGATGGGGATGCCGAACTTGTTCGTGTGCGCGGCCAGGCACGCGGTGATGAGCTGCTGCTCCGCCTCGGTGGCGGGCAACCCCAGGCTCCACACGGGCGCCAGCCCAAGCTGTCCTGGCCAGCTATACGACTGGCCCGTCAACAGGCTCGTATACGTGCGCAGCTGCCCAGCGGGCACCGCGCAGAGCACGAGGTACTTCATCACGTGAGCCCGGGTGACGGGATCCGCCTCGAACCAGTTCTGGAAGGCGAGTGAGCGCAGGCCGTTGACGGACAGGCCATGGACGGACAGGCCGTTGACGGACAGGCCGTTGACGGACAAGCCATTGACGGACAAGCCGTTGACGGACAGGCCGTCGAGAGACTGCTCCGTGGAAGTCACCAGCGCCTGGGGAGCGTTGCCGAGCGCTTCTTCGAGGCCGGCGGGAGCTTCCGCGACGCCTCCGCAGCCCGCGGCAACGCCCGCGCACAGCAGAAGGGCAGCACACTCACGAAGCACTCTGGTTGGCATCTGATGCATCGCTCCACCCCCCGACGATGGGCTGCTTCGGCCGAGTGGAAGCGTAGCGCGCTGTCGCGAGTGCTTGCCTGGCTGGCCCAGGGGCAGGCGCTCCGATAACGGTCAAAACCAGCCACTTCACCGCGATGACGTCAGACTGTGGACGGATGCGGTGTGCAGTGGCGCACGGTTCGGAAGAACCTACTTTGTTGCCTCCAGCCCCAGCAGCCGCGCGGCGCCCGGGGTGAGGTGCAGCCCGGTGGGCGCGCGGATCACCCAGGCGCCCAGCTCCGTCACCGGGCCTCCGAGCACCTCGAAGTCTGACGCCTGTCCGCGCACATCCACCGGCCCGACGTGCAGACACAGGTAGACGCGGGCCTCGACCTCGGCGGCCAGCGAGTCCACATCCCGGCGCAGCTCGCGCAGGGCTCGGTACAGATGCTGCGGCTCCTCGCCGAGCGGCGGGGAGTGCACCGCCTCCAGCAGACGGATGCCCAGCATCGCGGTGCCCGCCTGCAGCGCCAGCACGAAGCCCTGGGCGCGCAGCCCCTGCTCGAGACAGTCGAGCACCTCGGCCAGCGCCGTGTGGACGAGCTCCTCGTCCTGGCTGTCCTCGGCCACCACCACCTCGGCGTGCAGCGCCAGGGCCTGGCAGGTGCGGCCGATGGCACCCGCGGGGCCCGGGGCCTCCACCGCCTCTCGCAGCGCGGTGAGGAAGGCCGGAGCGCTGGCGTAGCGCCGCTCGGCGTCTTTCTCCAGGCAGCGCAGCACCACCGCGTCCACCGCGGGCGGCACGGGCACCTCGGTGCTCGGCCTCGGCGCCGGGGCCTCCAGGTGCATCCGCTCCACCTCCAGCCGGTCCTCGGACTGGTAGGGGTAGTGGCCCACCAACATCTGATAGAGCAGCACGCCCAGCGCGTAGATGTCCGTGGCGGGCCCGATGTTGCCGCTGCGGAACTGCTCGGGCGCCATGGCCTGCGAGGTGCCCAGCCGCTGGCCCGCCACCGTCAGCCCCTCCTGCCCCGGCTCGGGGTGGATGAACTTGGCGATGCCGAAG
>DASVVJ010000631.1:0-6122 GCA_036389955.1 Myxococcaceae bacterium
CGGCGTGGGTGAGCCGCACGCCGGTGTCGAGGACGTAGGCGTTCACCCCGGTGCCCGTGCCGCCGTACTCATAAAGCGTGTCCAGCGGCAGGCCGCGCTGATCCAGCCGGTCCAGCCCCCAGGTGGCATTCGTCTGTGCCGTGTTCAGCCGGACCTCGGCGTCCTCCTCCACGTAGCGCACGCGCGGATCCACGGCCAGGGCCCGCGCGGCCTCCTCGGAGAGGGAGACCGCGAAGCCCCGGAGGGCATGGCGGAAGACGCGCCGCAGCTTGCCTCCGTGGGCCCGCGCCAGCTCCTGGGCCACGGCGTCCGCCCGGCCCCGGGCCACCTGCGTGTCCTCCAGCACCACGAGGTAGCGGCCCGGCAGCGCGTGGGGCGTTTTGATGAGCTTGCCCTCCTTCAGCTTCTGGCCCGCGGCGGCCGTGGCCACCGCCATGGGCGCGGGCGCCGGCGGCGGCTCCGGTTGAACCTCACACCCCACCAGCGTCAGCCAGAGACCCATCCACAGCCTGTTGAGCTTTCCCATCCGTCCTCCGTAGGCGCGGGAAGGTCTCAGAAGGGTCTCGTACCCGCAATCTGAATTCCTTTTATTACGAGAATTTCAGTGAAAGCGGAGCCGTGTTCCTGGGTGCTCGCCGCACATCCGGTACCAACACCGCTCAACCGCTACACCCGGGCCGTAGAACTCCGGTTCCGCTGCTGATTTTTCATGACACGTCAAGGGAAAAATTACCGAACGTCATTTTCTTGGATCCCAGGAATGGGAGTTGTTTCAAGATTCACACGGCTGGGAATCCGGCTGAAACAGGGAATGCCGGAAATGAAGGAGACGCGAAATGCATCCTGGACGTGGCATTCGAGGGATCGCGGCGCTGATGGCGCTCGGAGCGATGGGCGCGGGCTGTAGCAGTACGAACTCGAAGGAGGACGGGAACGCCCGGTCTTCGGGCAACCTGTCGGAGGTATGTGAAGTCGTCCCGCCGTTTACCCCCAACTTCCAGCCCGAGCTGCAGTGGGCGTGGACGGGCAGCAGCATCCTGCCCGAGTTCAACCAGGTGATGATGCAGCCGGCGGTGGCCGAGGTGAACGGCGACGGCATCCCGGACATCATCTTCAGCTCCTTCAAGGTCATTCCCGGCGACGGCTTCACCTGGCGCGAGGGCGTGCTGCGCGCCATCAGCGGCGATGACGGCCATGACCTGTGGGCCGTCACGGATCCGGCTCACCGCATCAAGGGGGCCTCGAGCATCGCGGTGGGCAACATCGACGGGGATCCGCAGGTGGAGATCTGCGGCATCCCGTTCAACGGCCGCGGCATCATCTGCTACGAGAACGACGGCAGCTTCAAGTTCCGCTCGGCCGAGGACGCCTTCGACTACAACGAGTGGGGCGGCCCCTCGCTGGCGGACCTCGATGGCGACGGCACGGTGGAGATCCTCGACGGCAACCGCGTCTACAGCAACACGGGCGCGCTGAAGTGGGTGGGCACCGACGGCATGGGCGGCGCGCAGTACACCGGCCCGGTGTCCTTCGGCGCGGACCTCGACGGCAACGGCAAGCAGGAGCTCATCAACGGCCGCTCCGTGTACAACTTCGACGGCTCGCTCAAGTGCTCCGCCGAGGGCATTCCGCACGGCATGGCGGCGGTGGGCAACTTCGACGGCGACTCGGCCGGCGAAATCGTGGGGTCAGGTCACGGCAAGGTGAGCCTGGTGGACGACAACTGCACGGTGCTGTGGAGCATCGACATTCCCGGCGGCTGCGTGAACGGCTGCGGCGGCGGCCCCAGCCTGGCGGACGTGGACAGCGACGGCCTGCCGGAGATTGGCGTGGTGGGTGAGAACGCCGTCAGCGTCATCGAGACCGATGGCACGGTGAAGTGGACGTCCACCATCCAGGAGTGGAGCTCGGGCAAGAGCACCATGTCCGCGTTCGACTTCGAGGATGACGGCAAGCTGGAGTTCGTGCACGCGGACGAGACGACGCTGCGCATCTACAACGGTGCCAACGGCGCGGTGCGCTGGTCCACCCGCCACAGCACGGGCACCACGCACGAGTACCCCGTCATCGCGGACGTGGACGGCGACCTGGCCGCCGACATCGTGGTGGCCACCAACAACATCGCCTACCCGCCGTACAACGGCATCCGCGTATACCACGACCGGCTCGAGGGCTGGGCGCGCACGCGGCCGATGTGGAACCAGCACGCCTACTCCGTCACCAACATCAACAACGATGGCTCGGTGCCCGCGCAGCCGGTGCGCCACTGGCTGCGGCCCAAGCTCAACACCTTCCGCTCCAACGTGGCCAACTACTTTGGCGATGGCCAGAGCCCCTACGCCGCCGCGGACTTCACCGTCTCGCAGGTGAGCGCCGCGTGTGACGGCTCGACGCTGACGATCAACGCGCGCATCGTCAACCAGGGCGACAGCCCCGTGGCCGCCGGGCTGAAGGTGGCCTTCTACCGGGGCAGCCCCGCCTCGGGCGGCACGCTGCTGGGGGTGACCACGCTCGTCAGCGCCATCCCCGTGGACGGCTTCGTTCCTGTCACGCTGCAGGTGACGGCGCAGCCGGCGGGCGGCTCCAACCAGATCTTCATCGTCGCGGACGATGATGGCCAGGGCCAGGGCCGCGACACCGAGTGCGACGAGACCAACAACGGCGCCTCCGCCGAGGTGGACTTCACCTGCGGCGCCCCGCCGGCCAACCAGCCTCCCGTGGCCATCTGCCGCAACGTCACCGTCAACGCCGACGCCCAGTGCCAGGGCAACGGCACCGTGAACAACGGCAGCTATGATCCGGACGGCCAGCCCGGTCCGTTCACCGTCACCGAGGGCCCCAACGGTCCGTTCGGCCTGGGGGCTCACCCCGTGACGGTGGTGGCCAATGACGGCGCCGCCAGCGCTCAGTGCGTGGGGACCGTGACGGTGGTGGACAACACGCCGCCCGCGGTGAGCTGCCCCGCCTCGCAGACGCTCGACACCTGCGGAGAGGGCGCGACGGCCACCTACCAGGCCTCCGCCAGCGACAACTGCGGCTCCACCGGCCCGGTCAACTGCTCGCACGCCTCGGGCTCCACCTTCCCGGTGGGCCAGACGCCCGTGTCCTGCGCCACCCGGGATGGCTCCGGCAACATCGCCTCGTGCAACTTCACCGTCACCGTGCGCGCGGACGCCACGCCGCCGAGCATCACCTGCCCGGCGCCCATCGAGATCAGCGCCTGCGTGGAGGGCGGCCCGGTCGCTCACTTCAACGTGGGCTCGGCGGACAACTGCGGTCCGGCGCCCGTCACCTGCTCGCACGCCTCGGGCTCCAACTTCCCGGTGGGCACCACCAACGTTACCTGCTCCGCGACGGATGGGCTGGGCAACACCGCCTCGTGCGCCTTCACCGTCACGGTGAACACCGAGGGCGCCTCGGGCGATCCCACCCCGGGCGCGGACCTGGGCAATGAGCTGTGGCCGCCCAACCACAAGTACGTGAACATCTCGCTGGCCGACTGCGCCGCTCCGGCTCAGGACTCGTGCGGTGGCTCGCTGCCTCCGGAGGAGTACGGCTCCATCTTCCGCGTCTCCTCGGACGAGGTGGAAGATGCCAACGGCAACGGTGACGGCCGCACCTGCGATGACATCGCCATCTCGCAGGATGGCAAGTCGGTGCGCGTGCGCGCCGAGCGCGAGGGCACCGGGGATGGCCGCGTCTACACCGTGCACTACTCCATCACCGCGCCGGGTGGCGGCTCGGCCCAGAGCACCTGCAGCGTGTTCGTGCCGCATGACCAGTCCGACAACCACCCGGTGGGCAACAGCGGCGTGAGGTACTGCGTCGGCCAGGGCTGCCCGCCCGGTACGGGCGGTAGCCCGCTCTGCAACTGAGTCCCATCACACGGGTGTTGCTTTGAAGAGGAGGGCCCGGGGCCGACAGTCGGCTCCGGGCCCTTTGCTTTGACGGGCGTGTCTCCCCGTGCGCTACATTCCGGCGCCTATGGCGACCCGAAAGAAGGCAGCGAAGAAGGCTCCCGCGAAGAAGGCCGCGGTGAAGAAAGCTCCCGCGAAGAAGGCTCCCGCGAAGAAGGCCGCGGTGAAGAAGGCTCCCGCGAAGAAGGCGGCGGCGAAGAAGGCTCCCGCGAGCGCACCGGCCCGCGCGTCCGCGCCGGCACCGGCCCGGCGCGAGCCCATGACGGTGGATGCCTATGTGGTGGGCTTCCAGGACTGGCGCGGCGAAGTCCTGTCCGCTCTGCGCAAGCTGGTCCGCGAGGTGGTTCCCGATGCCGTCGAGTCCATGAAGTGGGGCCAGCCCGTCTACGAACTCAACGGGATGTTCGCGCACATGAAGGCCCACAAGAACCACGTCAACTTCGGCCTCGCGCGCGGCGCCGAGCTGACCGACCCCAAGGGCCTGTTGAAGGGCACCGGCAGCCAGATGCGCCATGTGGAGCTGCGCAGCCTGGCGGACATCGACACCTCCGTGCTGCAGGCCATGGTGCGCACCGCCGTGGAGATGAACCGCATCAAGGGCGCTCCCAGCATGCGCGGCTGAGTCCGCGCGCGGCGCGACGGGTGGCTGGCGGGAAGGCCATCCGTTACGCTTGGGGCCCTCGTTACGCGGAGGCGCGCATGAGTCACGGGAGCAGGCAGCGCGGGCCCATTGGCCGCATCTCGGGGCTCACCCGTGTCGAGAGCGCGGACATCATCTCCCGCGTGCGAGCCACGGAGCCTGTCTCCCGTGCCGCCACCATCGAGTCGCGCACGCCCCGGCAGCGCTCTTTCTCCGACGCCCTGGAGCGCAACGAGCGCGGCCTGGGGCGCTCCGAACCCCTGACCTCGAGTGCACCCGCGCATCGCCCGCTCCCACCTCCTGTGCGAGCCAGGGAGGAACTGCCCGGACTGCCTGAGCGCCTGCCGGACACCTTTCTGGGTCTGCTGTGGTGGAAGGTAAAGGGACCGCGCTGATCAGCCTTCATCGTCACGAAGCGCTGGTCTGGCCGCTCGCTCTGAACGGATGTCTGAAAGGACCGGAAGAGCCGTGGCTGAGTGAATTCCGAGCCTTCCCTGCCTCTGGGAAATCGGGATTGTAGGTGTTCCTGCTCACTTGCCGCGTCAGGTAGAAAACGGAGGTTCCCGCGCTGATCAATTCGCGCGGTCTCCCCGATTTTCGCTCCGAGGCATGAATGGCATCGCGATCCCTGTCGCTCGGTTGGTACGTAGCGCTGAGCGCCCTGGTTGTCGGACTCACCGCCGGGTGCGGTGGTGGGTCTCAGCCCCCCATCCCTCCGTCCGTGAAGACGCAGCCAGACGCCAGCAAGTCCACGGTGGTGGTGAACCGCAACGACCGAGTGCTGGCCAATGGCAGGGACACGGTCACCATCACCGTCACGGTGCGCGATGAGGCCGGCGCGGCGATGGCCGACAGCACGGTGACGCTGGAGGTGACCGGCGATGGCAACACGCTGACGCCGTCCTCGAGCAAGACGAACGCCGAGGGAGTAATGACGGCGACGCTGGTCTCCACCCGGCCCGGCATCAAGCAGGTGACGGCCTCGGTGACGACGGATGGCGCGCCGGTGGTGCTGGGCTCCCGGCCCTCGGTGGAGTTCGTGGCGCTCGAGGCCGCGAAGGTGGCCTTCACCACCACGAGCATCCAGGCCACGGCGGGCGCGCCGCTGCCGGTGCTCGAGGTGACGCTGCAGGACAACACCGGCGCCACGGTCACCAACGCGGTGAACCCGGTGACGCTGGAGCTGGCCACGGGGCCCGCCTCGGCGGCGCTGGAGGGCACGCTCACCGTCAACGCGGTGGACGGCGTGGCGCGCTTCACCGGGCTGATCATCAAGAAGGCGGGCACCGGGTACTCGCTGCGGGCGAAGTCCGGCACCCTGGGGGCGGCCACCAGCGCCACCTTCGACGTGCTGCCCGCGGCGCCCAGCGTGCTGGAGCTGACGGTGCTGCCGGCCAGTCTGGCCGCGGGCGGCACGGCCAGCGCCACCGTGCTGCTCAAGGACGCGTTCGACAACGTGGCCACCAACTATACGGGCACGCTGCGCTTCAGCTCCTCGGACGGGCGGGCGGTGCTGCCCCCGGACACCACCTTCACCGCGGCGGACGCGGGGCAGAAGGCCTTCC
>DASVVJ010000632.1:0-6287 GCA_036389955.1 Myxococcaceae bacterium
GACCGTGGGGGAAGAGCGCCCCATGCGCGTCGTCACCTATAAGCTGCCCGCGGCCAAGGGAGACACCGAGGCGGGTGAGCTCGCCGTCTTCTACTTCGGCCAGGGGCAGGGCGGCGGGGTGGACGCCAACATCAAGCGCTGGGTGAACCAGTTCCAGAAGCCGGATGGGACGTCCGCCGAGAAGGACGCGAAGACCAAGCAGGAGAAGCTCGCCGGTTTTCCCGTCACCACCGTGGACGTGAAGGGCACGTACAACGGCGGCCCGATGATGGGGCCGGCCACGCCCAAGCCCGGCTTCCGGCTGCTCGGCGCCATCGTCGAAGGCCCCGAGGGTGCCGTCTTCTTCAAGCTCACAGGCCCGGAGAAGACGGTGGCCAGCGCGGAGAAGCCCTTCCGCAAGCTGCTCGAGGGCATCAAGAAGAAGTAGCCCCCGGCACAGCGTCAGCTGCCTGTGGGCAGCCGGTACATGAAGCCCAGGGTGACGCTGGCGGTGTTCAGCCAGTTGCTGCTGTACCCGTCACCGGGGCCCTGGGCAGCCTCTTCCTCGTCGGTGCCTCGCGCGCCGCCGCCGAGGTACCGCAGGTTGAGGAACACGTCCACTGCGGTGGTGAGGCGCATGCCCGCGCGCAGGCTGGCATCCAGGAGCGAGGCGTCGAAGGTGTCCGCCTGGTTGTCCCGGTTCAGGAGCCCGCCGGACGCGTAGATGCCGTCCACCTCCAACCCGAGCCAGGCACCCGAGCTGAAGCCGTAGCGCCCCCGCACCTTGAGCGCGGGCACCGGCCCCACGTCCCGGCTGGACCAGCGGCGCAAGCCATCCGCCGAGGTGAAGGTGAGCGTGGCGTTGCGCAGTTGCAGCGAGGCGCCCACGGACAGCTCCCGCTCCGGGCCCGCGAGGAAGTCGTAGAGGTAGCTCGCCCGCCAGAACGAGAAGCCGTAGCGCACGTCCAGGGGCGTGCCCGCCGCGAAGGTGGTGTCGAAGAAGGAGATGTCACGCGACAGCACCGTCTCTCCTGTCAGATCGATCGGCTGGTACAGCAGCACGGCGGTGTGCCGTCCGCGCCAGGACAGCTCCGCGCTCAGCCGGGTGAAGAGGAAGAGGTTGTCCTGGCCTCCGTCCTCGGTGAAGCGGAAGACGGAGCCGCTCTGGCCGTAGCGGACCGTGTTGGAGTGCACATCGAGGAAGCCCAGCTCGGCCACGGTGCGTGCCTGGAACGGTGGGTCGGACGGAGGCTCCTGCGCGGATGCGGCGGTGGACAGGCCCAACACCAGGGACAGGGCGGTGAGGCGGTTCATGGCTCCTCCTTGAGAGTCGCCTCGCCTCATGGGCGAGTCAGCGCTGGCTCGCCGGGGTTTTTCTTCCAAGTGTTCGCTACGTGGACACAGGACACTCGCGCTGCGGTGCATCCATGGGCGGCGAACAGATCATCGAGCCCCCAACCAGGCTGTCTGGCGGTAAGCTGGCCTCTGCTCTCCACAGGTGACGGATGCCTTATCAGTTCTTCTTCAGTCACTCGCACCTTGACTGGAAAACGGACACCTACCTCCGGTCCTTCTTCCAGGAGCTGAAGGAAGAGGTCGGCAGAGGGTATCCGCCCGAGGAGGTGGCCTTCCGGGACACTCAGGACATTTCGCTCGCCGAGCCGTGGCGGCCGGCTCTCGTCGCGGGGCTGAACACCTCTCGCGTGCTCGTCTGTGCCATCACCGACAACTGGCTCAAGAGCGAGTATTGCGGCAAGGAGGTCGAGATCTTCCTGCGACGCTCCGTGCGATTCTCACCGGACACTCCGCGCGAGCAGATGGCCTGCATCCTCCCAGTGTTCTGGGAGAAGAAGATGAAGCTCCCCGCCGCCCTGGCGGAGTTCCAGTGGACGCACGAGAGCCTGTCCGCCGAGTACCTCCTGCAGGGGCTGCGGTACCTCAGGAAGATGAAGAGGCAGCAGTACAAGCAGAGCCTGCACGCCTTCGCGGAGAAGATCCGGACGTTGGCTGTTGGAACCGCCTTGCCCCCGCTGGAGCCCTTTCCTCCCCTGAGCCAGGTGCACAGTGCGCTCCATCCCAAGCCAGCCCCAGCGCCTTCATCCCCTGGGGTTGCCCCGTCTCCCGCGTCAGACCCTGCGCCCACGCCGCCAGTCAAAGGGGGGCCCAACAGCGTGAAGTTCATCTTCGTCGCCGCGACCCCGCAGGAGATGGAGGAGCTGTGGAAGAACAAGGAGCGCGTGGAGGCAGTCTACGGCCCCAAGGGGGGCCGCTCCTGGAAGCCCTACGTTCCCGAGGAGCCCCGGTCCATTGGCCTGTTGGCGCAGGACGCGGCGTCCGCGCAGGAGCTGCACTTCGACTACCTGCCGTTGCCCGAGAGGTTGAGCGAGCTCAAGGACGCTATCCGCCGAGCGGACGAGGACAACGAGCCGGTGGTGATCATCGTTGATGTCTGGAGCACGTTCATCGAACGCTACAAGCGTGAGCTGCGGCACTGTGACGGACTGCAGCAGCGCAACCTGTCCGTGGTGATCCCCTGGAATGACGGGACCCCGGAGACCCAGGCCCGGCGCCAGGAGCTCCTCGACATGTTGCAGGAGGTGTTCAAGGCCAAGACGGTCATGCCTGACCCGGTCTACTTCAACACCGAGATTCGTTCTCCCGCGGTGCTCAAGAGGCAGCTCAAGCGGATCCTCACGAGCCTCAAGGCGAATGTGATCGAATACGGCAACGTCAAGAAGCGCATCGAGTCACGCGCGCTGCCGGTTCCCATCTTGTCTGGCCCGAATGGGGGGCAGACAAGATGAGCGCTCCTCTGGATGCCAAGGTCATCACGTTCTACTCGTACAAAGGTGGAACGGGCCGGTCCATGGCCCTGGCCAACGTGGCCTGGGTGCTCGCGAGCAACGGCAAGCGCGTGCTGGTGATTGACTGGGACCTGGAGGCCCCCGGGCTGCATCGCTACTTCCACCCCTTCCTCGAGGACAAGGCGCTGACCTCAACAGAGGGGCTGATCGACTTCGTGACAGACTTCGCCACGGAGGCAATGAGCCCCCCGGAGGACGAGGACGCCGAGCTTCCCGCGGATTGGTACAAGGCCCACTCGGATTTGCTGCAGTACGCGGTCTCGTTGGACTGGGACTTCCCTGAGCCGGGCACGCTGGACTTCGTGCCGGCGGGCAGACAGGGCCCCCGCTATGCCCAGCGCGTCAACTCGTTCAACTGGCGGAGCTTCTACGATCGGTTGGGAGGCCATGCCTTCCTGGAGGCCGCCAAGGAGCAGGTCCGGAGCAAGTACGACTACATCCTGATCGACAGCCGGACGGGGGTGAGCGACACGGCGGGCATCTGCACCGTGCAGTTCCCCGACGCGGTGGTGGTCTGCTTCACGCTGAACACCCAGAGCATCGAGGGTGCGTTCGCGGCGGCGGAGTCGATGGACGAGCAGCGCCGCAAGGAGGACGGCACGCCAGGGGTGCACATCTTCCCGGTGCCCATGCGGGTGGAGACGGGGGAGAAAGAGCGGCTCGGAGCGGCCCGGCGGGCCTCGCGCGAGAAGTTCTCCCGCTTCCTGTGGCACCTGTCGGCGGAAGAGCGCGAGGCGTACTGGTCCCAGATCGAGGTCTTCTATGAGGAGTACTACGCCTACGAGGAGATCCTCGCGACGTTCGCGGACAAGCCGCGTGACGCGCGCAACTCGCTCCTGGGCTCGGTCGAGCAGCTCACCGCATACATCACCCAGCAGAAGGTCAAGGCCCTTCAGCCTGCGCCCGAAGCGGCTCGCCGCGAGGTCCTCTCGCAGTACCTGCGCAAGGAGCCCGAGCCGCTCCCGGCTCCCTCGAAGGGGCCTGCGGATTACTGGTTCTATCTGTCGTGCAGCGCGGCGGACTACCGGGAGCAGGTCGAGGAGTTCTTCCGGGACATCTCCAAGGAGCTGAGGGGACTGCTGGGCACCTCGGTGGAAGTCGGGCTGCTCGACGCGGGCGACGCGAGCCCCACCGAGAGACGGCGGGAGATGGCCGTGGCCTGGGGCGTCAGCCGGGCCTTCGTCCCACTCTTCTCTCCGAGCTACTTCAACAGCGCGGAGGAGGGCAGCAAGTTCCAGTACTTCCTGGAGCGCCTCAAAGCCTCATGGCCTGCCCCGCCAACAGGTCCCTCACCGCTCCTGCCCGTGCGGTGGCTGCCCGTGGAGCGCGTCCCCGAGAGCGCGGCGCCCTTCACCGAAGTGCAGCGGGACTTCTCGGAGCTCTACCGGCAGCACGGGCTGCTCGAGCTGATGCGGCGGCAGGACCTGCGCGACGCCTACCAGGAGTTCCTCACCCACTTCTCGAAGGTGCTGGTGGAGGCGGCCCGGGCGCGTCCCCTCAAGGTGCAGCCCAGCCTCGTGCCACCCGGGGGCCAGCCCAATGCGTTTGAGGAGCAAGCGCGGGAAGGCGTGTTCCTCTCTTACTCCTCCAGGGACCGCGAAGCCGTCCGCCGTGTCCGCCATGAGCTCGAAGCGCGAGGGGTCACCGGCTTTATCAGCCCTGAGGACCTGCCTGCTGGGGGCACCTGGACGACGACCTTGAGTCAGACGCTAGCAGGAGCATCGGCAGCGCTCGTTTTCCTGGGGGAGGCGATCAGCCCCTGGCAACAGACAGAGCTCTCGGCGATGGCCTGGCGGGAAGAGCTGGAGAGGTCGACGAAGCAGCCCATGCGCTTCATCCCCGTGCTGCTCCCGGGGGCTCGAACGGAGGAACTGCCGGGCTTTCTGCTCCTGCGTTCATCGATTGACCTGAGAAAGAACGCGCCCGAGGAGTTCGATCGCCTGGTGAAGGCGCTGCTCCAGCCTGCTCAGGTCTTGCCGTCATCCCACCCCATCGAGCGCGAGCCCTACCGTGGCCTCCTGCCGTTCCGGGAAGAAGACGCTCCCTTGTTCTTCGGGCGTGAGGAGTTCATCCGGGGATTCCTTGGAGGGGCGCGGACGGTGTCCTGGGTTACACTGCTGGGACCTTCAGGAAGTGGAAAGACGTCGCTGGTTCAGGCGGGGCTGTTGCCACAGTTGAGGCAGCAGTCCTCGGATGCGGTGGTCCTCTTCAAGCCTGGTGCCCGGCCGTTTCACGCCCTCGCGACCGCGCTCCTGGCGTTGCTCGAAGAGCCCTCGTCCTCCGAGGACTTCCTCAAGCAGGCCGCCGAGCTGGGTGACAGGCTCGCCCAATCCGGTGAACTCGACCCCGTTCTGCAAATGACCCTCCGCAGCGGAGGCTATACCCGGCTGTTCCTCATCATCGATCAGTTCGAGGAACTCTTCGTGCTGACCGATGCGCAGGAGAAGCGCAGCTTCATCCGGATGCTCGAAGCGGCCCAGCGGGTGGTGCCTCTCTCCATTATGGTCGTGCTCAGAGCGGACTTTTACACGCAGCTGATCAGCTCCGATGACGTGCCGATCATGAAGTGGGCAGGCGTCACCATTCTGGGGGGGCTGGGTCGTGAGGAACTCCGCCAGGCGATCGAACGTCCCGCGGCGCTTCTGGGTGTCCGGTTCGAGGCGGGACTGGTGGAGCGTCTCGTCGAAGAGACCCTGGGCGAACCTGGAAGTCTACCGCTTCTCCAACTCACGCTCTCAAATCTTTGGAAGCAGCGCTCTGGGAATTGGATCAGCCACCGCAGCTACGAGGAACTCGGTGGAACCGCGCTGGCTCTTCGCAACAGCGCCGAACAAGTCTTCGACAAGCTCAGTCCTCAGCAGCAGAAGCTGGCAGAACAGCTTTTCCTGAAGCTCGTCCAACTGCAGGACGCAGGCCCATCTGTCCTCAGGAGCCAGATTTGGGACCAACTGGACGAAGCCAGTCAACGCGTGGCGGATGCGTTCATCGAGGCAAGGCTGCTCATCAAGAGCCAACAGCCAGATGGAGCATGGACACTCGAGGCGGCCCATGGCGCCCTGTTCGACCGGTGGCCTCGGCTCCGGTTGCTTCTCGAAGCTGCTGGGGACACCCCCCAGCCGCGCACAGTTCCTCGCGGTAGCCTGGCGCGTGGGGATATCGGATCTACGCGCGGCACCAGCACCCCTGAGCAGCCCATTTGGGGGGCTCGCCACGTGGCTCGGGGCTTCACTCTCATGGGGCCCAGCGCCGTAGTCCTTATCGCTATAGGGGTGCTCACCGCGGTCATTGTTTCGCTCAGGCCCAACAACCTGGTCTCCAAGCCCATGATGGTGCGGGAAGAGGCTCAGGCGGCGGTGAGAGCACTGACCGACCCCGAGAGCGCTGGGGCGCTCCGGCGGTGGATCCGAGCGCTCGTCGCCACAGGAGCGACACAGGAGGCCTTAC
>DASVVJ010000633.1:0-3828 GCA_036389955.1 Myxococcaceae bacterium
ACACGGTGGGCTTCGGCATCAACAGCAACCTGCTGCGCAACACCGCTCAGGTGGGCAATGGCCTGTACTACTCGGCCGACAACGCCCAGGGCCTGAAGAACGCGCTCTTGGAGATCATCAACGTGGTGGTGACGCGTGCCACCTCGTTCTCCAGCGCGGCGGCCAGCTCGGTGCAGGTGCGCGAGGCGGGTGCCACGCTCATTCCGCGCTTCAAGCCCGCGCGCAACAAGACCGCGCCGTGGCAGGGCTTCCTGTACCGCTTCAACCTGGCGTCCGAGAAGGTGCTGGGCTGCACCCCCAATGGCGGTGGTGACCTCAACAACGACGGGGACTGCGAGGACACGCACCTGATCGACAAGAACGGCCAGGCCGTCATCGAGAACAGCGATGGCGACTTCGTGCAGCAGCTGTCGCCCAACACCGCGGCCACGCCCTTCTGGGAGGCTGGCGCCAAGCTGCGCCCGGGCACGGGCAACACCAACCGGTGGCAGACGCGCCGCATCTTCACCATGGTCGATACCAACGGAGACAAGAAGTTGGACAGCAAGGACACGCCCATCGAGTTCAGCGAGGCCAACCTGGCCACGCTGCGCGACTACCTGGGCATCAGCGACAACCCCAGCGCCTGCAACGACCTGGCGGCCATGATGGGCCAGCCCAGCCTGTCGCCGGATCAGTGCGCCCGCCTGGTCATCCGCTGGTACCGCGGCGCCGACTCGCTCAACCCGGATCCGGCCAAGCGCAACTTCGATCGGCCGTTCCTGCTGCACGACATCTTCCACTCGTCGCCCATCAGCGTGGAGCCGCCGACGCCGAAGGTCTTCTGCGACTTCTCCAACCAGTGCACGTACACGCTGTTCTCTGGCAGCACCGAGCGCGAGGGAGACACCCTTCCCAGGGCGGGCTCGGACGCGTACGACCGCTACGTGCACGAGGCCGGTGGGCGGGACAAGATCGTCCTGGTGGGCTCCAACGGGGGCATGCTGCACGCGTTCCACAACGGCAAGAAGACGGGCTTCGACAATGTGACGAACATGGCCGAGTACAACGAGGGCACGGGCGAGGAGCTGTGGGCCTTCGTGCCTCCGGACATGCTGCCCAAGCTGCGCCCCAACATCGGCAAGCACGCCTACTTCGTGGACGGCACGCCCATGGTGCGCGAGGTGTGGCTGGACGGCACCGGCGGCGGCGCGCCCGACGGCAAGAAGCAGTGGCAGGAGTACCGCACCGTGGCCGTGGTGGGCACGGGCCGTGGCGGCGTGCACCGCTTCGCGCTGGACCTCACCCGCCTGCTGGGCACGAACATGGACAACCCGGTCAACATCGTGAGGCCCAACCAGGCAGGAGACTTCCTGTGGATGTGGCCGCAGCCGTGCGACCCGCTGGCGCTGCAGGTGGGCGAGAGCTTCAGCAACTTCTCTCCGCGCCCGCCTCCCATTGGCCCGGTGGCGCTGACGCCTCAGGCGGACGATGCGCTGCGCTCGCTGTATGACCCGGCCGCTGGCAGCCCGGCCTCGCCCTGGACGGTGGACGGCACCCCCGCGCGCGAGCGCTGGGTGGTGGCGCTCAACGGCGGTTACGACCAGACCCAGAGCCGGGGCCGCGGCATGGCCATCGTGGACCTGAAGACGGGCCACACGCTGTGGAGCTTCTTCCACGGCGATGGGCAGAGCCGCGCCGAGCACCTCAAGTACCCCATTGGCGCCGGCATCTCGCTGCTGGACATCGGCAGCGGCACCCGGGCCACGCGCGAGGCGGACCTGCTGATGGACAGCGCCACCGTGGGTGACTACGGCGGCCAGCTCTGGATGCTGCGGCTGTGGAAGCCTGGCGAGTGGGACTCGGGCACGGGCCGGATCGACAACTGGTTCGCCGCGCGGGCCTTCCGCGTGGAGAACCCCGGCACCAGCGGAGACCCGGAGAACGTGCGCGGCCCCTTCACCTATATGACGACGAACGCCATCCAGCCCGAGACCGGCTACCTGCGCACCTTCGTGGGCACCGGTGACAAGGAGAACCAGTTGGACAAGGGCAGCGTGTGCCGGCTGTCCAACCCGCGCGCCTGCGCCGCGCAGGGGTGCCAGACGAGCACGTCGGTCAGCATTCAGCGTGGAGGCAGCACCGTGTGGAGCTCGAGCGCCAACTACCAGAACTTCCACTATGCCGGCGGTACCGCCACGGCGGGCACCGCGGGCAACTCGTGTGGCGGGGCGCGGGTGACGCTCAACTGGGTCAACACCCCGGGTGGCTCGTGCGGCAACGACAACGACGGCTCCATTCAGTACACCTGTGATGGCAACGCCACCACGTGGAGCTGCCGCGAGACGGCCAACAGCTGGGTGTCCCTCAAGTACGAGGATCCGGACAAGCCGTACCCGCAGCGCTTCTACGGCGTGTGGACCTTTGGTGTGAACCCCGCGCGCATCTTCAACACGGATGCGGAGGCCAACACCTACGAGGCCGGCCTGCTCAGCGACGGGGACCTGGTGGACGTGACGAACTTCAACTCCACCGGCCAGGTGTCCAACGCGTCGGTGGAGGCTCCGGCCATGGGCAACGGCTGGTACCTCGAGTACGCCGCCAACGACGAGCGCACCGGTAACACGGGCACGCTGGTCAACGGGTGCATGATCTGGGGCTCGTTCGAGCCCAGCGGCACCTCGGGCGCGGTGTGCTCGACGACGGGCACCAACAAGGCGCGCCTGTACCAGTCGCACTTCGCCACGGGCCGGGCCAACTGCGCCCAGGGCTTCTACAGCGCGTCCAACAACACGTGGGCGCGCTACGTGGAGTTCACCACCGTGGCCTCCACGCCCGAGCCGGTGGCGCAGTTGTCGCTGGCCGGCGGCCAGCTGTCGCGCAGTGTCACCATCCTGGGCGCCGGTACCAGCAACCCCACCGGAGGCACTGGGGGCAGCGGGCCGTTCTCGATCAACGTGCGCTCCACGACCGACGCGGTGAAGTCGCTCTACCAGATCGAACTGGATCGCCGCGCTCACGACTGCCGCCACGAGGGCATCGCGGCGGCGTGCCACTGAGCCCCGCGGAGCACCCGGGCGGTTGAAACGGCGAAGGGCTCGGAACCCACTCGGGTTCCGAGCCCTTCTTGCTGTACGGCCTGCTTCAGCAGGTGACTACTTGGCCGGGGCCGGAGCCGGAGCCGGAGCCGCGGCCGGAACCGGAGCGGCAGCGGCGGCGGCGGCCTTCGCGGCCTTCGTCGCCTCGCCGAACTTCTGGTTCATCTCCTGGATCTTCGCGGTGAACTCGGTGATGCGCGCGTTGCTCGCCGCGATCTTCGCCTGAGCCTCGGCCAGCTTGTCCTTCTTCTTGGCGTTCTCCTGCGCCTCGAGCTCGGCCACCCGGAGCATCGTCTTCTCGTTCTCCAGGTACTTGATCAGCACCACGCGCTTGTTGATGTACGTGTTGGGCGAGTTGGGGTTCAGGGCCAGCACCTGGTCGTAGTACCCCATCGCCTTCTGCAGGTGCTCGTCCACCAGCGGGGCCGCCGCGCTGCGCGCACCGCCGCGCACCGCGTAGATCTCCGCCAGCCAACCCAGCGCCGTCTCGTCCTTGGGGCTGAGCTTGAGCACTTCATGGAAGGTCTGCTCGGCCTGCTCGCCGCGGCCCGTGGTCCAGTAGATGTTGGCGATGCTGCCCAGGATGTCCTTCTTGTCGGTCAGCTTCTCGGCCTCGAAGGCGGCGACCTTGTCCGGGGTGGCCCCCTGGGGCGCGGGGCGCTGCTCGAGCAGCTCGAGCCGCTTCTGCAGACCCTCGAGCGCCTTGTCCATCTCGCCCAGCTGCATGTGGGCGGTGGTCTTGTGGCGCCAG
>DASVVJ010000634.1:0-4261 GCA_036389955.1 Myxococcaceae bacterium
GCTGGAGGTCGTGCCCACGCCGTTCGGCAAGCTGGGGACGCTCATCTGTTACGACGGCTTTCGCGAGCCGCACACCTCGGGAGAGCCCTCGTTCGTTCCCGCCGCGCGGCTGCTGGATGCGCGGGGGGTGAGCGTCATCGCGCAGCCTTCGGCCAACGCCTGGCCCTGGGATGCGCCGTGGGCCTTCAATGAGCCCGGCGAGACGCAGTTGCGGCGGGAGCAGTGGTTCAACGAGGGGCTCTACTCGCAGCTCGGCGCGCTTCAGTCCGCGCGCTACGCGGTGAATCCACAGCTCGTGGGTGGATTCTTCGAGAACGTGTTCGAGGCGCCCTCGCTCATCCTCGAGCGGGTGCGCCCCGGTGAGGTGCGGGTCCTCGCCCGGGCGCAGGATCCTCGCGCGGAGGAGGTGCTGCACGTCACGGTCCCCTTGCACTCCGTGCAGGAAGAGCCGCTGACGCCCGCGCTCGAGGTTATGCCTGTGCGCCCTCGAACGTGACGCGCAGCCCCCGGTGCGTCACCGTAATCACCGGCCGGCCCAGCCATCCGCAGTGCTTGCAGACGCCGCTGGGCCCTGTGGCCGTGATGCGCACCGGAAGGTCCGCCGCACACACGGGGCACCCCTCGGGGATCATGTAGTCGCGTGCTGGTGCATGAACTTCGGTCATGCATTTCAGGTAACGCATGCGCGGACATCCGCAATGGGCGGAGCCCTCGCGCGGAGCAGTTGGAGCAGGCAGCCTGGCGAGCCCTCGTGGGCTCAGTCCCCGAGCTTCTTCTTCAGCAGCTCGTTCACCAGCGCCGGGTTGCCCTTGCCCTTCATCGCTTTCATCACCTGGCCCACGAAGAACCCGAAGATCTGCTTCTTGCCCCCGCGGTACTTCTCCACCTCGCCCGCGTTCTTCGCCAGCACCTCGTCCACCACCGCCTCCACCGCCCCCGCGTCGCTCTCCTGCGCCAGGCCCTTCTCCGCGATGATCGCCGCGGGCGCCTTGCCCGTGCGGAACATCTCTCCGAACACGTCCTTCGCCGCGTTGTTCGAAAGCGTCCCCTTCTCCACCGCCGTCAGCAGCTCGCCGAACTGCCCCGGGGTGAACCGCAGCATCGACAGCGCCACCGTGCCGCTGCTCTCGTTCAACAGCCGCGTCAGCTCGCCCTGGAACCAGTTGGAGAGCTTCTTGTAGTCCTTGTAGTGCTGCGCGCAGGCCTCGAAGAAGTCCGCCATCGGCCGCTCCGCGCACAGCAGCTTCGCGTCGTACGCCGGCAATCCGTACTGGCTCATGAAGCGCTGCAGCTTCGGTCGCGGCAGCTCCGGCAGCCCTTGCGCCACCTGATCGATCAGCGCGTCCGTCACGTGCAGCGGCGGCAGGTCCGGCTCCGGGAAGTAGCGGTAGTCGTGCGCGTCCTCCTTCGAGCGCATCGACCGCGTCTCGCCCCGCTGCGTGTCCCACAGCCGCGTCTCCTGGTCGATCTTCCCGCCGCCCTCGATGACCTCCACGTGCCGGCCAATCTCGTACTCGATGGCCTGCTTGATGAACCGGAACGAGTTGATGTTCTTCAGTTCCACCCGCTGGCCGTACTCGGTGGCGCCCCTGCGCATCACCGACACGTTGGCGTCACAGCGGAACGAGCCCTCCTCGAGGTTCCCGTCGTTCACCCCCAGGTACACCAGCACGTCCCTCAGCGCCTTGAGGTACTCCACCGCCTCGTCCGCGCTGCGCAGGTCCGGCTCGCTGACGATCTCCAGCAGCGGCACCCCCGCCCGGTTCAGGTCCACCAGGCTCTCGCCCACCGTGGTGTCGTGCACGCTCTTGCCCGCGTCCTCCTCCATGTGGATGCGGCGCACCCGGATGGTCTTCTCGCCCTCCGGCATGTCGATGGTCAGCTTGCCCCACTCGCAGATGGGCTGATCATACTGGGTGATCTGGTAGCCCTTGGGCAGGTCCGGATAGAAGTAGTTCTTCCGGCTCCACACGCTCGTCTTCTTGATGGTGCAGCCCAGCGCCAGCCCCGTGCGCACGGCGAACTCCACCACCCGCTGGTTGAGCACCGGCAGCACCCCAGGCATCCCCAGGCACACCGGGCACGTGTTGCGGTTGGGCTCGGCGCCGAACTCGGTGGAGCACCCGCAGAAGATCTTCGACTTCGTCAGAAGCTGGGCGTGGACCTCGAGGCCGATGACAGGCTGGAAATCGCTCAGGGACATGAAGTTACCAGGAGGGCGCCATTACAGCGGCGCGAAGCGGCGGTGGAAGTCGTGCTCCCGCTCGTAGGCCCGGGCGATGCGCAGCATGCGCGCCTCGTCGAACGGCTTGCCGAGAATCTGCAGGCCGATGGGCAGGTTCGACTTCGTGAAGCCGCACGGCAACGACAGGCCCGGCAGGCCCGCCAGGTTGCACGGCAGCGTGAACACGTCCATCAGGTACATGGACAGCGGATCGTTCACCTTCTCGCCCAGCTTGAACGGCGGCACCGGCGAGATGGGCGACACAATGGCATCTACCTGCTCGAAGGCCCGCGTGAAGTCCTCGCGGATGAGCGTGCGGACCTTCTGCGCGCGCAGGTAGTAGGCGTCGTAGTAGCCGGCCGACAGGGCGTAGGTGCCCAGCATGATGCGGCGCTTCACCTCCGCGCCGAAGCCGCGATCGCGCGTCTGGCCGTACATCTCCTTCAGGCCCCGCGCGTCCTTGGCTCGCTGGCCGTAGCGCACCCCGTCGTAGCGCGCCAGGTTGCTCGAGGCCTCCGCCGGCGCCAACAGGTAGTAGGTGGCCAGCGCGTACTTCGTGTGCGGCAGGGACACGTCCACCAGCGTCGCGCCCAGCCGCTCGTAGGCCTTGAGGGCCTCGCGCACCGTGTGCTCCACCTCGGGGTCCATGCCGTTGATGAAGTACTCGCGCGGCACGCCCAGCCGCAGGCCTCGCACGCCGCCTTCCAGGTCCTGCCGGTAGTCCGGCGTCTCCACCTGCACGGAGGTGGAGTCCTTCGGATCGTGCCGCGCCAGCACCTGCAGCAGCGCCGCGGTGTCCGCCACCGTGCGCGTCATCGGCCCCACCTGGTCCAGCGACGAGGCGTAGGCGATGACGCCGTAGCGCGACACCCGGCCGTACGTGGGCTTGAGCCCCACCAGGTTGGTGAACGCCGCCGGCTGGCGGATAGAGCCGCCCGTGTCCGTGCCCAGAGCGCCGAACACCTCACGCGCCGCCACCGCCGCCGCCGAGCCTCCCGAAGAGCCGCCCGGCGTCCGGTCCAGCGCCCACGGGTTGTACGTGGGGCCGTAGGCGCTGCCCTCGTTGGACGAGCCCATGGCGAACTCGTCCATGTTCAGCTTGCCCACCATCGGCAGGCCCGCCTCCTTCAAGAGGCGCACCGCGGTGCCGTCATACGGCGGCACGAAGCCCTGAAGAATCTTCGAGCCCGCCGTCGTCTCCACGCCCTCGGTGAGGAAGATGTCCTTCAAGGCAATGGGCACGCCATCCAGCGGGCTGGCAGGGCTGCCGGCCTTGCGGCGCGCATCGCTCGCCTCGGCGGCGGCCAGCGCGCCCTTCTCGTCCAGGCGCAGGAAGGCCTTCACCTTCCCGTCCACCTGCGCCACGCGCGCCAGGCACGCCCGCGTGGCCTCCACCGAGGAGACTTCTCCCGCGGCCAGCTTCGCCGCCAGTTCCAGCATCGACAGTTCGGTCAGCTCCATGGCCTCACTCGATGATCTTCGGGACCGCGAAGCTGGTGCCCACCTTGGACGGGGCATTGGCCAGCCCCTTCTCCGGTGGCAGCGAGGGGCGCGTCGCGTCCTCGCGCAGCAGCGAGGCCGCGAGCGTGGCGTGAGAGGTGGGCTCCACGCCGCTCACGTCGAACTCCTGCAACTGCGTCACCGCGTCCAGCACGGCGGAGAGCTGCGCCGCGTAGCGCTGCTCCTCCTCGGGCGTCAGCGAAAGCCGCGCCAGCGTGGCCACGTGACGCACCTGCTCGATCGTGAGCTTCATGGAAAGAGCCCGGCTCCTACTTGCGCTTGAACAGGTTGAGGACGGCGCCCATCACCTTGCCGCCGTGCTCCCCACCCTGCGCGATGACCTGCTCCAGCTCACCCGCGTCCAGCCACACGCCCTGGCAGTTGAAGCAGGTGTCGATCTCCACCTTGCCACGGCTGAGCGTCTGCAGGTCCATGCCACACTTGGGGCACTTCATGTGGTGCAGCTTCTTGAGATCCTCGCGCTGCTTGACGGCCAGCTCCTCGGCCTGCTGGAGCGCCAGCTTGCGCTTCTTCTCG
>DASVVJ010000635.1:0-10813 GCA_036389955.1 Myxococcaceae bacterium
AACAGCTCGTAGAGCGGCACCTCGGTCTGCAGCGGCGGAAACGCGAACGTCTCCGGCTTCTTCTCCTCTTCTCCGCACCCACTGAGCGCCAGCAGCAGCACCGTTCCCACCAGCGCGATCCACATCACGGAACGATCCTGCTCGTCCTGCCCCCCACCCACCATCACCACCGCCGCTCTCATTGAAGCTTCCTCCGTCGTTCGTTGCTCTCAACGGTGAAAGGCATGGGGGGGCGTGTGTGGACGAATCTTTTTTTCGGCGCATTTTTCCGCCGGGAGCGCGTCGGGGGCTGAACAGGCCTGAGGAGGGGCGATCGGGGTGGGGTTGCCCCTGCGCCTGGAGCACCTAGATCCCTTCACTGGGCAGCTCGCGGATGGGAGAGGGGCGGGTTTGCAGGCGAACACCGACAATGCGCTCTGCACCGGACTCGACGAGTCCCTGGCGGACCGTTGGCTCCAGGACTTTCACCTGGGCCGGCGCTCCGTGCTGGAGCAGTGCTACCGGGACCTGTACGCCACGGTGCAGCGCGCCGTGGGGCGGGTGCTGTCGGGCGCTGACCAGGAGACCGTCATCCACGAGGTCTTCTATCGATTGATCTCCCGCGAGGACCTGCGCCGGAACTTTCAGGGCGGCTCGCTCAAGGCGTGGATCGCCACGGTGGCCTACCACCAGGCGCTCGAGTACGTGCGCCGCCAGGAGCGCGAGCAGGGCGCACTGGAGCAGGCGTGGGACCTGGGCCAGAGCGAGGTGCAGGATGCGCCGGAGCTGTCCGCCGAGTGCGAGGCGCGCCTGTTGGTGGAGCGGTTCCGGCGTGAGTGCCTGCCCGAGAAGTGGCAGGGCGTCTTCGAGGCGCGCTTTCTGCGCCAGCTTCCGCAGCGGGACGCGGCGCGGGAGCTGGGCATGCATCGAACCACATTGGCGTATCAGGAGCTTCGCATCCGCTCGATGTTGAAGCGCTTCCTGCTGAGTGAAGGGAGTACTCCATGAACAACGCGGTCTGCCCCATGCGCGCGAGTGTCGACGACCACTTCGCCCGCCGGCTGAAGCCCGGCACGGAGCGCACCCTTCGGGAGCACCTGCCTCGCTGTGGCTCGTGCAAGTCGCTCTATGATCGATACCTGCTGTTCAGGAAGCTGGATCCCCGGGCCGCGAACGACTCGCAGAAGCGGCTGGGGCAGGGCCTGGGGCTGGTGAGGCCACCTTTGCCGGTGGCGCAGGGCGTGGCGGCACTCGCGGCGGTGGTGGTGCTCAGCGTCAGCGTGGTGATGACGCGGGAGGCGCCGTTCGAGCCGGCGGCGGACATGGCGGGCTTCACCGCGCGCGGCGGCGCGAAGGTGGTGGCACCCGAGGCCCTGCGCGTCTTCCGGGTGCGCCCGGGAGTGCCCGCCGAGGCCGTCGAGGGAGAGGTGCATGCCCGGGACGAGCTGGCCTTCGCCTACCAGAACCCGAACGCCCGGAAGTGGCTCCTCATCTATGGAGTGGATGAGCACCAGCACGTGTACTGGTTCCACCCGAGCTGGTCCAACCCCGACGAGGAGCCCGCGGCGGTGAAGGCCTTCGGCGGGGTGGCGCTGCATGAGCTGCCCGAGGCCATCTCTCACGAGTTCGACGGGAAGACGCTGGTGCTCCACGGCGTGCTGGCGGACGAGCGGCTCACGGTGAAGCAGGCCGAGGCGCTGCTGAAGGGGCGCGCTCCGGAGCAGCCGCTGCCCCTGGCGGGGGCGGAGCACACGTCGTTCACGGTGAGGGTGCGGCGATGACGTGGGCGCGCTGGAGCGTGGCGCTGGCGCTCGCTCTGGTGGCGGTGCCGGCACGGGCGGAGGAGCGGCCTCGGGCGGCCTTCGCATTCATTGTCGGGGTGAACCAGAGCGTGGATCCGGACGAGCCCGCGCTGCGGTACGCGGATGACGACGCCGCGCGCTACCTGGATCTGTTCCGCTTGTTGGGAGCGCGCACGTACCTGCTGGCCCGGCTGGACGACAACACGGAGCGGCTGCACCCACAGGCGGCGGCGGAGGCCAGCGCGCCCCGCTGGTCCGAGTGGCAGCGGGTGGTGGAGCAGCTCGCGCACGATGTGGCCCAGGCGCGGGAACGCAACCTGGGAACGGTCATCTACTTCGTCTACGCGGGCCACGGCAGCGTGCGAAACGGGCAGGGCTACGTGACGCTCGAGGACCGGCGGCTCACCGGGAGGGACCTCGTTCAGGGGCTCATCGAGCGGGTGAACGCGGAACAGGTGCACCTCATCGTGGACGCGTGCTCCTCGTACTTCCTGGCGTATGGGCGGGGGCCTGGAGGCCAGCGCCGCCCGCTGCAGGGCTTCAGCGAGGTATCCCGATTGTCGGACGACGGGCGGGTGGGGCTGCTGCTGTCCACGTCCAGCGCGCGCGAGAGCCACGAGTGGGAGGCCTTCCAGGCGGGCGTGTTCAGCCACGAGGTGCGCTCGGGACTCTACGGCGCGGCGGACGCGGATGGAGACGGGCGCGTGAGCTACAAGGAGATTGCCGCCTTCGTGGAGCGGGCGAACGCGGCCATTCCCAACGAGCGCTTCCGGCCCGAGGTCCACGCCCGGCCGCCGAAGGACGGCCCGTGGCTGGTGGAGTTGGGCAAGGCGCTCGAGCACCGCATCGAGGTGGACAGCAAAGAGGCCATGCACCTGCGGCTCGAGGACAGCAAGGGCGTGCGCCTGGCCGACTTCCACAACGCGGTGGGGCAGCGGCTGTGGGTGGCACGGCCCATCGGCACCGGTCCGCTGTACGTGCGCCGGGTGGGAGATGGCCAGGAGTACCGCGTCGACGGGATGCCCGAGGTGGTGCAGCTCGCCGCGCTCGCGCCACAGGAGCCCCGCGTGGCCTCCCGGGGCGCGGAGCACGAGGCGTTCAGCCTCATCTTCTCGCTGCCCTATGACCGGCAGGTGGCGGAGGAGTACGACTTCCGCCTGCCGGTGCCGCTGGAGCCCTTGCCCGCGACGCCCTCCTGGCGGCGCACGGCGGGCTGGAGCGCGCTGGGCCTTGCGGGAGCCACCCTGGGCGGCGGAGTGTGGACGACGCTGTCGGCCCGGAGTGTTCGCGCGGGGGACACCGGGCTGACTCACGCCGAGGCGATGCGCCGCAACCAGCGCATCCAGACCCTGAACCGGCGCTCGACCGCGCTGTACGCGGCGGGAGCAGTGGCGGGAGCGGTGGGCCTGGGCCTGTTGCTCTGGCCGCAGACGGGAGCCGAGGCATTTCCCATGGTCGCGCCGGGCTCGGCGGGCCTGAACGTGGAGGGACGCTTTTGAAGCGGGTGCTTGCACTGCTGGGGTTGTTGCTCGGCGCGTGCGTGGCGCAGGTGTCGCTGAACGAGCGCGCCTGTCCCTGTGCCGACGGATGGACGTGCTGCGCGGCGACGCAGACGTGCATGCCGCGCGCGGAGGCCTGTCCCGATCCGGGTGAGGAGCCACCGCCGCCTCCTCCGGAGGATGGCGGAACGGACGGAGGGTACACGGGAGGCCCGGGCGAGCCGGACGGAGGTCCGGGTGAGCCGGACGGAGGCCCGGGCGAGCCGGACCTGGACCTCCCTGCCCGCTGCTACGACAGGCACTGGTGCTGGGAGAACCCGTCTCCGCACGCTCGCTACGCGCGTGGGGTCTGGGCATCGGGCCCGGGAGACATCTGGTCAGTGGGAGCGCCGGGAATCGCCACCCGGTGGGACGGGACGAGCTGGAAGGTCTACCGCTCCGCGACGATGCAGCAGCTTCGGGCGCTCT
The DNA here is from genome assembly GCA_036389955.1 of Myxococcaceae bacterium. Classification (GTDB taxonomy): domain Bacteria; phylum Myxococcota; class Myxococcia; order Myxococcales; family Myxococcaceae; genus DATHBR01. Next base: position 3,749 of record DASVVJ010000635.1, read on the forward strand.
GGGGAACGCGCCCGGATGACGTGTGGGCGGTGGGGCATCAGGGAGCGGTGGTGCGCTGGAACGGCCAGGCCTGGCAGCCGGTGGCCACGGGACTGACGCAGCACCTGATGGCGGTCTGGGGCAGCAGTCCCAACGATGTGTGGGTGGGGGGCTACGACGGTGCGTTGATCCACTGGGATGGAGCGGAGTGGACGAAGCCCGAGAGCGTGCCTCCGCACTACTTCACGGGGCTGTGGGGCTGGGGGCCCAACGATGTGTGGGTCGTTACCGCGGAAGGGGCGGTGCTGCGCTGGGATGGCCTGGAATGGGTGCAGCAGCCGCGGTTCGCGGGGGGGCTCGTCACGAACCTGACGGGGGCGGACGGGGTGCTCTGGGCGCTCGATGAGCGGCGCCTCGAGGGCATCTGGCGGGTGATGCGCTTCAGCGAGGGAGTCTGGAGCGTGGTGCATGAAGGCACCCAGCCGCTGTATGGCCTCGTGGCGTTGGGAGCGCAGGAGGCCCTGGCGGTGGGCAGCGCGGGGAGCGTGCTCCACCTGAATGGGTCAGAGGCCGCCTGGATCTCGCTGGGCATCGCCGAGGACCTCATGCACGTCTGGGGCAACGCGTCGCTCGGGGTGTGGGCGGTGGGAAGCTATGGCCAGCTGGTGCAGCGGACGCCCGCGGGATGGAAGACCCTGCGCGAGGGCGTGGAGACGCCCATCCTGGGAGCCCATACCCTCAGCGCGACGGAGGCGTGGACGAGCGGCGAAGGCGGAGCGCTGCTGCGCTGGCGAGAAGGACAGTGGCAGTCGATCCGCACGGGCACGAATGCCGCGCTGAACGACATCTGGGGCGCGGACTCGGAGGAACTCTGGGCAGTGGGGGAGGGCGGCAGGATCGTCCGCACGGACGGGACATCAGCGGCGCCCTGGCCGGAGTCCCTCGTCTCGGAGACGCTGCGCAGCGTGTGGGGCTCGGGACGGGCAGACGTGTGGGCTGTGGGTGAGGCGGGCCGCATCCTCCATTACGACGGTCAGCGCTGGAACATCAGCCAGAGTCCGAGCACGGTGCCGCTGTACCGGGTCTGGGGCACGGGCGCGCGGGACGTATGGGCCGTGGGTGGAGCCGGTACGCTCCTGCGCCAGGATGGAACGGGCTGGCAGCCCGTGCCGCTCGAGCAGCCCACCGCGCACGCGTTCTACGGGCTGTGGGGCTCGGGGCCGAACGACATCTGGGCGGTGGGTGCTCAGGGCACGGTCCGGCACTACGACGGTCAGCGCTGGTCACCCGTGGTGCCGTTTGCGGCGGGAGACCTCATCGACATCTGGGGCACGGGACCCTCGGACATCTACGTGCTGGAGCGGCGAGCCGGAGGCACCACGCTGGTCCACTACAACGGGCTGACGTGGGTGCCGGAACCCGTGCCCTACGGAGGGCGGTTCGACGCCCTCTGGGGCATGGGAACGGTCCCCCGAATCGGTGGTTTCGGGGGCTCCATCCTGCGCTACCGGCCCTGAGGACAAGAAGCGCTCCCTCTCCCTTCGGGAGAGGGCTGGGGTGAGGGTTCTGCGCAAACGAGGTTTCTCGTTCGTGGAGCACTGGAGTGCCCTGAACCCTCACCCTGTCCCTCTCCCTTCGGGAGAGGGGATAGTTCAGGCGCGTTCGACCCGCAGACGCGCGGGCAGGCCGTTGAGGTTGAACTCCTCTTCCTTGCCCGTGAGGCCCTCGGGACCCACCTTCACCTCCGACGCGAGCGTCTCGCGTGAGATGAGGTCCCGCGCCTCCTCCGTCACCTTGCGCACCCGGGCATCTCCGTCCACCCACAGGCGGATGCGGTCCGTGTAGCCGAGCGCCATGTCCTTGCGCGCCGCCTGCACGCGCGCCAGCAGCTCGCGCACCAGGCCCTCGTCCACCAGCGCCTCGGTCAGCTCGGTGTGCAGCACCACCACGCCCACGCTCGCGCCCGCGGCCGCGTAGCCGGGGTTGGCCTCCACCAGCACCTCGAGCTCCTCGGCCGGGAACGCCATGCGCTCTCCATCCACCGTGAGCGCCACCATGCCCTTGAGCGCCAGCTCCCGCTGGAGGATGCGCCCATCCGCCGCGTCGAACGCCTTGCGCACCGGAGCCAGCTTCGGCCCCAGCCGGCTGCCCATCGCCCGCAGGTTGGGCCGGACCTTGTAGCGCACCACGTCCGCCTCCTGGCCCGTCTCCAGGAAGCGCACCTCGTGCACGTTCAGCTCGTCGTTGATCAGGTCCTTGTAGACGGCCACGCGATCCTGCAGCTCTCGGCGAGCCAGGATGACGTCCGCCCGAGCCAGCGGCTGGCGCACCTTGAGCCGGTTGTCCGTGCGGACCTTGAGGCCCAGTGACACCAGCTCGCGCACCGCGCCCATCTCCGCCGAGAGCGCCTCGTCGATCAGCGCTGTGTCCGCCTCCGGGAATCGGCCCAGGTGCACGCTCTCCGGCTGCGACGTGGGCCAGGGCTTGCGCACCAGGTTGCCCCACATCTCGTCGGCGAAGAACGGGATGAACGGCCCGGACATCGCCGCGATCGTCGTGAGCGCCTCGTACAGCGTGTAGTACGCGTCGTACTTGTCCTGCTCCATGCCCGGCGCCCAGAACCGGTCACGGCTGCGGCGCAGGTACCAGTTGGACAGCGCGTCCACCAGCGCCACCATCCGCTGGGCCGCCTCGTACACGTGGTACGTGTCCAGGTGGCGCCCCACGTCGCGCAGGGCCAGCTGCACCTCGGAGAGGATCCACCGGTCCAGCACCGTGCGAGCCGCCGGCTCGCGGAAGCCCTGGCTCTTGCGGATGGCGCGCCACGGCGCCTCGGTGGCGCCCTCGTTGCCGCGGGCCGGCGAGAAACCGTCGATGTTCGCGTAGATGGTGAAGAACGAGTAGACGTTGCGCAGCTTGACCTGGAAGTCCTTCTGCAACAGGCGCACGTTGCTCAGCGAGTGGCGCGTGTTGGACCAGGTGGGGCTCGCCGCGTAGAAGAACCACCGGAACGCGTCTGCGCCCGGAGCCCGGCTGGCCGGGTCCTTGAGCACCACGCGCTCCGTCGGCGCCAGCCGGGGCACTTCCACCGGCATCACATCCGCGCCGCGCGCCGAGGGTTTCACACCCAGCGCCTCCAGCTCCTTCTTGCCCAGCAGCAGCACGCGCCGTTTGAGCTTCTTGTGCGCCTTCACCGTGAGGGTCAGCGCCGTGCCCGCGTTGTCCGGGCGGAACACCTGCACCTTCGCGCCCTCCTGCAGGTCCAGGCCCTCCAGGTCCTCGCGGGCGATCAGCGCCTCACCGGCCACGCCGGGCACTCCGGCCGCCTTGTCATCCAGCACGGCGAAGTCCATGCGGACCTCATCGAGGATGATCTCCGGCGGGGTGTAGTTGCCCTTGGACTTGGACTCTTTCTTGCCTTCCTTGTCGGAGACGTGGCCCAGCACGATGCAGCTCTTGTACGGGTGCGGCCAGTCGCGCTGCGGGGTGATGCCCTGGCGCTTCTGCGTCTCCTCGTCGAACACCAGCGTGCTGATCATCAGCAGCGAGTAGAACCAGCCGCGCGTCTGATCGATGGCCTCGGAGATGAAGTCCGCGGGGAAGGCCTGGGTGAACTTCTCGTGCGAGCCGGGCGCATGCGGGTAGCCCCACTGCGCGAACGGCATGCAGCCCGAGTCGAACCACACGTCCACCACCTCGGGCACGCGCTGGAAGCGACCCGGGGTGCCCGGCTTCTCGTAGGTGATCTTGTCCACCCACGGCTTGTGGACGATGAGGTGCTCCACGGTGGTGGCGCCGGGCTTCTTGGCGAGGAACGCCTGGAGCTCGGCCTCCACGGCGGCCAGGTTGCTGCCGGGCTTCTCGCGCAGGGCCTGGAGCGAGGGAATGGCCTCCACCTCGCCCGTCTCCGAGTGGATCCACAGCGGCAGCGGGGTGCCCCAGTAGCGCTCGCGCGACAGGGCCCAGTCCACGTTGTTGGCGAGGAAGTCGCCGAAGCGGCCCTCCTTGATGTGCTCGGGCACCCAGTTGACGGCGCGGTTGTTCGCGATGGCCCGGTCCTTCACGGACGTGGTGCGAATGTACCAGGCAGGGCGGGCGAACTGGATGAGCGGGTCGTCATCGGCGCGCCAGCAGAACGGGTACTCGTGCTTGTACTGCTCGATGAGCACCATCCGGCCGCGCTCCTTGAGTTCGCGCTGGATGTCCTTGTCCGCGTCCTTGACGAACTTGCCGGTGAGCTGGGGCACGTCCTCGGAGAAGGTGCCGTCGGTGCGGATGGCACAGAACAGCTCCAGCTCCTCGGGCTTGGAGAAGCGGGTGCGCTCGCGGCGGAAGGCATCGTAGTCGTCCTCGCCGAAGGCAGGGGCGATGTGGACGATGCCCGTGCCGCTGGTGAGGGTGACGAAGTCGGCGCCAATCACGCGCCAGGCGGGCGAGTCCGAGCCGCCCTCCTTGAGCGCCAGCTCCGCGTCGCCCACGCGGTTGAAGTACACGTCATAGGGCGGGGTGTAGCGCATGCCCACCAGCGTGCTGCCCTTCTGCGTCTCGAGGACGGGCAGGTCCTTCTTGAGCTTCTTGGCCAGGTCGTCCCGCAGTGCGGCGGCGATGATGAACTTGCGGTCACCGGCGTCCACGGTGACGTAGTCCACGGTCGGATTAACGGCCGCGTACATGTTGGACGGCAGCGTCCAGGGCGTGGTGGTCCAGATGAGCAGCGCGGTGTCGGGGGCGTTGCGCAGGGGGAAGGCGACGTAGGCGCTGGGGTCGTCCACCGTGCGGTAGCCCATGCCCACCTCGCCCGAGCTGAGCGCGGTGCCGCCCTGGGGCCACCACCAGACAACCTTGTGGCCCTGGTAGAGCAGGCCCTTGCGGTACAGCTCGGCCAGGGCCCACCACACGCTCTCCACGTAGCTGCGGTGGTAGGTGACGTAGGCCTCGGGCAGATCCACCCAGAAGCCGATGCGCTCGGTCAGCCGCTCCCACTCGTTGGTATAGCGGAACACCGACTCGATGCAGCGCTCGGTGAAGGGCTCCACGCCGTACTTCTCGATCTCGGCCTTGCCGTGGATGCGCAGTTCCTTTTCGACTTCCACCTCGACGGGCAGGCCGTGAGTGTCCCAGCCGGCTTTGCGGGGGACGCGGAAGCCGCGCATGGTCTTGTAACGGGGGAACAGGTCCTTGATGACGCGGGTGAGGACGTGGCCGTTGTGGGGCAGGCCGTTGGCGGTGGGTGGGCCCTCATAGAAGACGAAGACGGGGGCCTCGTCGCGGCCCTGGAGCGTCTGCTCGAAGATTTTGCGCTCCTTCCAGAAGGCGAGGATGCGGCGCTCGTCCGCCGGGAAGTCGATCTCGTTGGGGACCGTGGAGAACAGGGGCGTAGAGGACTGGGACATGACGGCGGAGTGATACCACCGGACGCGCCGTGGTGGGCTCTTTCGTGAGGGGGCGAAGGGTGGCGAACGCTTGGACCCAGGCCATGTAGGGTGGCGCCGTGCACCGCTGACTGAGTCTCGATGCTCTTGGAGAGGAGTCGAATGAGCCGAGGAACTGTAAGCCGAGGGCTGTCATGGGCGCTGGTAGCGCTGATGCTGCTGAACGCGTGCGCCACCGTGCCAACTGGGACCGGAGGCAGCGGGAGGCTTGCCCTCCCAGGCCCACAGCCAGGAAGCGAGGAGTGGGAGGCCTTGGAGGAGGCCCGAAGGGCGGAGGTGGAGTCCGCGCTGGCGGGGATGTGGGGAGTGGCGGCTGGGGTGAATGAAGTAGGAGCGGAATTGGAATTCAGCTTCTGGGCCGAGGGTGGGGCGCTGACACTGTTGTGGCTGAGACGCCGCGAGCAGGGTGGGGAGGTAGGACGTCCCGTGGACAAGGCCGCCTTCTCACGGGAGTTGCGGGAGAACCTGCGCACCTATGTGGAGGGCCATACGGGGAGCATGAGGCTCACATTGCGGAGGCAGGAGGGGCGCTGGAGGGCGGATTACGAGACGGAGGAGTGGAGTACCTCTCCGCTGGAGGCAAAGACGTGGCCGGTGAGGCGGGTAGGAGTGAGAGCCGAGGTGCTGACAGGGTTGCTCGCCGCAGGGAATGAGGTGGCGTCGAGGCTATGGGTACCCGCGGGCGGGCAGGCACGGTGGAAGGTGGAAATCGCGCTGGAGGACGAGTGGGTGAGGGGGCTGGAGACGCAGCCTCCGCACTCATGGAAGGGGGGCTTCTCAGTGCGGAAGGCGCCGGATCTGGCGGGAACGCTAGTGAACGTGCTTTTGCCCTTTTCGCAGGGGCTGGGCCCTCGGAAGGTGAAGGTGGAATTGGAGGGTGCCAGCGCGGTGGGAGCGAGGGGTTCTCGCTGGCGCGTGGTGGCCGCCGAAGTCATTCGTCCTCCGCCGCCAGCACCCGAAAACGCGGACGCGGTGGTCGCGTACCGCAAGATGCACGAGCAGATCCAACGCCAGTGGAGGGAAGAGACGCGGGAGGGCTTCCATCAGATGGGGCTCTACAGCCTGGAGCAGATAGCGCTCTGGGTAATAGGAGGGCTGGCGGCACGAGGCGTGGGCGTGGTGGTGGAGGCGGTAGCACCGACGATCGCCCGGGGGTTGGCGCAAGGGGGCACACGGGCCGTGGGTTGGTTCCGCTCGGTGCTTGCCAGAACCTCCACTGTGGAGAAACAAGCCCTCAACAGGCTGATGGTGAAAGCAGAAACACAAGGTGTAGAAGCGCTTACGATTGCTGAGCGCAGTGAACTCCATGCGCTCGTTGAACGCCTTGAAAAGCTTCCATCGACTCCACTCAATAAGCTTGAAGGTGCGAAGAACTCCCTTCGTCGTGAAGCGCAAGCCCGTTTTTACCAGCAGTTCCATCCCGAACTGGAAGCAATTCTCAGAACTGACAAGGGCATGCTCTATGATGTCCACCACCGCATCCCGTTAGAGTACGCGCATCGGTTCCCTTTGACGGATATCAATTCGGAGGTCAACCTTGTGGCTGCGGCCAAGCCTGTTCATGAAAGAATCAACAAGGTATGGATGCGCTTCGGGGCCGCCCCTCGTACGCCTCATGAGAATGAGATTCTCCAGGTGGAGGAAATCGTGGCGA
>DASVVJ010000636.1:0-4069 GCA_036389955.1 Myxococcaceae bacterium
TCCAGGAACCGGACCTCAAGCAGGAAGCCGCTTTCTCACTCGCGGAAGCACTGAGTGCATCAGGCGATGGGGCTCTGGCCCTCAAGGTGCTGGAGACCACACCGAAGCCTGCCCTCCCAGGGCATGACCTGGAGCGTGCGCGGCTGATCGCGAGGCGCTCCGCCTTATCTGCCGCCGCTGGAGATGAAGCGAGCGCACGCAATCTGGGATTGGAAGCCGTTGAAGCCGCTTCGCTGCTTCCTCTCGATAAGCAAGCCGAGGCCTTGGATGCCATCACGAAGAACCTGGCTCCCAGCTCCTTGATGGATCCAGCCCTCAAGTCCGCCGCGACGAAAGCCATCAGCTCGGCAATGGGGGAGTTCAGGTTGTGGACGAAATATTCTCCCCCCGTCGGCGAGGACAACGCTATCCTGGCCGCTCTCATCTCGGCGATGGCACGGCTTGACGTGACGGCCGCCAGAATCTTCCTCGAATCCTTCATCCCGCGCGAACCTCCCATCGAGAAAAAGCGTCCAAGGCTCCCTGAGCGCTACACCGGGCCTGAAATCGACGCGGAGCGGTGGCTTGCCCTCGCGGAGGCTCTTCCCTCCTCCGAAGCCGATGAGTTCAACCGTGCGCTTCAACGCACGATGAAAGCTGTTGAGAGCATTGAGGATCCGGGCATCACACGGAGCATCATCCTCCGAGCCACCAAGGCCGTGCGGAGGTTTCTCCCGTCTCTTGTTTCGGCCAGTTCGAACAGCCTCCTTCAGTCCGCGCGGGAGCATCGGGCTCCGGCAGCCATCCTCGAGATGGCAAGGATGAGGCTGCAAGCAGGCCAGAAAGAGGATGCGCTTTCACTGACCAAGGAAGCCTTGGGTGTCAGCAAGTCGCTGGAAGACCCTGAGGCCTATGCCCACACCCTGGCTGCCGCAGCCCCGCTGATCATTCAGATTGCTCCCTCCGAATTCGACCTGGCACAGATCCAGGAGATCACCTCATTGAAGAACCGAGACCAGGTGAGGGCCAGCGCAGCTCGCGCCTTCGCGGCTCAGAACCAGCTCAAACCGGCGATTGAGCTGACTGTCGAGATTCTCGACGTCAGGCTCCGCTCCAGCACGCGGTCCGCCATCGCCCGAGCCCAGGCGCGTGCGGGCGAGCACCAGGCCGCCTACGAGCTAGCAGGCCAGTGCACCTTCCCGGCGGACAGGCTCGATGCGTACGCCTTCCTCCTGTTCGAGACCTGGCGGGTTCAGAACCCTTCAACGCCCCCGGTGCTTCCCTGGACCGAGCCGGAGGAGTGAGCCGAGTTCCCTCCTGGAGACACGGTGGACCCAAACCCGGGAGAAGCGCAGCGCGCGAAGGGTGCCGGCCACTGCCCATGAACGGCACTGACTGACGGACTTCGTCGATCGCCGGAGCACGCTCACGCGCTAACCGCGCGCAAACACGTGCGGCGGCTGCGCGCGCACGCGTGGCCCGCCGATTGCTCTTCCGTTTCGTCGCTGTCCATCCCCACCATCGACAAGGAGTATCCCCCATGGCGCAGCGTCGTCAGCAGTACGGCTTTACCCTCATTGAACTCATGATCGTCGTGGCCATCATTGGCATCCTGGCGGCCATCGCGATTCCCAACTTCGTCCGGTTCCAGGCGCGGGCGCGGCAGTCCGAGGTGAACACCAACCTCAAGAGTCTGTTCACGGGGCTGCGCACCCAGCAGCGCATGCCGCCCAACCGCATCGCAGCGACCGGCTTCTCCGCCGAGCGTGGTAACCGCTACAGCTACCACCTCGAGGACGGCTGCTCTTCCTACGAGAACCGCAGCGGCATCGACATGATCCAGAACGATGACGACAGCTGCATCGGCGTGGACACCTTCAAGTACGCGGGCTTCCCGGACTACTTCCCCGTGGTTCCGCTGGCTGCCGCGGCGTGGAACGCCAAGGCCTCCACCAACGGCTTGTCCACCTCCTCGGGCATCTTCGGGTCGCAGGACTCGTGGGACTTCCTGGCCTACGGCATGGGCGACGTGGACAACAAGCCCCACCTCGACCAGCCGGACGCCTGGTCCATCTCGTCCTCGGACGGTCAGTTGACCGCGATCTGCCCCGGTACGGGCGTGCCTGAGAACGTTGCCGCCGGCGAGCCGTTCAACATCAGCAACGACGTTTCCTGCGACTGATCGCTGTCTCGCCTCGCGTCCCCAGGAGCCATGGCGCGCTCCTGGGGACGTGGGCTTGCCCCCTTCACGGAGCGGGCGTGAAACGCACGTCCACCCAGTAGTTGGCGTCCTTGTACGAAGTGGAGGGGAAGCCGCCGCCCGCCGCGTACGAGTAGACACCATTGCCTCCCACGCTCGCGCTGCCGGGGGCCGTCAGGTTCCCGCTGACCACCGCGTTGGTGAGCCCCGACACGTCCCGCGCGTACTGTCCGTTGGACGTGTAATAGGAGACCACATACGTGGTGCCCGCGGAGATGGACACCGGCGTGGGCAGCGCGGCCTCCTGCCACCCGGGAATGCGCTGATCCGTCACCGGGACCTGGGCCAGCAGCGTGCCCGTGTTCGTGTACAGCCGGGCCACGTAGCCACTGGCGTTGCCGGTGCCCCGGTAGAAGCGCAGCGCCCGAATGGTGCCGGCCACGTTGCTGCGGAAGCGCACGCCTACTTCCACGGCGCGGGTGTCCGCCTGCACAGCGGTGCCCGGCGTACGATCTCCGAAGAGCGTCTGGCTCCACGGCAGGATCAACGTGCTCACCAGCGGCCGGTGGTCCGACTGGGACGTGGCGCCGACGACGCTCGAGGTGACCGGCGAACTCCATGCCGAGCCCAACATCACATAGTCGATGCGCTTGGTGGGGAAGCTGGCCGAGTGGGTGTAGCCGCTGCCCGAGCCTCCGCGCGTCCACGCATCGGTGAGCTGCTGCAGTAGGCTGGTGATGCCGGACTCGCCCGGGGTGGCGTTCAGGTCTCCCGCGAACAGGGCCCAGGGCTTGCCGGCCAGGGCCGCCTTGACGTCCTCGGCCTGGTTGAGGCGCTCGGTGGCGCCGGTGGTACCAAAGTGGGTGACGCCCACGGGAATGAGGTGTTGGGCATCCAGCTCCACCTCGAACAGCCCCAGCGCGCGCTGCTCCGCCGCCGAGCGCAGCGGGATGCGCTGCGCCGAGCGGATGGGGTAGCGCGACAGCAGCGCCAGGCCGTACTGGCCTCCGTCATAGCTGAGCAGCGCCGGCACGAACGCGTGGTACATGCCCGTGAGCTGCCCCAGCCGGGCGGCCTGATCTACCCGGCCTGAACGCAGGGTGAGGACGTCCACCTCCTGCAGCGCGACGAGATCCGGTGACTGGCCCTTGATGACGCTGGCCAGGCTGTCCAGGCTGCTCAGCTCGGCGTGCTTGATGTTGTACGTCATCACCCGCAGTCCTCCGCCGTGAGTGAGCGCTTGCTCCACCTCGGTGGGAAGTAGCTGCGTGTCGGGCTCGGGTGGCCCGCACCGGGTCAGTGCGGCGGCCAGGACCAGGGCAAGGCATAGGGATAGACGTTGGCGCATGGGGGGCTCCGGGGGAGAGACCGCCCGGAGTGGCTTGCACCCAGGCGGTTCCCGGCGATCTACCCGACTCCTTACACGCCACCCGCGGCAAAACGCCGTGTGACAGGGCCGCGCTGCCCAGGCACGTCACTGACTGCCGGGCTTCGTCGCTTGCCGGATCACGCTCGCGCGCTAACCACTCGCAAACACGCGTGGCGGCAGCGCGAGCCCGGATGGCCCGCTGATTGCTCTTCCGTTTCGTCGCTGTCCATCCCCACCATCGACAAGGAGTATCCCCATGGCGCAGCGTCGTCAGCGGTACGGCTTTACCCTCATCGAGCTCATGATCGTGGTTGCCATCATCGGCATTCTGGCGGCCATCGCGATTCCCAACTTCGTCCGGTTCCAGGCGCGAGCGCGGCAGTCCGAGGTGAACACCAACCTCAAGAGCCTGTTCACGGGGCTGCGCACTCAGCAGCGCATGCCTCCCGATAGCATCCGCTCCACCAGCTTCGCCCCCGAGCGCGGCAACCGCTACAGCTACCACCTCGAGGACGGTTGCT
>DASVVJ010000637.1:0-3592 GCA_036389955.1 Myxococcaceae bacterium
GGTGGAGCCCGGAGGCGAGGAGCGGCCGGTTGAATAGCGCCCCGCCCATACTGGTTGTCGAAGACAACGACGAGGACTTCGACATGCTCCAGCTGGCCTTTCAGAGCGCCGCGGTGCCGAACGCCCTGCTGCGCTGCCAGGACGGGGAGGAGACGCTGGAATTCCTGCGACGGCAGGGCCGCTATGAGCAGAGTGAGCGGGCACTCAGGCCCGGGCTCATCCTGTTGGACCTCAACCTGCCAGGGCTGGACGGGCGCCAGGTGCTCGAGAGCATCAAGTCGGATAGCCAGCTACGCGCTATCCCTGTCATCGTCTTCTCGACTTCCGACAACCCCCGGGACGTACAGAGCTGCTACCAGTTGGGTGCCAGCGCGTACCTTCTCAAGCCCGTGGACCTGGAGCGCTTCGAACGCATGGTGCGGTTACTCAAGGAGTTCTGGCTCGAGTTCGTCGTGTTGCCCCAGGGGCTCCCCTCCCAGCCGGAGCGGTGGCGATGAGCCGCCCGCAGCACACGCTGTTGCTGGTGGAGGACAGCCCCGAGGACCGCCACACCTACCGCGCGTTCCTCAGCGAGGATCGCGAGGCGGAGTACGTCTTCCTCGAGGAGGAGGACGCGGAGCGGGCGCTGGAGGTGTGCCAGCAGCGGGAGGTGGACTGCATCCTGCTCGACTACCACCTGCCGGGGCTCAACGGGCTGGAGTTCCTCCGGCGGCTGAAGAGCCAGCGCAGCCGCACCACTCCGCCGGTGGTGATGCTGACGGGGCGGGGCAGTGAGCAGGTCGCCACGCAGGCGCTGAAGAGCGGCGCGGCCGACTACCTCGTCAAATCCGACGTCACCCCGGACAGCCTCTTCCGCGCGGTGCGCAACACCCTGGAGCGCGAGCGGCTGCGGCGCGAGCTGGAGGCGCGCGAGGAGGACAACCGGCGGCTGATGGCCGAGCAGCAGCAGATGGCCGCGGTGGTGGCCAACTCCTCGGCCTTCGTCAGCTTTGCGACCTCCGAGGGCCAGCTGCTCTACATCAACGAGGCGGGGCGGCGCATGGTGGGGCTGGGCCTCCGGGAGGACGTGTCCCGCCTGCGCATGGTGGACCTGTTTGCCCCGGGGGATGTGACGTGGCACGAGTCCCACATCGAGCCGGCGCTGTGGACACAGGGGCGGTGGCGGGGCGAGTTCCGGCTGCGGCACCTGGGGACGGGAACGCTCATCCCGGTGCAGCATGACGCCTTTCTCATTCCCGGCGCGGGCGCGGTGCTCACGGTGCTGGGCGCCATCTCCCAGGACATCAGCGACCTGAAGCGCCAGGAGCAGGTGTCCCGGCAGCGCGCGGACTTCGAGCAGTACCTGGCGGGCATCGTGGGGCATGACCTGCGCAACCCCGTCAACGCCATCTCCCTGGCGGCGGAGCAGGTGCTGCGCCGCAGCGACCTCGACGAGCCGCTGCGCAGGACGATGAGCCGCATTCAGACGAGCGCCGAGCGCATGAACCGGATGATCGACACGACGCTGGACTTCACGCAGGCGCGGCTGGGCAGCGGCTTGCGGATGGTGCGCAAGCCGGTGGACCTGCACCTGGTGATTCAGCGGGTGGTGGGCGAGGTGCAGCTGGCGTGGCCCGAGCGCCGCATCGAGGTGATGCACGTGGGCGACGGCACCGGAGAGTGGGATGCGGACCGCCTGGCCCAGGTGCTGACGAACCTGCTGACCAACGCGCTGAAGTACAGCCCCGCGGGCACGCCGGTGAAGGTGAGGGCGGAGGGAGAGCCGGAGAGCTTCCTGCTCGAGGTTCACAACCTGGGCGAGCCGATTCCGCGGGAGCTGCTGCCGCGGTTGTTTCTGCCCATGAAGCGCGGCGAGGCCGAGGCGGAGCGCTCCGAGCGGAGCCTGGGGCTGGGGCTGTTCATCGTGGACCACATCGTCGGCGCGCATGGAGGCCGCATCGACGTGCAGTCGGACCGTGAGCAGGGCACCCGCTTCACGGTGCGCCTGCCACGCCGGTCAGGCCTCAGAGGGCTGGCACTGTCCAGCCCTGGGGGTAGATGAGGTAGGTGGTGCCCGCCGAGGCGCCCTGCCACAGCGGCTCCAGCTGCGAGCGGTAGTAGGTGCGCCGGACGGTGGAGTTGCTGGCGGCAGCCGGATCATTCACCACCGGGTTGCCCGCCGCGTCGAAGCCGACAATCACCATGAGGTGGCCGTTGGACGAAGGGATGGGAGCGCCGGTCAGCTCCCCCTTGCCCCAGGCGACGCTGATGATGGCGGGCACGCCCGCGGAGATCCACGGCTCGAGCTGGGCGAAGCTGGAGAAGCGCGCCACGTGCGCCTGGAAGCCCTGCGCGGCGGCATAGGCGGTGTTGAAGGGCCAGTTGCCATAGCCGCGGTAGTACCAGTCATAGACGCCGCCCAGCGCCGCGCGCACGTGCGTCTCGCAGGCGGGGGTGGTGTCTCCGGCCCAGTAGCGCAGCACCATGGCGGTGGAGGTGGGGCTGCACCAGACGTTGCCGCCATCCGGGTAGACCATCTGCGAGCACTGGGGCACGGCGAGCACGGTGTTCCAGCGTGCGGGGTTTCCGGGCGGCAGGGTGGAACTCTTCGCGGGCGAGGTGGACACGGTGACGGCGCTGGCGCGCAGGCTGGGCAGGGCCACGTTGTCCTTGCTGAACAGGCGCACGCGGGCCTGGTAGGCGGTGGCGGCCTGCTTGGCGCTGACCACCAACGTGTCGATGGAGACGTAGGCCACGCCGTCCGACTGCGAGGCCACCGAGTGGCGCGATACCGTGGAGCCGTCCGAGGCCCACACGCCCAGGCTGTACCACTTCGTCCAGGCGCCGTTGACCTGCACGCGCAGCATGGGCTCAATCCACGAGCCGGCCGGCGTGCTGGCCTCGTAGGAGGCGATGGCCTCGCGGAAGCCGAAGCCGCTGGTGACGATGGGGCCCGTCACCTCGGCCTGCACGAAGGAGCCTCCGTTGTAGTAGGTGCCGCCGTAATAGCCGCCGGGGCCGTAGGGGTCCGTGCCCGCCCAGGCCTGGCCGGGCAGCAGCTGGAGCGAGCCATCCGCGTTCCGGCTCGCACCGCTGAGCTGCCACGAGGTGAAACCGCCCTGGCTCGCTGCCCAGCGCGTGGAGGCGCTCTGGCCCGCGAGGGCCACGGGGACGAACGCGAGGGTGAGGAGCAGCGAGAGAAGGGCTGTTCTGGACTGCCGCATGGAGCCTCCGGTCTTTCTGGTCCGGCGCGTCTTACTTGTTTTGTTGGCAGGTGCACCAGGATTGGGTGCGGGGTGTGCGGCGGCGGACGGGGAGCGGACGGCTCCGTGGTAAGTGCGGGGGCCATGTTGAGGACGGTGAATGCGACCCGGTACGTGACGCCGCTGCGAGAGGGCGGCTCGATGCCGGCCATCGTGGAGGCGGAGGACTCGGGGCTGTACGTGCTGAAGTTCCGGGGCGCGGGCCAGGGACGCAAGGCGCTCATCGCGGAGCTGCTGGCGGGCGAGCTGGGGCGGGCCCTGGGGCTGCGGGTGCCCGAGCTGGTGTTCGTGAACCTGGATCCGGTGCTGGGCCGGGCCGAGCCGGATGGGGAGATTCGGGACCTGATCAA
>DASVVJ010000638.1:0-2733 GCA_036389955.1 Myxococcaceae bacterium
GCACATAGAGCCGGCCTCGCGCCTCGTCGAGCACGATGCCGCTCGGCCCTCCACCGCTGAGTTCGATCTGGTTGGCCGGGGACGGCACGAAGGTGTTGTTCTCGAGCGCGGCGGTGTTGAAGACCCCCACCTTGCTCGACCCGAACGCCGTGACGTAGAGCGTCTGGCCATTGCTGCTGATGGCCATGTCGAGCGGCATGGCGAGGCTGCGCTCACTCTCCGGGTTGGGGGTGGGAGCACAGCATGTGTCGTAGTCGATGTGCTTGTTCAGGTGCCGGGGCTGGACCGACTGCCCGTCGATGACCGTGATGCGGCTCTCGGCCAGGTGGCCACGAAGCGTGTGGCCCGCGAAGATGCCCGGGCCCTCGAAGCGCTGCTCGTTCAATGCCTCGGTGTTGGAGACGTAGACCTTCCCGCTCACGGGGTTGACGACCATGTTGAAGAGGACGGTGCCCACGCCGGAGCGGAACCCCTGGGCGCCCGGCAGCGCGACAGGGGGATTGGCGTTCGCGTCGATGACGAAGACGTCCTTGTCGGGCAGGGACAGACGCACCCGGTGATCCCAGGAACGGCCGAGCTCATCGACCCAGTGCTGGCCGTTGTACTTCACGATCAAACCGACCTCGGGCCGAGCAACGCCGCTGGCGGTCGTGTCGGGAGCTGGCAGACCCCCGGCGGTCTCTCCGCCATCGGGGATGTTGTTGGCCGACAGGACGGTCGTCCGGTTGCCGGACATGAAGGCGGCGGCATACACGCGCGAGCCATCCGGCGTCACGGCGAGCGCGCGTGGCGTATCGCTGAAGAGGGTGATGATCGTCAGCGGATTGCCGGTGAGCGATGAGCCGAGGTAGTCCGCATCGTAGACCCAGACGTCCGCGCGCCCGACTCCCCGTGTGTGCAGCTGCGGAGGGATGGGGCTGTTCTGTCCACGGTGCGCCGTGGTGATGAAGGCCCGGCCGCGCGACGGCCCGGCGAATACGATGTCCCGCGGCTCGTCGCCGACCAGCAGCGTCCGCACGACGGTGGGGCGGTGCTTCTGGGAGAGGTCCACGATGCTCACGCTGTCGGAGAGGTGGTTCACCACCCACACCTCATCGTTGCTCCGGGCGGCCACCGCCACGGGCTCCAGCCCGACGGGCACCGACGTGCGGTGCTTCAGGCCCCTGGGCGTGATGTCGAAGATTTCGAGGCGATTGTCAGGGGTGTTGACGGCAAACAGCGCCCTCTTGTCCGGCGACATCGCGAGAGGCCGGACCTGGCCTGTCTCGAAGAGCCAGAAGTTCGAGTCGGCCCGCGCTGACGTCGCGAGCAGGAGAAAGGCGAGGACAGCGCTGCGGATGACATTGAACCATTGGGTGCGCAATGTGAACCACGAATCCATGGTGCTCTCCCGTGCTGCTTTTTGCAGACGCGCGCAGGGGGCTCTCATGCGCGGCCAGCTGACACATCAAAAGACAAGAGAAGGTGCGCGCTACCTCGCTCTCGCTCTGGAGTAACCCGTGTTTCTTGAATTGAGTGTCCCATAGGGAAATTTACATTTCAAGCGCTTGGGAATTTGAGTCCAGCGGATGAGCGGCGTCCGCTCACGGGGGTGGTGGGCCCCGAGTTGGCCGGACGCGAAATCCAGGAGGTAGCTCCGAGGGCCCCTCACGGGGAGACGTGGCACGGTGGTAAAGATTGGCCACTTCATGGCCTCCAACTTGATGGTTCCCGGGTACAAGCTGCTGGGACTCTTTCAGACAACGAGCAGCAACCTCCTCTTTCAGGCCGTGCGCGAGGGGGACCAGGTACCGGTCATCGTCAAGACGCCACGGACCGAGCACCTGGGACCGCGTGAGCGCGCCCGCTACCAACGCGAGTACACCATCCTGCAGCGCCTGCAGGGCGCGCGGGGCGTGCTCGCCGCCCGCGGCTATGAGGTGCTCGAAGAGCGGCCGGTGCTGCTGTTGGAGGACGTGGGCGGTCAGGCCCTCTCGGAGCAGTTGGGTCAGCCGCTGGAGCTGAAGCGCTTTCTCTCCATCGCCACCGCACTGGCGGCCACGCTGGCGGAGGTGCACCGCCGGGGGGTCATTCACAAGGACATCAAACCCGCCAACATCCTGTGTGCCGAGAGTGGCCAGGTGTGGCTCATCGACTTTGGCCTGGCCACGCTCCAGCAGATCGAACTGGTGGAGGGCTCCGCTCAATCCCTGGTCGAAGGCACCCTGGCCTACCTCTCTCCAGAGCAGTCGGGGCGCATCAACCGGGCGGTGGATTACCGCACCGACTTCTACTCGCTGGGCGTGACGCTCTATCAGCTGCTCACCGGGCACCTGCCGTTCCAGGGCAAGGATCCGTTGGAGTGGCTTCACGCCCACATCTCGCAGATCCCCATGGCGCCCAGTCAACGGGTACCCTCGATTCCTCCCGTGCTCTCCGCGGTGGTGCTCAAGCTGTTGGCCAAGGAGGCCGAGGATCGCTACCAGAGCGCCGAGGGATTGCTGGCGGATCTCGAGCGGTGTCAGGAGGCCCTTCGCCGCGGTGCGCTGGAGGACTTCCCCCTGGGCCTGCGGGATTTCCCCGCCCGCTTCCAGTTGCCGCAGCACCTCTACGGCCGCGAGGAGGAGAACAAGGTGCTGCGGGGCGCCCTCGAGCGGATGATGCGGGAGGGAAAGCCCGAGTGGGTGATGGTGCGGGGCTACTCAGGCATTGGTAAGTCCTCCATTGTCCATGATCTGCACAAGCCGGTGCTGA
>DASVVJ010000639.1:0-18869 GCA_036389955.1 Myxococcaceae bacterium
GAGCGGCGTGGAGGAAACGGACCGTGGGTGAGACTCGGCGAGAGAGCGAGCGAAAGCGGACCCTCGCAGCAGGCGCCGACGAGCCCGAGCGGCACCGCGCCTCCCGTCGACTCTACCCCTCCAGCGGGGATAAGAACGGGACGAAACGGGACGGAGCGGGGGAACGATCCGGTGTGAGCTCAAGGCATTAGCCGGTAACAGCGCGACTTGCTTGGGGCTTTGCTTCCGCCTTGTTACGGGTTCGATTCCCGCCGACTCCACCTTTCTACTTCTGGGATAGGAGCGCCATGCGCACGGCGACGCTCGACGGGGTTCCCTCCAACAGGTGTCCGTGAACCCGCATGATTGACGGGCCTGTCATGGCGCCCTTGTAATCTCGGGGTAGTGCTCCTGTCGCGCGGGAGCCTTGGCCAGGAGGCTCCCGATGCCGCGCTCGACAGTGCTGCTGCTATTCGTGTTCCTCTCAGGGTGCAGCGCCTCCACGAGGAGCTTCGTCCGCTTGGACACGGGCCAGGGCGAGCCCCTCGTCCACACTCCGCGCCGCGACGTCGAGCCGGCGGAGATGAGCGAAAAGGAGTTCAAGAAGGCCGTAGCGGAACATGCCCACTCCGTGCCGGCCGTAGAGCGGCCCCTGGAATACGCCGGGCGGCTGTTCGGAGTGCCCGAGCGCAGCGGCTGGCTCTGGTACGAAGGCAGCAGCCAGCGACTCATGGTCTCTGAGCCTGGCAGCTACCGTCACCTGCGCCTGCTACCCGAGGACGAGGAGCTGACGCGCCAGTACCTGCAATGGTGCGGCCGGACGTGGGGAGGTGGAGACTGCCTGCGCCTGCTCCTGGACAAGCCCTTCCTGGATGGGGATGCCAAGTACGCTCTGGCCATGGCCATTGCCCAGAGCCAGGTGCTGGGCGCCATGAAGGAAGAACTGGCCCGAATGGTGAGCCCCCAGGCCGTGATGGCCACGGTTGTCGGTGGGCTGACCATGTACGCAGTCTTGCTCGCGCTGCCAGAGCCGGTGAGTAAGGGCGTGGCCGCGCTGCTGACGCTGGGGGCCATGGCCTACCTGGGCTGGGACATGGTGTGGAAGCTCATAGATGGGTGGCTGGTGCTGATGAAGGAGGTGGATCAGGCCACTACCTTCGAGAGCATCTACGCCTCCGGCGAGAAGTTCGGAGACACGATGGGGGAGAAGGCGGCGCGAGCCTTCGTGATGCTGGCCACTGTGGCGATGGGGAACACGGCGGCAGGCATGGCGACGACGCTGCCGAAGTTGCCGGGAGCCTTGCAGGCAGCAGTGGTGGCGGAAGCACAGCTGAACATCCGCTTCACGGCCCCTGCTCTGGCGCAGGTAGAGTCAGTGGCCATCAGTGCCGAGGGCGTCACCCTCGCGCTAGCCCCCAACGCCGTAGCCATGGCGGCGCGCGACAGCTCAGGAGGCAAGGCGGGCGCGCAGGCTGTGCCGCCCAGTTCAGGTGGCCCGGGGCAATGGGTCCAGGCGGGCGAGTACATGTCCGAGAGTGCCCGGACGTATCAAGTTCAGAGCACGCGAGCGCCTGAGGGCTACGCGTACCGCGTCAAGGTGGGTGACGAGGAGGTGGACTTCGATGGCTTCAACCAGGGGGTGCTGCTTGAGGTCAAGGCCCCCGGCTACGCGCAGTGGATCACCGGGAAGCTGGACTTTCTGCCGATCTTCAAGGGGCGCGACAAACTGCTTTCTCAGGCGCAGCGCCAGTTCGCGGTTGCCAATGGAACGCCTATCCGGTGGATCGTCGCCGAAGAGAAACTCGCAGGTGCACTCAAGAAGCTGTTCCGGGATGCGCGCCTCCCGATTGAGGTCGTCCATGTTCCCCCTGTTCCCCCAACTCCGTGAGGAGTAGAGGTTCGATGATAGAGACCTATTACGCGGGCACCTACTGGCTCGCCCGGCGTGAATCCGCTGAGGCCTGTGCACGACGCGCGGAGCGGTTCTTCCACCTGCTGGGGCGCTGTGACCCAGCGTGGAGCCGCTGGTATGAGAAGGCAGACTCCTTCGATGAGGCGCGCAAACTTCGGTTCACCCTGGACACCGCAAACTTCCAGAAGCTGTTCGCACACAAGGAGAATCGAGTCGCTGCTGGCTTCTCATTCCACCTGTGGACAGGTGACACTCTGCAGGAGACGTCCAGCGTTGATGGCAACTGCGGCCATTCCTCCCTCCACCTTCCATCCACCTGCGTGCTCAGGCCTTACGATGAGGGGCTCATCGGTGAGCGGGTACTCACCGCTCCTGTCATGACCGAAGTGTTGCGCGCCATGGCCTTGGCCTGGGAGCCGGAGTGGGGAGTGGTCACCTCGCATCAATACGACGACCTCGTTTCAGAGCAGGTCATGCCCGCAGGCACATCGGTGGGATGGGTGATGTACTTCTCGCGGCTGCGCGGCACGGTGCCTCCCCTGCCTGCTCCCATGCGCATCGAACCTGTGGAGGACAAGGGCACCCTCGTCATCCTCACCCCCGAGCGGTTCACCGCTTCCAATCCAGAGCACGTCGCGCTGGCCGCTCGCGGCCACGAGCTGCTGGACCGGGCAGGACTGTTGCGGCCGTTGCAGCCCTGGCCTGCAAGTTGACAGCGTGGCTGTAGGTTGCTCCCTCGCATGACACGGGCTCGGGCGGGCTGGCGTAAAGGCCCGGCGGAGCGCCGCGCCGAGACGGACGGGGCCTGACGCAGATTTTTCGCCGCCCGGGGCCCGCGCTGGCCCCAACCGCAAATGCTTCGCGCGTCACGGGCCCACGCCACGGCTTCATGCCGAGTGCATGGCGTTGGCCTCAGACTTGCTCCGTGGGTCAAGGTACCCACCCGGCGCGCCAGGCGCCCGCGGCGGTGCCTCGGAGGCAGGCGCGTATGTACGGTCAGACCAAGCAGGCGCTCGCGGTGGGACTTCTTCTGGCCCTGGCCGCGCTTCCCGCATGGGCTGGCGCCGAGGATGAGGCGCAGGTGGACCAGCCCCAGAGCTCCACCGTGGACTGGCCGAAAGCAGAGAGCATCCCTCGTGACGCTGGCTCCGAAAGGCCGCGCGCCCCGCGTGTCATGGTGGAATTCCTCAGTGGCACGAAGGGAGCCACAGCGCGCAGGGCCGGCGGTTTCCTCGTCGTGCTCCCATTCGCCGCGTCGATCTGTCAGGAGTCCTGTAGCGATCCCCTCTGGGCAGCCGCGGGCACGGACGCGGTGATTGGAATGTCGCTGGGGGTGTATGTCGGCGGGAGACTCCTGCGTGAGGAAGGCTCCTTCTGGCTGACCCTGAGCGGAGGAGTGGCCGGCGCCGCCTTCAGCGGCCTGGGGCTGACGCAGTGGGTGGACTTCGACATGGACTACCTGCCGCTCTTCGCCCTGCCTCCGGTGCTGGGAGCGTTCCTGGGCTTCGAGCTGTCCCTCAACAAGCACCATGCACGCCGGGCGGATGCCACGGCCGTGCGTGTGATGCCTGTGCTCGCCGTGGGGCCCCGTGGCGGAGTGTTGGGAGGGCTGGCCGGGCGGTTCTGACCTGGCATGGGGCCTCTCCAGACGCCGTTCTTCCGGGTGATTTCGTCCTCGTAGCCGCCGCTGGCGACGATGTTCGTCCCGTCCTTCGCGTTGACCACCCAGTACGAGGACTGCGACGTGGCGCGGTCACCCTGAACGTCGATCTTCCACGCGCCCATCATGTGGCGCTTGCCGGCGGTGATGCCGCCCGAGTGCCACTTGTGGACGGTCTCCAGGATCTGCGCGCTCCCGGTGGCCTGGCCGAAGGGGCTCACGTAGGTGGCGTCCTCGTGGAAGTGGTCGGCGAGGATCTTCGCATCGTGGGTGTCGATCCCCAGGATGTAGCTGTTCAACAGCTCGAGGATCTCCAGCTTGTCTTGGTGCATGGTGTTCATCTCCTGTCCTACAGATGGAACTCAGGTGGCCGCCAGGCGGCCCATCTCTCCGGCCTGATAGCGGCGAACGGCGTCCACGAGCTGCTCGCGGGTGTTCATGATGAAGGGGCCCTGGGCAACCAGAGGCTCGTGCAGGGGCCGCCCCGTGCCGACCAGCGAGTGGAAGTGCGGAGTCACCTGCAAGGCGGAGCCGAAGAACGGGAAGCACGCCAACACATCCAGCTGCGCGAGCCCTGGAACGTCAAGGCGTGAGCGGTGCAACCGCGTCCGTCCTCCCCTGGGCTCGCCGGTACGCTCCTGGCCCCAGGCCGTGATACCGCTTGAAGGCCTTGTTGAACGCCACGGCGCTGACGTAGCCCACGCGCTCCGCGATCTGGGGAAGGGGGTCGTTCGTCTCGCGCAGCCACTGCGCCGCCTTCGTCATCCTCCAGCGGGTGAGGTATTGGAGCGGGGGCTCGCCAACGAGCGCATGGAACCGCGCCGCGAACCCCGAGCGTGACTGCCCCACCGCGGCCGCCAGGCGCTCGACCGTCCAGGGCTCGACCAGTCGCCCATGCATCAGCCCGAGCGCCGCGCCGATGGAGGGATCCGCCAGCGCCCGCAGGCCCGCCGCGCCAGCGCTGGCCGTCGACGCCTGCGCGCGGAGCGCTCGGACGAGCAGGACATCCGCGAGCCGCCCGAGGACGATGGCACTGCCCGGCCCCGGGTCCCCGCTCTCGGAGGTGATGAGTTGCACCGTCGAGGCGAGCCATGGAGCGACCCGCACATCGTGCGCCGATAGGTGGATGACTGGGGGGAACGTGGAGAGCAGGGGGCTGTGAACGCCCGCGCTGAACCGGAAGCAGCCGGTGATGAGCGTGCTGAGGGGCCCTTCTCCACCCAGCCGGAGCGGCAGCAGAGAGCCCCGGAGCTGCTCGGCGGGGA
The DNA here is from genome assembly GCA_036389955.1 of Myxococcaceae bacterium. Taxonomy (GTDB): domain Bacteria; phylum Myxococcota; class Myxococcia; order Myxococcales; family Myxococcaceae; genus DATHBR01. Next base: position 4,817 of record DASVVJ010000639.1, read on the forward strand.
GGAAGTCCCGGAGGGCGGGGGCGCGCCGCGAGCCATCATCGAGCACGTGGGCCGAGCCCTGGGGCACCAGCACCACGTCCCCCGCCGATACCCGGAGCGGTTGCTCCAGGCCATCGACCTGGAGCCGCATGCTGCCTCGCGCCAGCACGTAGAAGGACGCGTTCGCCTTCTTCGGCAGGCGGATGGCCCAGGGCGCTCCCAGCTCGAAGCGGCCGAAGAGCAGGGTGGTGAATCGCATCGTCTCCAGCATGTCGGAGACGACATCGGTCTGTCCGTCCAGGAGCGCTGGACGCTCAGGCAACAGATTTGGACTCTCAGGCATTGAGAATCCATAGCGTAAGGCGCATTTCTTCGTCCATCAGGAAGGAGCAACTCATGACGCAAGCAACACCCTCTCGCCATGCGGGCGCCCTGCTGGACGCTCATCTGCAGTTCATCGCCACCGACATCGAGCGCTGGCTCGAGCTCTTCGCCGAGGACGCCGTCGTCGAGTTTCCCTACGCGGCGTCCCTGGGGCTGCCCGAGCGCCTGGAGGGCCGGGAGGCCATCCGCCAGTACTTCATCGAGACGCCGAAGCACTTCCGGGGGCTGGTCTTCACGAAGGTCCGGCGCTACCTCACGACCGAGCCCGAGGTCGCGATCGGGGAGGTCCACGGCTCGGCGACCATCGGCACCACGGGCCGTGCCTACGAGCAGGACTACGTCATGTTGCTGAAGTCCCGCGAGGGGAAGATCTCGCTCTACCGCGAGTATTGGAACCCCATTCCGGGGCTCAAGGCGTTCGGCGGCGAGGAGAGCCTGCGGCGCGCGGTGAGTGCGTCATGAGCCCTTCGCGAAGAGGTGACTCCGCCCGCGTCCTCGTCACCGGGGCGACGGGCAACACCGGCCACCACGTGGCCTCGCGTCTGGCGGAGCTGGGCCTCACCGTCCGTGCCGCGACGCGGACCCAGCCGCTGCCGGACAGCCGCATGGAGCACGTGCGCTTCGACTGGGCCGAGGTGTCCAGTCACGAGGAGGCCCTCTCCGGTGTGGACCGCATGTACCTGGTCGCCCCGGCGATGGTCGAGGATCCCTCGAAGCTCATGCTGCCCTTCATCGAGCGCGCCCTCGAGCGCGGAGTCCGGAGGGCCGTCCTGCTGAGCTCCTCTGCCGTGCCGGAAGGGGCTCCGGGACTCGGGGCCGTGCACCGGATGATCCGCGAGCGCGTGCCTGAGTGGACCGTGCTCCAGCCGTCATGGTTCATGCAGAACTTCATGGAGGCGCGGCACCACCACGGGGCCAGCCTCCAGCGCGACGGGCTGCTCGTGACATGCACCGGCGAGGGACGCGTCGGGTTCGTCGATGCCCGGGACATCGCGGAGGTAGCCGTGCGAGCGCTCGCCGATCCGGCGTCTCATGACACCGCGCACGTCATCACCGGCCCCCAGGCGCTGCGATACGACGATGTCGCGGCGATCCTCTCCCGCGTGTCCGGGCGCCCGGTGCGGCACGCGCATGTGCCCCCGGACGAGGCCGTGCGACACATGATGGCTGCCGGAATTCCGGAGCGGTATGCACGGCTCCTCGCCCAGCTCGACGAGGCGATACAGCAAGGAGCCGAGGGCCGGGTGACCGACACCGTCTCGAGAGTGACCGGTCGCGAGCCCCGGTCCTTCGAGGCCTTCGTGAGGGCTCACCTGGGCTGGGGCGCGGAGGCCGCGACGGCTCCTGCCCTCAGCGGTGGGTGACGAAGCGCTCCCAGCGGTCCATCCATCGGCGGACTGGGCCCAGCCTTGGGGAAATGGCCGGGCCTGGGTTATATGCCGGGGCCGATGACCCCCCGCCTCACCGACTTCTCCTGGCCCGCGGATGATGTTGTGCACGTGCCCTACCGCGTCTTCACCGACGCGGACCTCTACCAACGGGAGCTGGAGCACATCTTCCGGGGGCGCACCTGGAGCTACGTAGGGCTGGAGGCCGAGGTGCCCACCGAGGGCAGCTTCCGGACAACCCACATCGGCGACACCCCCGTCATCCTCTCACGGGCCAAAACGGGGCGGGTGCACGTGCTCGTCAACCGGTGCGCCCACCGGGGCGCCATGGTGCTGCGCGAGGCCTGCGGGGTGCGCAAGCGCTTCAACTGTGTCTACCACCAGTGGGGGTACGATCCGGATGGGGCGCTGCGCGCCGTGCCCTTCAAGGACGGAGCGGGGGGCAAGGGCGGCTATGGCGGGGAGCTGGACATGGCGGCGCACGGGCTGCGCAACCTGCGCGTGGAGACGCTCAACGGGCTGGTCTTCGCCACCTTCCGCGATGACACACCGCCCCTGAAGGAATACCTGGGCGGCGTCTACCCTCAGTTCACCCGCGTCTTCGACGGGCGGCCCCTGGTGGTGCTGGGCTACCTGCGCCAGCGCGTGCAAGCCAACTGGAAGCTCTATTTCGAGAACGTGAAGGACCCCTATCACGCGGGCTTGCTGCACCTGTTCGTGGCCACCTTCGGCCTGTTCCGCTCCACGCAGCGGGGCGAGACGCTCGCCGAGCCCAGCGGCTGCGGCCACCTCATCGCCTACCGCGGCAGCACCGAGGAGCGCCGGGAGGAGTATGAGCAGCAGGGCATCACCACCTACCGCAAGGGCTACCAGCTACGGGCCCCGGAGCTGATGCAGACCCTGCCCGAGTTCAAGGACGACATCTCCGTCTCCATCCAGAGCGTCTTCCCCAGCCTCGTCAACCACCGCATTGCCAACACGCTGGCCACGCGCCACGTCATCCCCCGGGCGGTGGACCAGTTCGAGCTCGTCTGGACATTGCTGGGCTACGCGGATGATCCGCCGGAGCTGCGCAACCAGCGCATCCTCCAGGCCAACCTGGTGGGCCCCTCGGGCTACATCTCGCTCGAGGATGTGGAGGCGCTGGAGATCATCCAGCGCGCCATCCAGGACGAGCAGGCGGGCAGCTCCTTCGTGGGCCTGGGCGGGCGCCACGTCCAGTACGGCGAGCCCGTCAGCGATCTCACCAACGAAACGGCCCTGCGCGGGTTCTGGAAGACCTGGCGCAACCTGATGGCGCTGTGAGCCTCCCATGAATGACCTGCTGCTGGCCCGCTACACCGTGGAGACGCTGCTGTACCGCTACGCCCTGGTGCTGGACAACGGTCCGCTGGAACACTGGCCGCGCTCCTTCACCGAGGACGGCCGCTACCGGCTCATCCCCCGCGAGAACTTCGCGCAGGGGCTGCCCGCGGCGCTGATGCTCTGCACCTCGCGGGCGATGATGGAGGACCGCGTCACCGCCATCGAGAAGGCGAGCGTCTTCACCCCACACACCATCCGGCACCTGTACACCAATGTCCTCGTGGACGAGGCGCAGGCGGGCCGGGCGGTGGCTCGCGCCAACTACGCCGTCTACCGCTCCGTGCAGAGTGGCGAGACGGACCTGCTCAGTGTGGGTTGGTTGGAGGCACGCGTCCGGTTGGAGCCAACCCCTCTCTTCGAGAGCATGGACGTCATCTATGAAACCTGCCGCATTCCGGGGCTGGTGGTGTACCCACTCTAGCGGCGCAGCCGCTCTTCAACGGCTCGGCCCCACGGGAGCTTCATGACACGGGTGTATTACGACGCGGACGCGGACCTGCAGTACCTCCAGGGCCTCACAGTAGCGGTGTACGACTATGGGAGCGTCGGGCGGGCGCAGGCGCTCAACCTGCGCGACTCCGGAGTGCAGGTCATCATCTGCGAGAAGCCGGGCAGCGCCGCGGCCCGGCGCGCCGAGTCCGAGGGCTTCACGCTGGTGGAGGCGCAGGAGGCAGCCCGGCGCGCGCAGGTGCTGACGCTGGCGGTGCCGGACCTGGAGCAGCCGGAGCTGTTCCGCACGGCCATCGCCCCGAACCTCACGCCGGGCAAGACGCTGTTGTTCTTCCACGGCTTCGCCATCCACTACCGCCAGCTACGCCCGCCACCGGACGTGGACGTGGTGATGATCGCCCCCAAGGGACCGGGGGACCTGCTGCGCAAGATGTTCACCGAAGGCCAGGGTGTGCCGTGCCTGTTGGCAGTGCACCAGAATGCGTCGGGACGGGCGCGCGAGCGGGCGCTGGCGTACGGCAAGGGCATTGGCGGCACGCGAGCGGGCATCATCGAGACCACCTTCCGGGAGGAGACGGAGACGGACCTCTTCGGCGAGCAGGCGGTGCTCTGTGGGGGCGTCACGGCGATGGTGCAGGCCAGCTATGACACCCTGGTGGAGGCGGGCTACGCGCCGGAGGTGGCCTACTACGAGTGCCTGCACGAGCTGAAGCTGGTGGTGGACCTCATGTATGAACACGGCATCGCGGGGATGCGCGATCGCGTGAGCGAAACGGCAACCTACGGCGATCTCACCCGCGGCCCCCGCGTGGTGGACGAGGGCGTGCGGGCCCGGATGCGGGAGATGCTGCGCGAGGTACAGGATGGGCGCTTTGCCCGGGAGTGGATCCTGGAGAACCAGGCGGGCCGCCCTGTTTTCGAGGCACTCAAGGAGCAGGGCCGCGCCCATCCCATGGAGGAAGTGGGCCGGCGCCTGCGCGAGATGATGCCCTGGTTCAAGCAGGGCCGCTGACATGGATCCCATCCTGACCGCCGTCGCCTCACTGAGCGAGGGGCCCCTCACGGAAGCCGCGCTCGTCGAGCACGTCTTCCCGCTGTTCTCCCGTGTCCTGCGCCGCGACGCGCACGAGCTCTATCTCGCCAACCACTCGCTCGGCCGTCCTCCGGACCGGATGGCCGAGGATGTCGCCAGCGCGGTGGGGGCCTGGTACTCAGCCATGGACGGGGCCTGGGGGCCCTGGTTCGAGGAGCTGACGGGCTTCCGCTTCAAGACCGCGCAACTGACGGGGGCGCCACGTCCTGACTGCATCGTGCCCAAGGCGAGCGCGGGGCAGGGACTGCGGGCGGTGCTCAACAGCTTTCCTGCGCCGCCCCGCGTGCTCACCACCACCGCCGAGTTCGACTCCATTGAGCTCATCCTCCACCAGTACGCCGCCAAGGGCAGGGCGGTGGTGAAGAAGGTGGAGCCGCGCACCGACGGCCAGGTCCACACAGAGGACCTGCTCACCCGGCTGCGGGGCGTGGATCTGGTGGTGGTCTCCCACGTCTTCTTCGCCACCGGGCAGGTGCTCTCCGGGCTCGCCGAGCTGGTCCACGCAGCCCACGCGGCCGGGGCGAAGGTGCTGCTCGACTGCTATCACAGCTATGGCGTACTGCCGTTGGACCTCGCGGGGCACGGCGCCGACTTCGCCGTGGGCGGCAGCTACAAATACCTGCGAGGCGGGCCGGGTTGTAGCTGGCTCTACGTACACCCGCGCTGGTTGGACGAGGGGCTGTCGACGCTGGATGTCGGCTGGTTCGCCAAGAAGGAGCCCTTTCGCTACGAGCGGGTGACGAGGCCAGAGCTCGCCGCGGGAGGAGATGGCTGGCTGGAGTCCACCTTCGCCCCACTGCCGTTGTTCCAGGCCCGGGCAGGCCTGGACTTCGTGCTCGCCATGGGCGTGGAGCGGCTGCGGACATACTCACTGGCGCAGAAGCGGTTGCTCTCGGGCCTGCTGGCCGAGCGGGGCATTGCCCACTTCGGCGCGGGCGCGGAGCATGGTGCGTTCGTGACCATTCCGCACCCGGACCCCATGAATCTGGCCGAGCGGATGAAGCGAGCAGGAGTCAACGCGGATGCCCGCCGCGCGGGCCTGCGGCTATGCCCGGATGTGCTCACGACCGAGGCACAGCTGGCCGAAGCGGTGGAGCGGCTGACCCGGGTCCTGACGCCGCCCGTGCAACAGGCACCACTCGCAGTGGCTCGTTGAACCGGGAACCTCTTTCCCACGGTGGGAGCGGGTGGTGGCGGCGCCCAGCAGCTCTCCACAGGGCTCCCGCCTCTCCTATGAGCTGAAGCACTCATCAGCGGGACTGAGCGGCGCGCAGCTCCTCCACCAGGCGCCTGGCGCTGTACACGTGCTCGAGCGCGGCGAGCAGCCCCGCTCCATGCACGGCCACCGCTCGGTTGGTGGCCCCCACGTAGGCGTACCGGCCCCCGAGTGAGTGGATGTTCCCGTCGAAGACGAGCCCCACCACGTGCCCGTCCCGGTTCACCACCGGCGAGCCCGAGTTGCCGCCGATGATGTCGTTGGTGGTGGCCATGTCCAGCGGCGTCTCCGGCGGCACCTTGCCCTGAGCCGCCATCCACGTGTCCGGCAGCTTGAAGGGCTCCTTGCCCGTATGGCGCGCCCAGGCGCCTCCCAAAGTCGTGAGCGGCGCCACCGTGCGGCCATTCTCCTCCCAGCCCTTCACCGCGCCGTAGCTCAGCCGCAGGGTGAAGGTGGCGTCCGGGTAGCCCGTGGTGCCGTACACCGCCAGGTGCGCCTGGGCGATGCGCTCACTGTTGCGCTTGAGCACCGCCTCCACCGTGTCCTCGTAGCGCTTGCGCACCGCGCGCATCTCCGCGTCCACCTTGCGTGCCAGCACCACCATCGGATCCGTGGAGGCCTCCACCGCCGCCTTGCCGCCCTCCAGCAGGGCCTTGCGCACGTTCACGTCCGCCAGCTTCGAGCCCGTCACCAGCGCCCGCGCCAGCTCCGCCGGCGCCTCGCGGCCGAGCACCGCCTGAACGAACGGCTCATCCGCGCCCAGCGTCTCGCGCAGCCGGTTGAGGCTGAACGCCAGGGTGGCCAGCTCCAGCTCCGTGGGAATCGGCGCCTCGCGCAGCAGCTGCTGGCGCAGCGTGGGCAGCTGGGCCTCGGTGTACTCGCGCAGCCGCTCCGCGTTGGGCTTGGGCAGCTCGTCCGCCGCGCGCACCAGGTGCCGCGCCAGGGTGAAGAGCTCGGACTGGAACCCGTCCCCCGCCTCCTTCATCCGGTACTCGGGCAGCAGGGAGCGGTACACCTCGAGCGCCTGCGCGGTCTCCTCCCAGGCCCCCTGGGTCGACGCCTTCAGCCGGGCGTTGGCCGCCACCTTCTTGCGCAGCTCCGCCTCGTCCTTTCGCTTCTGCGCCAGCAGCGCTGGATCCGCCAGCGCCTGGTGCCGGCCCCGCAGCGCCTTGAGCCCGTTCTCCACCGTGCGCAGCCGCGAGCGGCTGGTGCGCAGGCGCTCCGGTGAGCCGCTGGAGAACTCGCGCAGCATGCCGCGCAGCTCCGCCAGTTGGAGCAGCGTGTAGGGCAGTGCCACGTCCCGCTGGAACTCCAGCTCCGCCACGGTGCTCTTGCGCTCGGTGCCGCCCGGGTGCCCGGAGACGAAGACGGGCTCGCCCTCCTTCACCCCCTGCTTCGCCCACGGCAGGTAGTGGGGGCTCTTGGCGGGCTGGCCGTTCTCCCACACGCGCAGGAACGCCACGTCGTACCCGTAGCGGGGGAAGTTGAAGTTGTCCGGGTCCCCGCCAAAGCTGGCCATGGGGAACTCGGGCGCGAACGCCAGGCGCACGTCCTGGAAGCGGCGGTACTTATAAAGGTGGTATTTGCCGCCGTTGAACAGCGTCACCACGTCGCAGCGCACCTCGGTCCCAGTGGCGCACGCGGCCTCCACCTTCGCCGTCTCCGCCTTGAGCGCGGTGTTGAAGGCCGGGCCAGTGAGCCCCTTCGTGGCGGCGTTCATCCTCGCGGTGATGTCCGTCATCTCCACCAGCTGGTTGGCCTCCACCTTGGGGCAGCGCAGCTCGTCTTTCGCCTCCGGCGCGTAGAAGCCGCTGGCCAGCAGGTCCTTCTGGGGCGAGGACAGGTCCTCCACGCAGCCGCGGATGCAGTGGTGGTTGGTCATCACCAGGCCGTCGGGAGAGACGAAGCTGGCCGAGCAGCCTCCCGCCAGCCGCACCGAGCCCAGCCGCACCCCGTCCAGCCAGGCCTGTGTCGGAGCGAAGCCATACGCTCGCTTCACCGCCTCGGAGGGAAATGCGTCATAGGTCCACATCCCCTCCTCCGCGTGGGAGGGGAGAGTCAGGAGTACACCCAGGGCGGTCAGCAAGCGGTACACGAGAAGACGTCCTTGGACAGAAGTGGGAGTTGGGGGAAGGTTCACCTGAATGCCTGCGAAGCACCACATCTACCTGGTCCCCGGCTTCTTCGGCTTCACCAACCTGGGGGAGCTGCTCTACTTCGGCCACGTCCGAGACTTCCTCCAGGCGGAGTTCGCCCGGCGGGGCATCGAGGCCGAGGTCGTCGCCATCCTCTCGCACCCCACGGCCTCCATCCGGCAACGGGCGGCGGACCTGCTCTCGGGCATCCAGTCCACCGCCGGGGCCGAAGGGCCCATTCACCTGATTGGCCACTCCACCGGAGGGCTGGACTCGCGGCTGTTCGTCAGCCCCGGGGCCTCCCTGCGCGAAGGGCTGGAGCTGGAGCCCTACGCCAGCCGGGTGCGCTCGGTGGTCACCGTGTCCACGCCGCACGCCGGCACCCCGCTGGCGTCCTTCTTCCTCGGGCTCTTCGGGCAGCAGATCCTCAAGCTGCTGTCGCTGTTCACCGTGTACGTGCTGCGCTTCGGCCGGCTGCCGCTGAAGGTCGCCTTCCGGCTGGGGCACATGCTGTCCCGCGCGGATGATCAGCTCGGGTGGAAGGCCACCATTCTGGATCAGCTCTTCGATCAGCTCCTGGGGGACTTCTCGGCCGACCGGCGCGAGGCGCTCTCGCGGTTCCTGGGCGATGTGGGCAAGGACACCTCGCTCATTCCCCAGCTCACCCCCGAGGGGATCGACCTGTTCAACGCCGGATGCGTGGACCGGCCCGCGGTGCGCTATGGCTCGGTCATCACCCAGGCCCGCCAGCCCTCGCTGCGCGCGCGGTGGTCCGCGGGCCTGGATCCGTACGCGCAGATTACTCACACGGTGTACGCGTTCTTCTACGGCCAGACGCAGCGGATGCCGCTGAACCGGATTCCCCCCCACACCCCGGAGCAGACGGCGGCGCTGGTGCAGGCCTTCGGGGCACTGCCGGGGCCGCAGGCCTGTGACGGCATCGTCCCGACGCGCTCCCAGGTCTACGGGAAGGTGATCAGCGCCGTGCGGGCGGACCACCTGGATGCCATTGGCCACTTCGATCAGCCGGCGCACCAGCCTCCGCATGTGGACTGGCTCATCTCCGGCTCCGGCTTCCGCCGGCCTCAGTTCGAGAAGCTGTGGAAGGACGTGGCGGACTTTCTGCTGGAGGAAGCGCCTCGCTAGCGCGCCTCAGAGCCGCTTCACCGCGTCGAGAAACCGCACCTCGGTGACGAGGGTGCCGTCCCTGGCCAGCAGCTTCACCGGCAGCCACGCCTCGGCCTTGTCGCCCTTCTGGTTCAGCGCGCCCGAAAGGGCGGAGAACACCTCGGCGGGCGGCTCGCAGATGGCCTGCACGGCGCTGCGCCCCTGGGCGTGGAAGTCCGCCTCCACGCGCTTGACGAGCGAGCGGTACTGGCTGGGCGGAAAGCGCCGCAGCAGCCACAGCCCCGCGGTGAGTTCCGCCGCCGTCATCTGCACGCCGAAGTAGAGCCCGCCCACGTGGTTGCGCGTGCGCCGCTTGAGGGGCACGGACAGCTTGGCGCGCGTGTCCGTCACCTCCTCCACCCGGAGCCCCAGCCCTCCCGCGGAGGGGATGATTTGAGGCATCCCGGCGCTCAGCAGAAAGTTCGCCGCGTCCGGGGAGACCTGACGCAGCCGCTCGACGAGTTCCAAGGCTCGCATGGCCTTCGGTCTAGGAGCTTTGGCCGCGCCCCGTCAAACCACTCCCGTCTACAGTGTGCTCCCTGGAGGGTGCATGGCACAGGACGCGGACGTCATCATCATCGGCGCGGGCGTGGCGGGGCTCACCGCGGCGCGGGCGCTCACCCGGGCGGGAGCTTCGGTGCTCGTGCTGGAGGCTCGGGACCGCGTGGGCGGGCGCACCCTGAGCCAGTCCGTGGGCGGAGAGGTGGTGGACCTGGGCGGCCAGTGGGTAGGCCCCCATCAGCGCCGTGTCCTGCGGCTGGTGGATGAGCTGGGGCTGAAGCGCTTTCCCCAGTTTCACCACGGCACCAAGGTGTTGGACATCCGGGGCGAGCGCCGCACCTACCGGGGCAAGGTGCCGGCGCTGCCGCTGTTGAGCCTGTTGGACCTGCAGCGCAACGTGTGGCGGCTGGACCGGCTCGCGCGCCGCGTCCCGCTCGACCGCCCCAGCGCGGCTCCCCAGGCCGCTGAGTGGGACGCGCTCACGCTGGAGGAGTGGAAGCAGAAGCACATTCCCAGCTGGGGCGCCCGGGCGGCGCTGGATGTGGCCACGCGCGGCATCTTCGGCGCCGAGCCGCGGGAGCTGTCGTTTCTCCACTTCCTCTTCTACGTGCACTCGAACGGCGGGCTGATGCCGCTGGCGGAGATCGAAAACGGCGCCCAGGCCGAGCGCTTTCAAGGCGGTGCCCAGACCATTGCCCTGCGGATGGCCGAGCCCCTGGGAGCACGCGTGGTGCTCTCCGCGCCCGTGCGCGCGGTGCTTCAGGACGCCAGCGGCGTCACGGTGCACGGGGAAGGACGGAGCTGGCGGGCGCGCCACGCGGTGGTGGCGGTGCCTCCCGCGCTCGCCGAGCGGATGGACTTCGGGGCGGAGCTGCCCGCCGCGCGCCGCCGGGCGAACGCGGAGATACCGATGGGCAGCGTCATCAAGATGGTGGCCACCTATGCGCGGCCCTTCTGGCGTGAGGCAGGCTACTCCGGCGAGGCGGTGAGCGATGTGGGGCCGATCCGCCTGTGCTTCGATGACTCGGCACATGACGGGCACCACCCGGCGCTGGTGGGTTTCTTCCTGGGAGACACCGCGCGGGACTGGACCGGGAAGCCCGCCGAAGCACGGCGCCGCGCGGCCCTGGAGAGCCTGGCCCGCTTCTTCGGCCCGGAGGCGCTCTCGCCCACCGCCTATGCGGACCTGGACTGGATTGCCGAGCCGTGGAGCACCGGCTGCTATGTGGGCCTGCCCAAGCTGGGGACACTGACGGCCATTGGAGACGCCCTGCGCGCTCCCTGCGGCCGGGTGCACTGGGCGGGCACGGAGACAGCGCGGGAAGGCTGCGGCTACATCGACGGGGCCGTGGAATCCGGCGAACGCGCCGCCACCGAGCTCGCCGTCCGGCTCTCCTCCTCGTAGTGGCCCCTGAGTGTCCACCAGGCAGGCAGCCGTCCGCGCCGCGCGCCTCCTCCACAAGGTGCCTAGCTTGAGGCGGCGGTTGTCTGCTCTTTCCAGGAGGCTCTCTTGAGCGAAACCACCCTTGTCTCCCAGCCCCGGCGCTACCTGCGTGCGCTGGGCCCTGGCCTCGTTGGCTCGCTGTCCCTGACGCTCATTCATGAAGGGGCACGGCGGGTGCTCAAGCATCCCCCGCGCATGGACGTGCTCGGCAAGCGCTCGTTGAAGAAAGGCTTCCGGTGGCTCGGTCTCCGCCCCGCGCATGGCCGGCGGCTGCACCGGCAGTCCCTGGCGGGAGACCTGATCAGCAACTCGATCTTCTACTCCCTGGTGGCCATGGGCCGCCCCAAGCGCCCCTATGTGCGCGGAGCCATTCTCGGAGCCCTGGCCGGCCTGGGCGCGGTGGTGCTGCCTCCGTACCTGGGGCTGGGACGCCGCCCGAGCCGCGCCCGGACGAGCACCGCGCTGCTCACCGTGGCCTGGTATCTGCTGGGAGGCCTGAGCGCCGCCCGGGCCACGCGCTCGCTCACCGCTGAGTGAGCCCCAGGCCCGAGGGCTGAGGCGCCACGGCGGCGCACTCAGCCCTCCTCCCTGCACCGCTACTGGTCCATCGGCTGCACACCCGGAGAGGACTCACCACTCTCGGGCGTGGCAGGCAGAGAAGGCTGCGCCGAGGAGGTCACCTCGATGCGCACCGCCTTCTGCTCGCCCTCGCTGTCGCGATACGAGGCGCGCACCTGGCTGCCCTCCTGGATGTCAGCGGCCTGGCCCTGCCGCCCATTCACGATGATCTGCGTGGCCGGATCCACCTGCAGCCGCAGTTGCGGCTCGCCCCGCACGCTCACCATGAGCTCGTCCTCACTGGCCGTGAGCACCTCGCCGATGATGAACTGCTCACGCTGCCCCTGCGCCGAAGGCAGCGGAGCCTGAGCCTGCTGCTGCGCCTGCTGGGCCTGCTGCTGCGCCTGCTGAGCCTGTTGCTGAGCCTGCTGGGCCAGCTCGGTCTGCTGCTGGCGCTGAGCCTCCATCGCGCTCTTCTGCGCCTCTGCCACGGTCTGCTGCGCCTGCTGCTGGGTCTGCTGGGCCTGCTGCTGCGCCTGTTGAGCCTCCTGCAGCTCGGCATTCGCCTTCGCCTCTGCTTCCGCCAGCTCACGGCGAGTGTCTTCCACCTGCTGCTGAGCCCGCGCGGCCTCCTGCTGCTGGTCGCTCGCTTCCTTCTGGACCGATTCTGCCTGGTCGAACGCCTTTTCGGACCGCTCCTGGGCCTGCTCCACCGCCGCGGACGCCGAAGCCTGCTCGTCCCCCTGCTCGTTCACCGTGACGCTCCTGCCCTCCTTGCACCCGGTGGCGAGCAGCAACGCGGTGAGCCCCGCCGATAACCAACCTGCACTGAATCTCATGACTCCCCCTGTTCGTCAGTCGACAGCCAAAGATGGAGTGCGGCCCGGGGATGCCAACCTGAGCAAGCCCCACGGCGTCCGTTTCCCCGGCTGCCCCACGAGGCCCTACCCTCGCGGCCAGTTCGGCGGTATGGCCGTAGGCGTTATGCGCTCTTGTGGCCTCGACTTCGGAACCAGCAACACGGCGGCGGCACTGCCGGACGGCACCGTGTTGTCCATCGCCTCGGGCACCTCCGAGCCCCGCCTCTTCCGCTCGGTGCTCTTCTTCCCCGAGGACGAGCGCACCGTGTACGCCGGCGCTCCCGCCATCACCCGCTACCTCGAGGACAACGCCGGGCGCTTCATTCAGTCGGTGAAGTCCTTCCTGCACAGCCGCAGCTTCCGCGCCACTCAGGTGCACGGCCGCACGTGGACCATCGAAGAGCTGGTGGCCCTGCTGCTGCGCCGGGTGCGCGAGGCGGTGGGAGCCCAGGTGGGCACACCCCCCGAGTCGGTGACGCTCGGCCGCCCCGCGCGCTTCTCTCACGAGCCCGAGGCGGACGCCCTGGCCGAGCAGCGCCTGCGCAAGGCGGCCGAGGTGGCGGGCTTCACGAACATCCAGTTCCTCATCGAGCCCATCGCCGCGGCGCTCGCCTACGAGGCGCAGCTGTCCCGGGACGAGCTGGTGCTGGTGGCGGACTTCGGCGCGGGCACCACGGACCTGACGCTGATGCGGCTGGGGCCCTCGCGCCGGGGGCAGCCGGACCGGCGCGCGGACGTGGTGGGCTCCACCGGCGTGCGCATTGGCGGAGACCGGTTCGACGCGGAGATCATGCGCCACAAGCTGCTGCCGCGCTTCGGCGCGGGCACCACCTACAAAGTCGGGGGCTTCTCGGACAAGCGGCTGCCGGTGCCCCAGCACGTGATGGCCAAGCTGCTGTCCTGGCACGAGATGTCCTTCATCCGCGAGAAGTCCACCCAGGAGTTGCTGGAGATGATGCTCGAGTCCAGCGACAAGCCGGAGACGGCCGAGGCGCTGTACGACCTGGTGATGGAGAACCTGGGCTACCGGCTCTTCCGCGCCATCGAGCAGGTGAAGGTGCGCCTGTCCCACGAGGACGAGGCGACGCTGGAGTTCGACGAGGCGCGCATCCGCCTGAACGAGCGCATCACCCGCGCCGAGTTCGAGTCCTTCTGCCAGCCCCTGCTCACCGAGCTGGAGCAGTGCACTCAGGGCCTGCTGGAGCGGTGCACGGGCGCCGGTGAGATTGATGCGGTGTTCCTCACCGGAGGCTCCTCGCAGATTCCCGCGGTGCGGCAGCTCTACGTGAACCGGTTCGGCGAGGCGCGGGTGCGCACCGCGGATGCCTTCACCTCGGTGGCCGAAGGACTGGGCCGGGCGTCGGGCTCCCTTACCTCACCGGGTCTGTTACATTCCTGAGCCACGGGGGGAGGAGGAAGGGTTCAGGGTCCGCGCATGGCGGGACAGATTCTCGGTATCTACTTCAAGAGCATCATCGGCTCGATGCTGGCATCGACCACGGCGTCTCTCTTC
>DASVVJ010000640.1:0-10137 GCA_036389955.1 Myxococcaceae bacterium
ACCACGGCCAGCGCGGTGATGAGGAGCGCCTCAAGCTCGGTCTGTGCCAGGTAGTCGTCGATCGCCGCCCACAGGTGCACCAGGCCCGTCACCAGGACCACGGGGCTGCCCAGGCTGGGGCCCATGTGCTCCTGGGCGTACTGGTTGATGACGGCGAACACCGCCTGGTTCTCCCGGTCCGGCCGGTGGGCAATGCTGACGCGGATGCGGGCGTAGCGGAAGTCGGAGCTGACGAGGTTGGTGAGCTCGTCATCGCCGGAGAGCTGATACAGCAGCAGGTTCTCCGCCACGCCCTTGGCCGTGGCGGGGATGGCATAGGCCGCTGGATCGCCTCCGCTGAGCGCCTGGTTGATCTCACTCGTCAGGTCCGCCACGCTGTAGGCTTTGGCGCCCATGTCCGGGAAGCGCTCGGCCAGGGTGCGCTGGAGCCCGAGCATGGCCTGGAGCAGCGCCGGCTCCTTCACTCCATCGGGGCGGCCTGTGTCGATCACCACCTCCACCGAGGTGCTCGTCTTCAGCGCCCGCTCGACGTAGTCGTAGTCCTGCCGCAGGGGAGTGGAGGACTTGAAGACCCCCAGGTAGTGGTAGTCCGAGCGCAGCTGGGTGGCGCCGCTCATTCCGGCCACGACGAACAGGGAGAAGGCGACGATGATTTTGCGGCGGTGGCGCATCACGCCCTCCGCCCAGCGGCGCAGCCCCTGCACCCGCCCCTGCAGCATCTGCTGGCGCTTCTCGGAGGCTACGATCCGCTGGCGGCTGGCCAGGACGAAGGGGACGAGGATGAGGGTGATGGCGAAGGAGATGAAGAGCGCGGTTCCCATCGTGCGGCCCAGCTCTTCGATGGGGCGGATCTTCGAGATGGAGAAGGCGAACAACCCTACCGCGGTCGTCGTCATCGAGAGCAGGCTCGAGGACGCGGAGTGGCGCAGGGCGCCGGCCACGGCCTCTCGCGGCGAGCGCCCAGCGTGGACGTCGTTGAAGAAGGCCGAGAGCAGGAAGATGCTCGGCCCCACGCCGGTGGAGATCAGGAAAGAGGGGATGATGGCTGAGACGAGGGTGAAGGGCGAGCCGGTGAGCCCCATCAGCCCCAGCGCGCACACCACGGAGAGCAGCGCCACCGAGATCGGGAGCACCACCGCCAGCCAGCTCCGGAAGACGATGTAGAAGACCACGCTCATCAGCACCAGGACGAGCACACAGAAGGTGCCGCTCTCCCGGGACATGATCTCCCGCACGTCCGCGTCCAGGACGGGGCTGCCCACCACGCGGGGGCTCCAAGCCCGGTACGGCTCCTCGGCGAGCAGGGCCCGGAGGCGCTTGGTCAGCTCGATCTTGTAGTCGATCTCGCCCCACCGGATCCGTGTCTTGAGCACGATGCCCAGGAACGTCCCATCCGCGCTCACGTACATATTGCTGTAGTAGGGGTGCTCCTGCGCGGCCTTGCGCTTGGCCGAGAGCGCCTCCGGGGCCGCGAGCCCAGCAGGGATGAACTCCTCGACGATGAGCTGATCGTCCTCGCCCACGATGTGGCGCACGTTGGCGATGGAGGTGGCCTCGAGCACGTCGGGCACCTGGCCGAGCCGGTCCGTGAGGGTCCGCAGCTGCTCGATGAACTCGCTGCTCCAGGGCTCGCGCCGCTCGAACACCACGAGCGCGTACTCATCCGTGCCAAACAACTTCTGGAACTGCTGGTACCGCTCCAGCGTCGGGTCTTCCCGGAGGAAGAATGCCTCGGGCGAGTTGTCGAAGCGCAGCTTCGGGAGGAACGCCGCGAGCGTTCCCACCCCGACGAGCATGGCAGCGAGGAACACGTACCGGTGGCGGAGGAATGTTTCCGCATACCAGGCGAAGAACGCGTCGAGGAGCCGTGAGATCACCGCGCCCTCCTATCATTGCCCTGCTTGCCAGTCATGTGGGCTTGAGCTGCTCGAAGAGGTTACGGCAAGGGAGACATCGCCGGACAGCCCTGCATCGGGTAGCGCCGAATGCGGTGACCAGCTCGGTGTCCTCGCTGCCACAGTGTGGGCACGGGACACGCGCCTTCGCCAGCGCCTCGAGCCCACCCGTGTTCCCCTCCACCGGGCCCGGCTCGCGGCCGATGCTGATGTGCGCCGCCCGCAGGGCCGCGCAGCCCTTGGGGCTGATCTGTCCGGGGCTCCAGGGCTGGGCATACGATAGGTGGACCTCCGGCTCCAGGCCCATTCCACGCACGGCCCCTTCAATCGCGCCGGAGATGAGCCGGGTTGCGGGGCAGCCGATGAAGGTGGGGGAGAACACAATGGTGCAGCGGAGTCCCTCGACGCGCACGTCCCGGATCATTCCAAGCTGCACGATGGAGACCACCGGCAGCTCCGGGTCGTTCACGCCATCGAGCGCCGCCCATACCTCCGAGGCTGTGGGAGCGGAGGGCGTCACCAGGAGCCTCCAGGGACAAGCCGGCTCACCTGGGTGATGTCCTGGTGCATGGCCAGGAAGGTGGGCGAAGGAGCGCCATACCGATCCAGCGTGGCACCGTCACGGAGGACCGAGTCCGCGAGCGCCGCGAACCCTACCTGCGCCAGGTGCTGGTGCAGTTGCTCCCGCCACGTGAACCAGAGCGCCTCCCACGAGCCAGGCAGAATCCCCTCGGCGAGCAGCTGCTCCTCTACCGGGAGCGGGAGCAGCACGCCGGCGGCTCCGGGGAGTACCGCCTGGAGCGCTCTCTCCACCCGGGTGCGGCCGGGCTCCCGCGCGGACAGCTTCCGCAGCCAGAGCCAGGCGTGATCGAAGTGGAGCACCTCCTCGCGGTGGATCTTCCGCGCCAGCTCAGCGAGCGGGTCCAGCGAGGACGCGCCCAGCGCCTGGATGCGCAGCCGATCCGCCAGCTCGTAGACGAACCGGCGGACGATGGTGAACGCGAAGTCCCCCCGCGGCTCCTCCAGGAGGCGCGAGTGCCGGAAGTCCGCCGGCTTCCGGGAGAACACGAGCGGGTCCGCCGCGTGCCCCAGCCACTGCCCTGCCAGGCCGTAGAGCGCCATCGCGTGGCCGACCTCGTCCTGGGCAATCGAGCTGAAGGCGACGTCCTCCTCGACGGTGGGGGCGATGCCCGTCCACTCGGAGTCCCGATGGCCGAGCACGAGCTCGTCGTCCGCGAGTGCCAGGAGCAGCTCCACACGTGCCTCGAGGGTCGTCACGGCTCTTCGCTTCCTTTTTCCCGAGCCATGCGCCTGCGCGCAGTGTGGCTGGCCCCGTCTCGCAGGGCGTGGTGGCCCAGCACCCGCTCGTAGGAAGGCACTGGTTGCTGCCGCGTGCGTGCCTCGACGTACAGGTCCTGCTGTTCGCCGCGCCGGGAGAAGAGCTGGCAGGCGTAGAGGCGGGCCAACTCAGCGTCGGGGGCCTCCAATGAGCCCAGATGCGTGACGGGCGCGCCTGGCTTCTCCCTGCCGAACACGTCGTAGAGGGTACGGTCTGGCGCCGTGGGGCTTCCTGGAGCGTTCATGAGCGGGCGGCCTCGGCCTTTGGCATGGGCAGCAGGGTCTCCGCCACCCAGCTGTTCTCCTCCATGGCGCGTCGGCGGATCTCGAGCCGATCCTGGCTGGCGGGGCCATGGCCTCGCCCTACCTGGCGCACCAGCTCCCAGTCTGGCTCGGTGTACTGCCAGCGCTGCGTCTCATGGTCCAAGCGCAGCTTGGGATCCGGCAGCGTGAGCCCCATCTTCTGGAGTCTGGGGACGTAGAGGCCGAGGAACTCCTGCCGCATGTCCTCGTTGGCCCGGCTCTTCAGCTTCCAGCGAGTGAGATCGGCGTCCTTCTCAGGAGGCGTAGGCGGTCCATGGAAGTAGAGCAGGGGTGGCCACCACCGTGTCAGCGACTCCTGAACCATCTCCCGCTGTTGCTGCGTGCCGTCCATGAGCGTCAGGATGATCTCTCGTCCATGGACGACGTGAAACGCCTCCTCCCAGCAGATCTTCGGCAGGATGCGGCGGTAGGGGCCATAGCTCGTTTTGAGCAGGGCCTTCTGCGCGATGATGGAGGCGGCGTCCGAGAGCCAGGCGATGATGCCGCAGTCGGCCCAGGACCGGGTGGGGTAGTGGAAGAAGCTGTTGTACCGGGCACGCCCCTCACTCAGGTCACGCAGCACCTCCGCGCGCGGACGCCCAAGGTCCTCGAGCAGGCAGTAGAGGTGCTGGGCATGGCCGACCTCGTCCTGCACCTTCGCGGTGATCGCGATCCGGCGCTCGAGCGTTGGCGCCCGCGCGATCCAGTCGCGCTCGAGCAGCGCCCCCATGTACTCGGAGTTCGCGTGCATCTCGATGAAGCGGATGACGGCTCGCCGGTAGTCCTCCGGCATCCAGTCACTGGGTTCGACGACTCCACCCGCCTGGATGTAGGCGACGAACTCCTCTTCTGTCCGTACGTTGGATGCCATGCTTACCGCTGCTCCAGGGAATCACTACGGAGGGTGCCCGGAGGCGCCAGAACGTCAGCCTCTTGACAGAGAGGGTATAATTTTAAATATATGTAAATCAAGCAAGCCTGGATTTGCAGGTCGCGACCGAGGAAGCGCATGGACTGGGTCAAGACGCGGTTCTTCAACCGGCTAAGGTTCGCGCTGGATTCGAAGCTGAGTTTAGCGAACGTCGCCGACAAGGCCGCCGCGGCGCAGGCCTCTGGAGCGGTTTTCTACCTCCATGAGCCGCTGCGCTACAGCGGACTGCCCGAGCAGGCGGTAAGCGCCAGGGAGATGCTGGGCTTCGTCAATCGCGTGGGAAACCTGCTGCTGGCCGCGGGGCTCAAGCGCTTTGATCGGGTGGCCATCTACAAGACCCACAGCCCGGACTACTTCTTCCTCGGGCTGGCGATCGTGAAGGCCGGTGGGATCGCGGTCCCCATCAACCCGCGGATGGCGCACCGGGATCTGGGCAACTACCTGGCGCATACGGGGGCGCGGTTCGTCATCACGGACCCCGAGACGTTCACGAGCGGGGTTCAGGAGGTCGCGGCCCGGTCGAGCGTGGAGAAGTGGATCTTCACCTCGGCTCCGGCGGCGACAGCAGTCCCGTCCATGGTCCTCGAGCGGGAGCTGCCAGGTGCGTCGGATCAGCTCGAGCCGGTGGAGCTCGCGAGCGACTCGGACGTGATGATCGTGCACACGTCGGGCACGACCGGGTTCCCCAAGGGCGTGCTCATCGGGAATGGCGGCATCATGTCCGCGCTGCGGGCGAATCTGGCCATTCAGCCGTTCTCTCGGAAGAACAAGGCGCTGTTCGTCGGCCCCTATAACCACTACGCCACCTACCTGGGGATGATGACCTCGCTGGTGGGCGGAGCGCCCGTGTGGGTGCTGAGCAAGGCGGACCCGGAGGTGGTGCTACGGACCATCGAGCGGGAGAAGATCTCCGTCTACGTGGGGTTCCCGGACACGTACCTCGGCATGTACCACCATGGGCTCGACAAGTACGACTTGAGCTCCATGCGTGCCTGGATGTCCGCGGCGGATGCCAGCCACGAGGTGCACGTGCGCGCCTTCGTCCAGCACGGTGCGCTGTACCGGGTGTTCGGGCGTCCTGTCACTCGTTCGGTGTTCGTGGATGCGTGGGGGACCTCGGAGCTGGGCTTCTTCGGGTTGACCCGCATCGCTTTCGCAGGCACGCAGCGGTATGGCCGCTGTATCGGCCGCCAGTCCATCTTCGGGCACAAGGTGAAGATCGCGGACGAGCGGGGCCGGCCGCTGAAGCCCGGTGAGGTCGGGCGGTTCATGGTGAAGGGGCCCATGCTGTTCAAGGGCTACTGGAATGCCCACGACCGCCTGCACGGAGTGATGATCGACGGCTGGTGGTGGACGGGGGATGTCGGCTACCGCGACAGCTCGGGCCGCTTCTACCAGCTGGATCGGGCAGTGGATGTGATGGAGACGCGGCAAGGGCCCGTCTACACCCTTCCCATCGAGGAGCTGCTGCTCAAGTTCCCCGAAGTGGGGGAGGCAGTGGTCTTCGGGGTGCCCGATGCGGACGGCAACACGGTGCCGGCCGCCGTGGTCTACCCGAAGCCGGGTGCGGCGGCGAACGCGGACGAGCTGCTGCGGCGCATCAATCAGCAGCTGGAGCCCCAGGCGGCGCTGCGCCGGATCGTCCTCGTGGACGTGGAGGAGATCCCGCGCGGGTTGACGGGCAAGGTGCTCAAGCGGCAGGTGCGCGAGCGGTTCGTCGATCTGGTCAAGGGTGAGCGGACCCAGGCCGCTGTGGCCTGAGGATGCGGTGCGGACAGAGGCGAGAGGACCGAGGATGACCCCGGCGGACGGAGCCCTCAGCAAGCAGGAGACGGCCGCGCCGCGAACGTATCCGCTCCCAGCCCACAGCCTGTTTTACATCTACCAGCTCCTGACGCTGGGGAACCTCAACTCGTGCGAGCTCCTGGAGCTCGAGGGGCGGCTCGACCACGAGCGGCTGCGCGCGGCGTTGCTGCAGGCGCTGGCTCGTCACCCGGTGCTGAACAGCCGCATCAAGCCGCGCTTCATGCGGGCGTTCGACTGTGAGGTCGCGCCTGAGCCGCTGCCGCTCGATCTGCGCATCGCGCAGTGCGAGACGGACGAGCCGGCGGCCGTGCACCAGCGGCTGCTTGCCAACGTCTGGCAGGAGGCCTCCGACGTGACGGCGGGCCGCCCGGTGCGCTTCCACCTGCTGGAGACGCCGGCCCGCAGCTACCTGCAGATCATCACCGTGCGGCTCTACAACGACGCCCGGGCTGGCTACCGGCTCGCGCACGACATCGCGGAGAGCTACACCGCCCTGGAGTTCGGCACGGCCTACGACACCACGCCCATCGAGGTGGAGGATCGCAGCACGGCGTCGCTCTTCACGCAGCACCTGCCCTTGCGCAAGCGCCTGCGCCACGCGCTGGGCGCGGTGAAGTTGATGGTGCTGGATCTGCTGCGGCCCGATGTGTCGATGCCGCTGCCGGACACGCCCAGGGGGGAGCAGGACTTCGCGAAGGTGGACTTCGGGGCCGAGCTCCTGGAGGGGCTGCGGCGGCGCGCGAAGCAGGAGAAGGTGACGGTGCATGCCATGCTGGCCCTGGCCCTGTTCCAGGTGTGGCGGGCGAGCTGTCCCGAGAAGGTAGGGCGGCGGTGGCTGCGCATCCTGGACAACTTCTCCTTGCGGCACCTGACGCGGGTGAACACGGACGAACTCTACGAGACGTTGGTAGTTCCCTATAGCGTGCGCCTGCCGACGTCCGGGACCGACCGCGAGGTGCTCACCGCGATGGTGGATCAGCTCAACCACTGGAAGAGTGGGGAGATTCTCTCCGAGCTGTACCGCGTCCGGCTCTACACCGCGCTGGCGCGTTTCTCACCGCTGCGGCTGTCCTCGGCGCTCATCACGCGGTACGTCGCCAAGTCGAACATCGTGATGTCGAATCCGGGGCCGGTGCCGTTCCCGCTCGAGCGTTTTGGGAGCGTGCCGATCGCCGACTTCATCAACTTCTCGCAGCTTTTCCCGCCTTCGCGGGTGATGTTGATCTTCAGCACGTTCAGGGGCCGGCTGCGCGCGTTGGTGGTCTGGGATCGCAACGCTTATCCGGACGGGCCGGAGCGGGAGTTGATTGCTCCACTGCGCGCCAGGCTCGCGGAACTGGCGGCACCGGTTTGAACTCCTCGCCCTGACCGAGGGACTCCGTCGCAGCAGGCCGTGGCTCCTCAGGCATCACGCCGTGGGGGGCGAACCTGTGGCGTAGCGGGTGCCAGGCAGGCTGCTTTGCAAGGTCCGAGCGGAGAGCTACGTCAGGCGCGGCTCGCGGAGTATCGCGAGAGATCAGACCTGGCGAGTTCTTCATCTGGAAATGTAATCCAGGCAACGTTCGTTGCACTCGGCGCCCCGCAAGTGGCTGTGCACCTCGGGTGGAGGAGTGGGTGATGAAGGATGAGGTCCGCGGTGCCATGGCGAGACTGCTCTCTGGCCTCAATGCGGAAGAGCGGTCCACGCTGCTCACGCTGCTGCGAAGCGAGCAGCAGGAGGACGACCCGGTGGCCGTGGTCGGCATGGCGGGCCGTTTCCCGGGTGGCGCCCACTCTCCTGCGGCCTTGTGGCGGCTGTTGCAGGAAGGGCGCAGCGGCATCACCGAGGTCCCCAAGAGCCGCTGGGACATCGACGCGCTCTTTCATCCGGACCCGGACGCTCGCGGGAAGATGTACGGCCGCTGGGGAGGCTTCCTCGAGGGCGCGGATCAGTTCGATCCGCAGCCGTTCGGTATCTCCGATGAGGAAGCGGCGGGGATGGACCCGCAGCAGCGCCTGCTCCTGGAAGTCTGCTGGGAGGCGCTCGAGAGCGCGGGCGAGTCTCCGACGGGGCTCACCGGCAGCCGCACGGGCGTCTTCGTGGGGCTCGCGGACCAGGGATACAACCGCGTTCGCGAGCCCGGTCACCTGGATGGCTTCAGCGTGACGGACCACCTCACCAGCGTCGCCAGCGGCCGCCTGTCTCACGTGTTCGGGTTCCACGGGCCGTCGTTGTCCATCGAGGCCGCGTGTGCCTCATCGCTGGTGGCGCTGCACCTGGCCGCCGAGAGCCTGCGGCGAGGGGAGTCGGACCTCGCGATTGCCGGCGGCGTGACGCTGCTGCTGCAGCCCGAGATTTCATTCCACTTCTGCAAGCTCGAACTCATGTCCCGCGACGGCCGCGTCAAGGCGTTCGACGCGAAGGCGGACGGCGCGGTCCGGGGCGAGGGCTGTGCCTTGCTGGTGCTCAAGCGCTACTCGCGGGCGCTCGCCGACGGCAACCCGGTGCTCGCGCTGCTGCGCGGATGGGCCTCCACCAGCACGGGCCGCGGCGTGAGCCTTACAGCGCCCAGTGTGCCCGCGATGCGGCGCGTGATGAGTGACGCGCTCGCGACCGCGGGGCTTACCCCCGCGGACGTGGACTACGTCGAGACGCACGGCTCGGGCACCTGGGCTGGGGACGCCATCGAGTTGCAGGCCCTCAAGGACGTCTTCGGCGCTCCACGGCCCGATGGGGCGAAGTGCGTGCTCGGTGCGATGAAGACGAACATGGGGCAGCTGGAATACGCCGGCGGCGCCGCGGGCGTCATCAAGGCCATCCTCGCCTTCCAGAACGAGGCCATCCCTCCGAACCTGAACTATTCGACGCCGCACCCGCGCGTCCCTCTGGCGGACACACCGCTCGTCATCCCCACGCAGACGCAGCCGTGGCCACGGGGGGCCCGGCGGCGCATCGCAGGGGTTACCGGCTTTGGCTTGAGCGGCGCCCTCGCGCACGTGCTCCTTGAGGAGCCGCCGCTCCGGAGCGCCGCGGACGTGACGGCTCAGCGGCCCGTGCACGTGCTCACGCTGTCCGCAAGTTCGGCCGAAGCGCTCGCCGCGCAGGTAGAGCGCGTGGCGCCCTTGCTCGACGCGACCCCCGAGCAGTCGCTGGGGGACTTCTGCTTCACCGCGAACGCCGCACGCGCCCACTTCTCACACCGGCTCGCGGTCACCGGTCAGACTCCCGCGCAGCTGAAGGAGCGGCTCCGTGCCTGGCGAGGGGGGGAGCCGGCTGAGCGCCGCGAGCGGCAGGGGGTGGGGTTCTTCTTCCAGGAGGAACTCATGCCGCAGGGCGCGCCCGGGCAGGAGCTATACGCAACGCAGCCGGTGTTCCGGGACGCACTCGACCGCTGTGCCGCCGCCTTCGCGGCCTCGGGCGCGCAGCGGGAGGTACCCGCCGCAGAGCAGACCCAGTTCTCCGTCGGGTTCGCGCTCGCAGAGCTGTGGAAGGCGTGGGGCGTGCGGCCGGAGGTGGTGCTTGGCAAGGGCGTCGGCGAGGTGACGGCCGCATGCGTGGCAGGGGCCATTGATCTCGAGACGGCCGTGCGCACGCTCGCAGCGCGGCCCTCACGGGTGGATGGCGCCGGGTACTCGGTGATCGAGGCGCTCCCTCCGTTCCGTTGGACGGACCCCGCTCGGGCACTTGAGGGGCAGAAAGTCACCGTCCTGATCGGCATGGCGCAGGGCCAGCCCGGCCAGTTCGGCGTGCCCGGCTTTCTGCCTTCGCTCCGGGCAGGGTGGGGCGATTGGGAGGCGCTGGCCGAGTGCGTGGCGCGGCTCTACGAGCGCGGCGTCGAGATCGACTGGCGGAGCTTCGACCGGCCGTATGGGCGGCGCGTCGTG
>DASVVJ010000641.1:0-2789 GCA_036389955.1 Myxococcaceae bacterium
GCTGGAGGGCTTCTCCCTGCACGCCAATACGCACCTGCACGCCAACGACAGGCAAGGACTGGAGCGGCTATGCCGCTACGGGGCGCGCGGTGCGCTGGCGCTGGAGCGGCTGTCACGAGCGGAGGACGGCCGCATCGCCTACCGCATGAAGCGCCCGCTGCCGGACGGCACCACGCACCTGCTCTTCACCGGGCTGGAACTGTTACGGCGTGTAGCGTCCCTGGTACCTCCGCCTCGGACAAACCTAACGAGGTTCCACGGCGTCTTCGCTCCAGGCGCGCAACTGCGGCCATTTCTGGTCCCTCAAGCAGGTGAGGAGGAGGCGAGCGAGGCGCCCCAGGCAGCGGTCAGGAAGGAGCGGATGAAGGAGAGGACGCCGCGAGTGGACTGGGCAGAGTTGCTCAGGAGGACGTTCGACTTGGACGTGTTCGTCTGTGTGAGGTGTGGAGGCAGGCGGCGGGTGCTGGCGTATGTGCAGGGAGGGGGTGGAGTGCGAGCGATTCTGGAGCACCTGGGCCTGCCCACGGCATGTGCGAGGTTGGCCCCGGCACGAGGGCCACCCCAGGCCGCGTGGTGTTGAGGCTCAAGAGGCTCCAAGAGGTCCAGGCCCTGCTACGCACCTGATGGGAGCGCGGTCTGGGCAGGCGTGTACCCCAAGGGGGCTCACGCGGCCTGTCCACCGGACGGCAGCATCACTCGGGCGGCCCCGTCAGCGACCCTCCTCGACCCCTCTGCACCCTCCCTCCCCCTCAACAGGGCCTCCATCCCTCTTATGCGTATGCGTGAGTGGTGCGTACGCCCTAGCAGGCTGCTGAAAAAAGGGTCGGAGCGGCCTTCTGGCCTACGACCTATGGGGGCGGGTGCCAACGTCTTATCCATTGGGTAGTGGGTCGTTAGGGCTTCGGAGAACTTTTCAGCAGCCTGCTAGCACTACTGCGTCAGGGACCTGAAGGGTGAACAGGGAAGCCCGGTGGGTGGCGTGAGGAGCGAGGAAAGTTGGGGCGATGGCAGCAGGGGCAGCGAGGCAGCCAGGTGGCAGTGTGCCGAGCCATGGCGAGCCGTGCGGTGATGAAGCTGTCGTGGAAGTGCCGCTCAGGCCTGGAGGTGCTGCGCGTAGGCTTCAGTCGTCCCTCGGGCCGAGGGGGGAAAATGCCGCACGCGTTCGGCAATAATGAACGCATAGCAGCACAGGGCTACCGAGACGTGATGATGCCAGCCTGGGAAGCAGCGACCTTCGTAATGGTCCAGGCCCAGTTCGCCCTTGAGGTCCTGGTAGACACGCTCGGTTCTCCAGCGCTGCATCACCAAGCGGATGAGTTGCCGCTTGGTTTTGAGCCCTGGCAGGGAGATGAGGAAATAGTTGGCAGGCTCCTGCTCCCCATGACGCCACTCGATGAGCAGCCACAACGGCTCCTGCTGGGAGTTGGGCACGCCTGCGGCGACCACTCGACGCAGGGCGAAGCGCGCCGACAAGTCCTCTCGCGTCCCCTCTCGCCAGGTGCAGCGGCGAAAGCCCCCGCGCTCTTCAATGCGCAAGGCCAGGTCCGACACCCTCAGGGCCTCTGCCCGTGGGTGCCCTTGCGCATCCAACTGGCGCACGGTGGTGTGGGGGTACACCGCCAGCGCGTAGTGCAAACCCAGCGAACGAACACGCGCGCGGAACTCGGCACAGCCGCCGTAGCCCGTATCCTCCAGCACCAGGCCTTGAGGGACACCGTCCTGCACGGCCCGCTCAATCATTTGCAGGGCCAGCTGCGGCTTGGTCCTGAACTTCACCTCTTCAGGGATGCGGGCCTCTGCGCGGCGCGCCGGATCATTGGCCCAGCTCTCAGGCAGGTACAGCTCGAAGTCGATGGGCAACTGCTCGGTGCGCGTGGCGATGCTCAGGCTGACGCCAATCTGGCAGTTGGTGATTTTGCCTGCTGAGCCGGTGTACTGCCGCTGCACTCCCACCGAGTGCTTGCCCTGCTTGAGGAAGCCTGTGTCGTCCACAATCCACACTTCCACCGGCTCGCGCTCCACCATCGCTCCCAGGGCGTACTGCGCCGCCTGCCGCCTCACCTCCCGGTCACTCCACTTGGCGTCCACGGCGAAGTGCAGCAGTCGCTGGTGCACCGCCTCTACCTTCTGCGGATCCGGCAGGCACGGGCTGCAATAGGCTCAACACTCTTGCGCTCCGCATCTCCCAACAGTCCCATCGCGTACAGCGCGAATGAGCCTCGGCGGCTGTCGTTTCCCAGTACCTCGCCAATTGTCCGCAAGTAGCTCTCGAGCCGCTGCCCGGCAGCGGCCTCCAGGAAGCACTCCATACCTGATAGGTAGGCTCCCGCGCAGCCTACGCAAGCTCGGCCAGTTCTATCAGCCTTCGCTTGCCCGCTCCCTCCTCGCTCCTACTCGTGACGCAGTAGTGCTAGGTGCCACAGGGGGTGGTCGTCATCGACGAAGTGGAGGCCACGCACGTGCGGTAGATGTTCGGCTGGGTGTTGGAGGAAGACCTCAGTGCGCGCCAAGTGGCCGGGCGCCTCAATGTCCTATCCAGATAGGACATCGTCCGGGTCATCATCATCATCTATGGGTGTGTCAAGGAGTCTATCCATGCCGCCATGGTGCTTCATCGTTTCCTCGTCGGGAACAAGATGAAGACTGTCATTAGCCTTCGGAAGGAGGCGGCACGCGTACCCCATGTTACCATCGCCGTCCAAGTCAACCAAAACATCCATCTTGACTACATCGTAATACGCCCATTTCCCCTTGAATGTGGGATTGCCGAGATCCATGGTGATCGTTTC
>DASVVJ010000642.1:0-2097 GCA_036389955.1 Myxococcaceae bacterium
GCCGCCTTCACGTCCTGCGTCTGCTGGTACTCCTTGGCCAGCGCGTACTCCTCCTCCCGCGTCAGCAGCGGGTGGCGCGTCACCTCCGCCATGTAGGCCTGGAGCGGGTCCTTCCGGGTGATTCCCGACTCCCCCATCAGCACCAGCGCCTGGGTGGTCACCGGGGAGACCACATCCGCCACCTCGGCCTCCGCCTCGGCCAGCTCCTCCGGCGCGGGCTCCATGGCCTCCGGGGACACCTCGGCCTCCGCCTCCGCCTCTACCTCGGGGGATTCGCCCTCCGGGGCAGGGGTTTCCGGGCGCTTCGCACGGGGCCGGGAGGCCGTGCCTTTGGTTCTCTTCCTCCCATTCGCCATGGGGACTCCATACAGCAAAGTACGTGGATTGTTGCCAGAGGGTAATGCAGGGGCTATGCCCCTGCCTGATGAGCGACATTCCTCAAGACCCGAACCCCTCGGGCACCCCCGAGACCGAGACTCGGAGCCGTCCCGCTGAGTACGTCGCGGACATCAGCTTCGAGGACATGAACCTCTCCGAGCCCATTCGGCGCGCCATCGCCGAACGCGGCTACACCAACCCCACCCCCGTCCAGGCCAAGGCCTTCAAGCCCGCCATGGAGGGACGGGACCTGATCGTCCGCAGCAAGACGGGCACCGGCAAAACCGCCGCCTTCGGCCTGCCGCTGCTGGAGAAGATTCCCGTCGACGAGCGCCGGGTGCGGGCCCTCATCCTCTGCCCCACCCGCGAGCTGGCGCTCCAGGTGGCCGACGAGCTGAAGCAGCTGGGCAAGCACAAGGGCATCAAGGTGGCGGCCATCTACGGCGGCGCCTCGATGAAGCAGCAGGAGGATGCCCTCGAGGAGGGCACCCCCATCATCGTCGGCACGCCCGGCCGCGTGTTCGACCACATCAACCGCGGCAACCTGAAGCTGGAGGGGTGCGACCACGCGGTGCTCGATGAGGCCGACGAGATGCTCAACCAGGGCTTCTACGAGGAGGTGACGCGCATCCTCGACCGGCTTCCGAAGAACCGGCAGGTGCTGCTGTTCAGCGCCACGGTGCCCACCGACATCCAGAACCTGATTGCCCGCTACACCACCAACGCGGAGACGCTGCTGCTGTCCGGCGACGTCTTCACGGTGGAGCACATCCACCACATCCGCTACGACGTGTCGGACGCCTTCCCCAAGCCGCGCAACCTCATCTACGTGCTGGAGAAGGAAGAGCCGCAGAACGCCATCATCTTCTGCAACACGCGGGATGACACGGCGCTGGTGACGGCGGTGCTCAACCGCAACGGCTTCGACGCGGACCTGCTCAACGGAGACCTGCCGCAGAAGGAGCGCGAGCGGGTGATGGGCAAGGTGAAGCGAGGCGAGGTGGCCTTCATGGTCGCCACCGACATCGCCGCCCGCGGCATCGACATTTCCGGGTTGGAGTACGTCATCAACTACTCGCTGCCGGAGGATCCGGCGGTGTACCTGCACCGGGTGGGCCGCACCGGCCGCATCGGCAACAAGGGCACCGCCATCAATCTGTTCTCCGGCCGCGAGCTGGCCACCTACACCGTGCTCGAGAAGAAGTACGGCATCAAGTTCGAGAAGCGCGATATGCCCGCTCCTGAAGAGGCAATGCACCTGTGGACCGAGCGCCACCTGCGGGAGATCCGCGACGGGGCCTCGGGTAGCGTGTTCGAAGGCTTCCTGCCGCTGGCGGCGCAGCTCAAGGGACGCCCTGACGCGGATGACCTGGTGGCCTTCCTGCTGAAGTACTACTTCAGCCACCTGCGCATGGAGAAGCTCGCCGCCGCGGGCACCGAGCAGCAGGCGGCCCCCGCCGCCGAGCGCAAGCCCGAGGGCCGGCGCGAGGAGCGTGAGCGGCGCGAGGGCCGTGGTGAGCGCGGCGAGCGCCGGGAGCGCGGCGAGCGCCGGGACAAGGATCGCGAGCGGGGCGACAGGCCGCCTCGCGCCGAGCACGGCGAGCGGGCGCCCCGGCCTCCCCGGCGGGATGAGCCCCGGCGCAGCGCGGGCCCCTCGCTGGAGGCGGGCCCCGGTGAGGCCAAGCTGTGGGTGAATCTGGGCACCGCCGATGGCATGGG
>DASVVJ010000643.1:0-2911 GCA_036389955.1 Myxococcaceae bacterium
GTTGCGCTTGGTGTCCTTGAGCTGCTCGCAGATGTACCGGGGCGTCTTTCCCACCCAGGCCATGGAGCGCGGCGCCAGGTGCCAGTTCGGAGCTCCCGGCACCCGTGCGAGATCCAGGTTCCGGTCCTGGTGACAGCTCTCGCACTGCATGCCCACCACGCCGTGGTTCTCGGGGCCGCGCACGACGGGTGGATTGTGCGGCTGGGCGTCCATGCCCTGGAGGGGAACGTCCCCATCGGGATGGCAGTTGGCGCAGCGCGGGTGCAGCAGCACCTTGCTGGCCTCGAGGAACAGCGCCCGCGAGCGGCTGCCCTGGTCGGTGATGATGGCGAAGGCCTCGGGCGCACGCAGCTCACCGGCGGGAACCGGCGGCAGCGTGGCGAGCTGCGCATCGGAAGCGTCCGGCTGCCGCTTGCATCCTCCGGCGGCCAGCGGGACGAGCAGAGAAACCACCACGGTCAGGGATTTCTTCACGACGTGAAGGGTCTGGCACCACGAGCCCCACGTCAAAGCCAAAGGCAGGCCTTGACTGAAACCCGACACGGCGGGAAAAGGGCTCGAAGCCCCGAGCCCTTCTCCCTTTCAGTTCAACTCACTTGCCGCGCTTCTGAACGGCGTAGCGCAGCAGCACCACACCGGTGCTGTAGACCTTGCTCGACATCAGCTTGAGGTCGATGTGCTCCTTGAGTTTGGGAGAGAGCGGAATCCCCGAGCCCAGCAGCAGCGGGTTGAGCTTGAGCAGCAGCTCGTCGACCAGTCCCTCCATGAACAGCATGGACGCGAACTCTCCGCCTCCGCAGAGGTAGATGTCCTTGCCGTCCTGCTCCTTCAGCCGCCGGATGGCTCCCGGGGCGTCCTCGGAGATCACCTTCACCTTGGGGTGAGGGCTCTCCTTGATCGAACGGGAGAAGACGTAGGTGTCCAGGTTCGGGTACGGATCCGTCACCCCGACCTTCAGCGCGGGCTCATACGTCCGCCGGCCCATGACGACCGCGCCGTAGCCGGCCAGGGACGCCATGAAGTCGGTGATGTTCTCGTCCCCCGGATTCATGGGGAAGCAGTCGTAGGTGTCGTCCGCACGGGCGATGAAGCCATCAACAGTGGATGCAACGTGGTAAATGAGCTTTCTCATAAAGAATCTCCAAAGCGCGCAAACAGCGGACCGCGACGCCACGGCGAAGGTGCCGGGCGACGACGGCGGTCACAGAAGTCTGGTTTCAGCGCGAGGAGA
The DNA here is from genome assembly GCA_036389955.1 of Myxococcaceae bacterium. Classification (GTDB taxonomy): domain Bacteria; phylum Myxococcota; class Myxococcia; order Myxococcales; family Myxococcaceae; genus DATHBR01. The sequence goes on from DASVVJ010000643.1 coordinate 1,232, forward strand.
TCATGGGACGACGCCTTGCAGCGTCACTGAGAGTAATACCAGAACGGACCGCGCTATTCCACGGTCTCGTGCTCAGTGAGCGTGGGCTTCGTCCATTTCCAGATGTGGCGCGTCGGCCCGCGAACGCCGGCGCAGCACCTGCTCCATGCGGCACTGCTCGGGAGACTTGTCGGGCCGCCAGCGCAGGAACTGGGTGCCATGGCGGAAGCGGCCCTGGCTGAAGTGGTCGTAGCCCACCTCCACCACGAGCCGTGTCTCCAGCGGCTCCCAGGCGCCGTCGCGCTTGCTCCAGCGACTGGGGCCTCCGGGCTTCTTCCCGGTGAAGCCCTCGCCTCCCCGGATGGACTCAAGCGGCTTGACGAGTTCCTTCTTCGCCTTGGAGGAGAAGCTCGAGCAGAAGCCCACGTGGTGCAGCACCCCATCGTCGTCGTAGAGGCCGAGCAGCAGCGAGCCCACCCCGCTCTCCTTGCGCTCGGCCCAGCGGAAGCCGCCCACCACGCAGTCGGCGGTGCGCTGCGGCTTCACCTTCACCATGCCGGTGCGCTCGCCCGAGGCATAGGAGGCGTCCATGTGCTTGGCCACCACCCCGTCCATGCCCTGCGAGCCCAGCCACGCCCGGGCAATGTCCTCCGAGCGCGTGGCGGGAGACAGGCGGATCTGCCCGGTGGTGGGCAGGTAGCGCACGGCGAAGGTCTCCAGGCGCTTGCGCCGCTCGCGCAAGGGCTTCTCGGTGAGCCGCTGGCCCCGGGTGTCCACCAGCATGTCGAACACGTAGAAGCGTGACGGTGTCTGCGCCGCCAGCTTGGCCACGCGGCTGGCGGCGGGGTGGATACGCTGCAGCAGCGCATCGAACGAGAGCGAGCCGTTCTCGGGAATGACAAGCTCCCCATCCACCACGAAGCGCTTGGGCCCCAGCTTGCGCACGGCGGCGACCATCTCGGGGAAGTAGCGCCCGAGCGGCTGGCCCGCCTTGGACTGCAGCTCCACATGGTCTCCGTCCCGGTAGGCGATGCACCGGAAGCCGTCCCACTTGGGCTCGTACTGCCAATCGCTCCCGGTGGGGACGTCGCGCACCAGCTCCGCCTCCATGGGCGGATACGGCGGAGTGAGCGGCAGATCCAGCGGCTCCCAGGAAGCCGGGGCGGGTGCGGACGTACGCGGTGGTCTCATAGGAACTTCCCCAGGTCGACGCGCTTCTTGGCGGACAGCAGCGGCTTCCACAGGTCCCCTTTGCGCTTGATGCGCGCGGGGACGTTGCGAAGGGTGAAGTCCTCGATGCGCGCGCCGGCCTCGAGCTCCTCCCAGGTCACGGGGGTGGACACGCTGGCGTAGCGCGTGGGGCGCACCGAGTAGATGGACGCGAGCGTGCGGCCCCAGGCGTTCTGGTTGTAGTCCACGAGCACGCGGCCGGCGGGGCGCTTGGCGATGCGGTACTCGGCGGTGATCAGATCCGGCCGCTGCTTGGCCAGCTCCTGGGCCAGGGCCTTGGCGATGGTCCACACCTCCTTCTGGGTGGGACCGCGCTTGATGGGCACATAGACGTGAATCCCCTTGGAGCCCGAGGTCTTCACCAGCGAGGGCATCTTCAGACTGTCGAGCGTCTCGCGCAGCACGAAGCCGGTCTCGACGACCCGCTCCCAGGTGGCGGAGCCGGGATCCAGGTCGAAGTGCAGATAGTCG
>DASVVJ010000644.1:0-2077 GCA_036389955.1 Myxococcaceae bacterium
CGCCGCTGCTCCTCGGCCTCCAGCTTCTTCTCTGCGGCCTTGATTTCCGCCGTCTCCGCAGCCAGTTCCTGCCCCAGCGCATCGCACGCCTTCTGCAGGTCCTGTATCCGCTGCTCGGCCTGGGCGAGCGCCACGGACGCCTCGGTCCGTGCCGCGGCCTCGGTCCGCGCCTGGGCCTGAACTTCCTGGAGCTGCAGCTCCACGGCCTCGCGCGCCGCCGTCTCCCGCGCCAGCTGTGCCGAGACGGCCTCCGTCTTCCTCCGCTCCTCCTCCGTTGCCTGGGCGAGCCGCTGCTCCCCCAGCTCGCGCTCGGCCTCAAGCGCCTGGGCGAACGTCGCCGCGGCCTTCTCGCGGTCCTCCTCCAGGTCCGCCATGCGGCCGCGGGCCTCCAGGAGCGACTCCTCGAGCTTCTCCGCCGTCGCCCGCGCGGCCTCCTCTGCCTTCTCGAGCGCCGCCAGCGCCTCCGTCAGCCGGGCCGCGTTGGTGCGCGCCGCCTCCAGCTCCGTCTCCAGCGCGCGCAGCTCCTCCTCACGCCGGGCCAGGCGCCCCTCGGCCTCCTGGCGCCCCGCCTCGGCGGAGGCCACGCGTTGCCGGCTCTCCTCGAGGATGCGCGCGGTGCGCGCCAGCTCCGCCTCCTTGACGAGCAGCGCGTCCGAGGCCACCCGCGAGGCCTCGCCCGCCTTGGCCAGGTCCGCCTTGAGGTGCTCCACCGCGGCGAGCGCCTGGGAGTACTGCTCGGCGATGCGCAGCTCGCGCTCCCGGGCCGCCTCCGCCTGGCGCCGCCGGTCCTCGCCCTGCTCCAGCGCCCGGTCTGCCGCCAGCCGGTCCTTCTCCCGGTCAATCCGCAGGTTCGACAGCTCGTCCTGCAAGTCGCGCACGTTGGCGTAGGCCTGCGTCAACCGCTCGCGCGTCTCCTCCAGCGCGGCGGCCACCTCCTCGCGGCGGGCGCGCTCCAGCCGTTGGGCCTCGTGGGCGGCCAGCACCTGCACGCTGGCCTCGGACTGCAGCCGCTGCACACCCTCCATCTCCAAGCGCTGCTGCGTCAGCCGGCGCTCGGCGTCCCCCAGCCGCTCCTGAGCCACCTGCAGCTCCAGCTCGCGGCGGCGCAGCTTCGCCACCAGCTCATCGCGCTCGCGCGTGGCCTCGGGAGTGCCCCGCGCCTGCTCCAGCTGCGCGGTGAGCCGCGCCACGTCCTCGCGCGCCAGCTCCAGCGAGGGCTTGAGCGAGGCCACCTCCGCCTCGCGGTCCGCCAGCTCCGCGCGCAGCTTGGAGACGATCTCCTTCTGCTTCGCGGTGCGCTCCTCCCAACCCTTGGCGCGCTGAGCCACCTCCTCCAGGCGGCCACGGGTGAAGGCGAGCGGCTCGGGAGGCAGCTGCACCCACGTGGGGTCCACCACGCGCGCGGGCTCCTGGCCGGCCACCACCATGAAGTAGGCCGCCTCGCTGCCGCGGATGAGCGAGCCATCCACCTGCAGCCCCTCGCCCTTCTCGAAGGCGAGCTGGTAGCCCAGCAGGGGGCTCTGGGTGGCCACCTCCACATGGGGGAAGTGGGGCGAGAGCGCATCCAACAGTTGCCCGTACGTGGGCGGCACCCCCTCCTCCACCTCCATCAGCTGCCACAGGGCCAGGCCGCCGCTGTTGCGCAGGCCGCCCAGCAGGAAACCCTGCTTGGCCACCAGCCGCGCCAGCTCAGCGAGCAGCGCCGGGGCGCGCACATAGGGGGCGAGGTCCGCCACCAGCACCAGGTCGAAGCTGCCCGGCTCCAGGTCGTCATAGACGTTGGCGCGGAAACGCAGGGCGGGGCCGCCATGGGCCTTCTGAGCGGCCTCCACGGCGGCAAGGTCCGAGTCACAGGCCACCACCACGCGGGCGCCGCGCTCGAGCAGGAAGCGAGCGCTCTCGCCGCCGGTGGAGGCGACAGCGTCCACTTCCAGCACGCGGCGGCGGGCGACGAGGCTCTCCGCGAAAATGTACCGGGGCAGCAGTTCACTGGGCCCCAGGCGGCGGAATGTGGGATGCATGGGTGGGTTTTCGGGTGGGAGTATAGCCGCCAGGCTGGGAGTCCCAAGGAAAGCAC
>DASVVJ010000645.1:0-5080 GCA_036389955.1 Myxococcaceae bacterium
TGGGCAAGGACATCCACCAGCTCTCCAAGGGCTACCGGCAGCGGGTGGGATTGGCGCAGGCCATCGTGCATGATCCGGATCTGCTCATCCTGGACGAGCCGACCACGGGCCTGGACCCCAACCAGATCGTCGAGATCCGCAGCCTCATCAAGGAGCTGGGCAAGGAGAAGACGGTCATTCTCAGCACCCACATCCTGAGCGAGGTGCAAAGCACCTGCAGCCGTGTGCTCATCATCAACGATGGGCGGCTGGTGGCGGACGACGCGCCCGAGCGGCTGGGCAAGGGCGAGGGTGGCACGGTCACCGTGGTGCTCACCTCGCGCACCGGGGGCATGCTGCAGTCGGACGCGGTCCGCTCGATGCTCGCGGGGGTGGCGGGCGTCACCGGCGTGGAGACGGCCGAGGCCGAAGGCAGCGGCACGTTGGGCTTCCGGTTGCGGTACGGCACCGAGGACATCCGCCGCGCGCTCTTCGAGGCAGCGGTGCGCCATGACCTGTGCCTGCTCGAGGTGAAGCGGCAGCACGTCAGCCTGGAAGAGACGTTCCGCAAGCTCACGGGGGGAGAGAAGCCCGCCGCGAGCGAGGGCCCGCAGGGCCATCAGACGCCGCCCATGGCGGCCTGAGCAGACTCCCAGACATCCGGAAAAAACGAGGTCGAGAATGGGAACGACACTGGCCGTCGCCAGGCGTGAGTTCAGGAGTTTTTTCAATTCTCCGGTCGCCTACATCGTCATCGGCGTGTTCCTGGTGGTGGCGGGCTGGCTGTACTTCAGCACCGTCTTCGTCGCGGGGCAGGCCTCGCTACGGGCCTTCTTCAGCATCGCCCCGGTGCTGTTCGTCGTCTTCGCGCCCGCGGTGACGATGCGGCTGGTGGCCGAGGAGCGCAAGACCGGCACGCTGGAGCTGCTGCTCAGCATGCCCCTGCGGGACTGGGAGGTGGTGGCCGGCAAGTTCCTCGCGGCGCTGGGCATGGTCGCGGTGGGCCTGGTGTGGACGCTGCCGTATCCGCTCACCGTGGCGAGCTTCACCGCCGAGGGTGCGCGCTTCGACTGGGGCCCGGTGGTGATGGGCTACCTGGGCCTGCTGCTGATGGCGTCCAGCTTCCTGGCGCTGGGGCTCTGGGCGAGCGCGCTGAGCCGCAACCAGATCGTCGGCTTCATCGTCGGGCTGCTGCTGTGCTTCGCCTTCTACTTCGTGGACAAGTTCGCGCTGCTGCTGCCCGAGTCCGCCGGTGAGCTGCTGCAGTACCTCTCGGTGGACTACCACTTCGCGAACATCGCGCGCGGCGTGCTGGATACGCGAGATCTCCTCTTCTACCTGTCGCTCACGGCCGTGGGGCTCGGGCTGACCACGCGCACCCTGGGCAACGTCCGTCAGTGAGGTTGACGATGAAACCCGGTTCTTCCAACGCGAACATCTTCCTGGCGGCGCTGGTGGGCTGCCTGGTGCTGCTCAACATCCTGGGGCTGCGCACGTTCGGCCGCTTCGATGCGACCCGTGACGAGATCTACACCCTGGCCAAGGCCTCGCAGGACACCCTGGCGGGGCTCGAGGAGCCCGTCACCGTCACCGCGTACTTCACCGATGATCTGCCGCCGCCGTACTCGAGCAACGCGCGCTACGTGAGGGATTTGCTCGAGGAGTTCCGGGCCGCCTCCAAGGGCCGGCTGTCCTTCGAGTTCCTGGATCCGATGAGCCAGGAGACGGCCGAGGACCAGGAGACCAAGCGGGAGACGAAGCGCGACATCTTCGGCCGCGTCTTCCGCGAGCCGACCTCGGTAGAGCGTGAGCTGGCACAGGAGGGCATCCAGCCGGTGGAGATCCGGGTCATCGAGGACGACCAGATGCAGACGAAGCGCGCCTACATGGGCATCGTCATCAAGCATCAGGAGAAGAAGGAGGTCATCCCCGTCGTCCAGGACACCCGCACGCTGGAGTACGACCTGACGACGCTGGTGCGCAAGCTGACGCGCCCGAAGACGCCGGTGCTCGGGGTGGTGCAGGGGCATGACGCGCCCTCGCTCTACGAGAAGCTCTCGAACCTGCAGACGCTGCTGAGCCAGATGTACGAGGTCCGTCCGGTGGACCTGGCCAGCAAGGAGCGGGTGGACGCGGACATCGACGCGCTGCTCGTCATCGGCCCGAAGACGGCGTTTCAGCCCAATGAACTCAAGGCCATCGACCAGTTCGTGATGGAGGGCAAGAGCGTGGCGTTCTTCCTGGACTCGGTCCAGGTGGACCTGAAGACCTTCGTGCCGACCGAGGCCACGCACGGGCTCGGGCCTCTGCTGGAGACCTATGGCATCAAGGTCGGCGACCAGCTGGTGGCGGATGTCGAGTCCGCGCAGATCAGCGTGCAGGAGCGCCGCGGCTTCATGATCGTCTCGATGCCGGCGCCGTACCCGTTCGTTCCGCTGCTGGAACGACTCGAGGGCGACAGCCCCATCACCGAGGGTCTCTCGGGCGTGAGCCTGCCGTTCAGCACGGTGGTCACCGCCACGGCGCCCGAGGGTGCGCAGGCCACGGTGCTGGCGAAGTCCTCGCGCAAGAGCTGGCTGGAGAACAAGCCCTACAACGTCGATCCGCGCCGGGACTGGCGCTCGGAGGAGATCACCCCGAATGGTCCGCACCCGCTCATGGTGCAGGTGAGCGGCAAGCTCAAGAGCCACTTCGCCTCGGAGGCTCAGGCCAGCTCGTCCAGCGGAACGCCGCTGCTCGCGGAGAGCAAGGGCGAGCCGCGGATCATCGTGGCGGGCGGCTCGGCGGCGCTGTGGAACGACTTCATGAGCCGGGCCAACCAGGCGCTGGTGCTGAATGTCGCCGACTGGCTGCTGCTGGATCCGGCGCTCCTGGCGATGCGGACCCGCGGCCTGGCCGAGGCGCCGCTGCAGCAGGAGCTGAGCGCCACCACGCGCAACACCGTCAAGTTCGGCAATGCCTTCGGTATCCCCGTGCTGCTCGCGGCCTTCGGGCTGGTGCGCTGGCGGATGCGTGAGGCGAGCCGGGCCACCGTCACCGTCTGAAGCCAAAGCGGAGAAAGAGTCATGAACAGAAGAACGCTCATCGCCCTTGGCGCGTTCGCCGTGCTGCTCGTGCTCGTGCTCGCCACCCGCGAGCCCCGGGTCAGCGTGGGAGTCCGCAAGCTGGAGCTGCCGAAGCTGGACAAAGCCCAGGTCACCGCACTCGAGCTCTCCGGGGCCCGTAGTGCCACGCTCCGCAAGGAGGAGCGGGAGGGTTGGGTGGTGCTGGATCCGGCCAAGCCGGCCATCACGTACCCGGCGGACGAGAACCTGGTGACTGGCGCCATTGAGGCACTGGGAGAGGTGAAGAACCTGGACTTCGTCACCGACCGCGCCGAGCGGCTGGCGGAGTACGAGCTGGATGACGCGAAGGGGCTGAAGCTCAAGGTCCTGCAGGGTGGCAAGCCGGCGGTGGACCTGGTGCTCGGCAAGGCCGCCAAGAACGGTGGCACGTACGTGCGCAAGGCGGGCAGCAACGACGTCTTCGTGCACCGGGGCCGGCTGGACTGGACCGTGCGCAAGGCGGTCAACGATTGGCGCAAGCGGCAGATGGTGTCGCTGAAGCTGGAGGAGCTCTCTCAGGTGGTGCTGCGCGCCAAGGAGGGAGAGACCGTGACGCTGAAGGCGGGAGCCACCCCGGGTGAGTGGAGCCTGGCGGAGGGAACGCCGACGCCCGAGGGCTTCCGGTTCAGCGCGCAGGCGGCCCATCAGCTCGCGCAGCAGTTGGTGAGCCTGCACGCGCAGGACTTCCTCGAGGGCGATGCCGCGGTGGATCCGGCCACGGGCCTGGGCGAGGCGCACGACATCGTCGAGGCGCACCTCAAGGACGGCAAGAAGGTGGTGCTACACCTGGGGCGGCAGCCGGATGCGAAGGATGGCTCGGCCACCGTGGCGGCCCGCGTTGAGAAGGATCCTCAGGTGTACCAGCTCTCGCAGTACGTGGCCGCGCAGCTACGCAAGCGCCTGGTGGACTTCCGGGACCTGAGCCTCATGCGCTTCGAGCCGGAGAAGGTGACGAAGCTGAAGCTTCAGGCCGATGGCAAGTCGGTCGTCGCGGTGAAGGAAGGCGAGGGGTGGAAGCTCGTCGAGCCGAAGAAGCTCCCGGACGGATTCGAGTTCGACCCGGCGCAGGTGGGCACGCAGCTCTCGTGGCTGCAGAGCCTGCGCGGAACCCGCTTCGTCGAAGGGCCGCTCACGGAAGGGCAGGCGGGGCTTACGTCCCCGGCCGCCGTCGTGGAGGTGACCGTGGAGGGGCAGCCCGTGCAGACGCTGCGGCTGGGCAAGGAGGCGCCGGGCGCGGCGAACGGCGGGAAGGAGCTGTACGCCCGCGGCACGATCGACGCGTTCACCTACGCCGTGGGGGACGGGGTGCGAGCGCGGCTGGCTCAGGGCATCGAGCTCTTCAAGCGCCGCCCGGCGCCCAGCTTCGCCGGGGGTGGGCAGCTTCAGGGCCTTGAGTCACTGCCGCCCGAGGTGAGACGGCAGTTGGAGGCCCAGCTGCGCACGGCTCACTGACAGGTATCCGTCTCCAGCTTCACCCGCACCGTCTCCGTCCACTCCGGGGCGAGCAGGTCCGGCTTGCAGGCCCAGTAGGGCCCGTTCTGAAGGCACGACAGGGCGCACTGGCGCCCGATGAAAGTCCTGCAGGAACGAGCGTGGAAAGCAGTGGGTGACCAGCAGCTCGAAGCGCAGCTCCGCCCCGTCATGACGCACCCCGCGGGCGTTGATGCGGATGCCATCTCCTCAATCTCCACCGGGTGGGCGCGGTCTCCGCGCTTGGCGCAGCGGGGCTTGTGCCGGTCTCCGCCCACGTGCGGCAGCAGCAGCGTGTTCTGAAACGTGTTGCGCCGGTTGCGCACCAGCGCCGTGCGCATCCTCGCGCGCTGGCCCGCGGAGAGGTACCGCAGGTCCGTGTTGTTGGCCCCCACCGGCTCCACCCACCACTCCGTCACGCCCACCCGGTCAGGCCCCAGATTCGCCCCCTGCACCTCCAGCCGCACCCGCGAACCGTGATGGTCCCGCGCGCGTGAGGGCAGGTTCACGTATTGCCTGATCATGGG
>DASVVJ010000646.1:0-3049 GCA_036389955.1 Myxococcaceae bacterium
CGACGAGCACCTTGCCCGAGGGCAGCAGCGTGGCCCCGTGGCCATAGCGTCTCAGCGCGGGTCCGGTGGTGCTCCAGGAGCCAGCGGCCGGGTTGTACAGCGCGGAGGTGGCCAGAGGCCCGTTGTCGCCGGAACCGCCCACGACGAGCACCTTGCCCGAGGGCAACAGCGTCGCGGTGTGGAGGCCACGGGCCTGGGCAAGCGCGGGGACGGCAAGCCAGGAGCCGGTGGCCGGATCATACACCTCGGCGCTGGAGATAAGGGCGCTGGGGCCCTGCCCGCCCGCCACGAGCACCTTGCCCGAGGTCAGCAGCGTTGCCGTGGCATGGAAGCGAGCGTCGAAGAGCGAGCCGGTAAAGGTCCAGGTGCCGGTGGCCGGGTCATACAGCTCGACGCTGGCCAGGGTGCCGTGAGTGCCCTCTCCGCCCGCCACGAGCACCTGGCCCGAGGGCAGCAAGGTCGCCGTGGCGCCGGAGCGGGCCTCGGAGAGCGAGCCGGTGGCGGCCCAGGTACCGGTGGCCGGGTCATACAGCTCGGCGCTGGCCAGGCTGCCGTTGAGGCTCTGCCCGCCCGTGACGAGCACCTGGCCCGAGGGCAGCAAGGTCGCCGTGGCGCCGGTGCGGGCCTGGGAGAGCGAGCCGGTGGCGGCCCAGGTGCCCGAGGCCGGGTCGTACAGCTCGGCGCTGATCAGGGCCCCGCTGGTGCCGGTCCCACCCACGACGAGCAACTGGCCCGAGGGTAGCAGCGTCGCGGTGTGGGCCTCGCGGGCCTCGAGGAGCGCGCCAGCGGCGGTCCAGGAGCCGGTGGCCGGGTCATACAACTCGGCGCTGGCGAGGGTGCCACCGGGGCCGTGCCCGCCCACCACGAGCACCTTGCCCGAGGGCAGCAGCGTGGCGGTGTGGCTCGCACGGGCCTGGGAGAGCGAGCCGGTGGCAGTCCGGGTACCGGTGACCGGCTCCACCAGTTCAGCAGTGGCCAGGGGCTGGGTGGAGCCGTCTCCGCCTACCACGAGCACCTGGCCCGAGGACAACAGCGTGGCGGTGTGGCTACCCCTTGCGGAGGCCAGGGAGGTCCCCGGAGCCCAACCCGCGGTGGCATTCAGTGGCGAGGACTGGCTGAGGATCGAGGCGTCTCCGGCCTCCTGCTCCGGGCCGGGACTGCACGAGCCCAGGAGAAGGGTGAGTGCCACGGCCAGGAGTGACAGAGGCCTTGTGGCGTGTGAGGACGCGCTTCTCCCGTGAACTCGATACATGTTTTTCCCCCTGTGAAAGTCAGGGGCGCACACATCACGCCTTGCGCAGCGCTGTCCATGGGAATGTTTCACACGGAATACTTCCCTTGAGGACAGGGGAGGGTGACGCAGAGTCGATGTTCCAGGCCTCAAGCCTGCGTGCCGTTCGCTCAGGACTCCTGGGCCATACCTGGCAGGCAGGGCGGGGCATGCCGGACGCCTTGGGTAGGGTGCGGCCCCATGGCTTCGATGCGACACGAGGCGCTGGGATTGGGGCTGCCGGCAAGGCAAGCCCGTGTTCGCCATCGTGGTGGAAGTGCAGTTGTCGCGCGACGAGGCCAAGCGGAACTGTTCGACCCCACGCCGTCTCCCAATCCCACGGCGCGCACGACCACTCAGCGTGGCCGTGGCACGAAGAGCGGCAAGTCCTCCTCCAATCGCTGAGCGCGTGTAGGGCAGCAGGCAGGCAGGCAGGATGTCCGTGCTCGGCATGTGTCGGTTGCTGGGCGAATCCTTCTGCCGCGATGCGGCGATCCCCGCCATCCCGGGTGACATCGCGGCGTTCGCGTGACGCCGAGTCAACCCTTGCTCCCGGGTGCCCCTAGGCACCCGGCCATCCGTGCCTAGCTTGCGTCCACCCGGAGAGATGGATGCAATGACGCGGCTCACCCTGATCATGCTGCTGGCCCTGGCCGCCCTCACAGGCTGCCGCCGCGTGAGCTTCGAGGACTCCGTCTTCTCCAAGAAGGACGTGAGCTACAGCATCGGCGAGCTGCCCAGCCATTGGAGCCGCGTCCACGTCAAGGACGGCGACCTGGCCTTCTCGGAGCAGGGTACCGGGCGCGCGCTCTCCATCAACTCCACCTGTGAGGGGCATGATGATCCGCCCCTGCCCGTGCTCACCCGTCACCTGCTGATGGGCTTCACCGAGCGTCAGGAGCAGGCCCAGCGCGTCATCGTCCTGGATGGCCGCGAGGCCCTGCGCTCGCGCTACCTCGCCAAGCTGGACGGCGTGCCGGTGGAGCTGGAACTGGTGGTCCTCAAGAAGAACGGCTGCGTGTTCGACTTCACCTACGTGGCTCCGCCCGGTGAGGTGGAGCCGCGCCTGGCCGACTTCGACACCCTGCTCGCGGGCTTCAGCACGGAGAAGGCGCCATGAGCACCTCGGTCGAGCAGCTTGGCACGGGCCCTGTTCCCGGAGCGGCACCTCAGGCTGAGCCCGAGGCTGCGGGGACCTCTCTCGGCGCGCGCATCCGCCAGCGGCTGGAGACGTTGGGCGCCATGGCGGTGATGACGGGCAAGGTGTTCTCCCGCGCCGTGCGCCCTCCGTATGACTGGGGCGCGCTCGTCTACCACACCGAGACGCTGGGCGTGCGCTCCATGCCCATTGCCCTGCTCACCTCCACCTTCGCGGGACTCGTCATCTCACTGCAGTTCGGCTTCTTCCTGGCGCGCTTCGGCGTGCAGTACACCGTGGGCCGCGTGGTGGTGCTCACCCTGTTCCGCGAGCTGGCCCCCGTGCTCACCGCGCTCACCGTGGGCGCGCGCATTGGCTCCGGCATGGCCGCCGAGCTGGGCGCGATGACCGTCACCGAGCAGGTGGACGCCATCCGCGCGCTCGGCGCGGACCCGCTGCGCAAGCTGGTGGTGCCCCGCGTGCTGGCGTGTCTGCTGGTGCTGCCCACGCTTACCGTGCTGGCGGACGTCATCGGCCTGGTGGCTGGCGCGCTCGTCGTCAACGCGCAGTACGGCATCTCCCTGGAGATGTTCTTCAAGGGCGCGCTCGACACGGTGCTGATGATGGACTTCGTCTCGGGC
>DASVVJ010000647.1:0-1906 GCA_036389955.1 Myxococcaceae bacterium
CACGCCCCACCGCGCGAATCGTAGGAGGGGGTGTCTGAGAAGATGCGCTGTGCATGAAGCTCCCGGGTGAGGAGAGACGATTAACCAAGAGCCGGGCTGGAAGCGACCCGGGAGACGAGCTTTCATCCGCTATTCATCTCAACGCAAGCGGCGGCACGCGGAGGTTTTCACCACCAGGAATACCCTCGAACCAGCATGCACGTTCAGCTCGCGCACCGCCGTCTGGGTGACCCGCACGGCGATGGGCACGCCGGCCACGTCCACCATGAGGACACACTCGCTCACGCCGGCCTCGTCCACGCGGCTCACGGTGCCTTCCAGCACGTTGCGCGCGGAGATTCCGGTGAGCGGAGCCATGGACAGCAGAATGTCCTCGGCGAGCACCGCATAGGCCGCGCGCGTACCCGCCGCCAGCCCGGGGCCCTCGGGCACCCAGAGGCTCAGTCCCTCCTTTATATGCAGCCGCAGCCCTCCGGCCTCGGGCCGCTCCAGCACGCCCTCGAGGATGTTCTCCTCGCCCTCCAGCCCCAGCATCCCACGCGCCGCGCCTCCGAGCACCGCGTCCGCCGGCCCCACCGCGCGCACCCGGCCCTCTTCCAGCAGCAGCGCCTCCTGCGCCAGCACCCGCGCCTCGCCGAGCTGGTGGGTGACGTAGAGCAGCGGCACCCGCGCCTCGTCCCGGATGCGCAACAGGTACGGCAGCACACGCTCCTTGAGCGCCACATCCAGCGCGGCCAGCGGCTCGTCCAGCAGCAGCAGGGCCGGGTCCGTGGCCAACGCCCGGGCGAGCGCCACGCGCTGCCGCTCGCCTCCGGAGAGCGTGGCCGGGTAGCGGTCCAGCAGCGGCCCCAGCTCCAGCAGGGCCACCGCCTCGTCCACGCGCGAGGGCTGGCCCTTGCGCACGCCGAAGCGCACGTTCTCCCTCGCGGTGAGGTGGGGAAAGAGCAGCGAGTCCTGCGGCACATACCCCATGCGCCGCGCCTCGGGCGGCAGCTCCACGCCCGAGCCCGAGTCCAGCAGCGTCCGGCCCTGCACCACCAGCCGGCCGCGCGCCCCTCGGCGCAGCCCCGCCAGGGACTCCAGCAACGACGTCTTGCCCGAGCCCGAGCGCCCCATCACCGCCACCGACGAAGAGGTGAACCGCGCCTCCACCTCCAGGCGGAAGCGCGCCAGTGGCAGGGTGAGGGACAGCTCCATCATGCCCGCACCCGCGCTCCGCGCCGCCGCGTCAGCACCTCGGTGGTGTAGATGGCGCCAAAGGCGATGAGCGTGGCCACGCCCGCCAGCCGCAGTGCCGCCGAGTCCTGTCCCAACTGGGTGTGGTGGAAGATGGCGAGCGCCAGCGTCTGTGTCCGCCCGGGAATGTTGCCGGCCACCAGCACCGTGGCGCCGAACTCCCCCAGCGCGCGCGAGAAGGCGAGCAGCGTCCCGGTGAGAATGCCGCGCCAGGCCAGCGGCAGCGTCACCCGGAAGAAGGCCCGCGCGCGCGAGTCTCCCAGCGTGCGCGCCACCGCCACCAGCCGGGGATCCACCTCCTCGAAGCCCGCGCGTGCCGAGCGCACCAGCAGCGGAAACGCCATCACCGCGCTGGCCAGCACCACCGCCTTGGGCGTGAAGACCACGTCGATGCCCAGCGAGTCCAGCACCCGGCCCAGCGGCCCACGGGCCGCGAGCAACTCCAGCAGCACCAGGCCCACCGCCGTGGGCGGCAGCACCAGCGGCAGCGCGAGCACCGTCTCCACCAGCCCTTTGCCCGCGCCTTCCCAGCGGGACAGGCCGTAGGCCACCGCCACACCGGCCGGCAGGATGAGCACGGTGGCCAGGGCGGCCACTCCCAGGGAGAAGAGGACGAGTGAGAGCTCGCCCTGCATCACTTCGTGGGCTTTCCCGCCGTGAAGAGGAAGCC
>DASVVJ010000648.1:0-2945 GCA_036389955.1 Myxococcaceae bacterium
CTCAGCCTTCATCCTGGAGTCCCGGGGTGGAGGCTGGCGGGCGGCGGGGGAGCCGCACGGTGAAGGTCGTTCCCTCGCCGGCGGTGGAGCGGACGCCCACGGTGCCCGCGTGAGCGAGCACCAGGTGACGGACAATGTAGAGCCCCAGTCCGATGCTCCGTCCTTCCTGGTCCACCAGCGCGGCGCCCCGCTCCAGCGGCTCGAAAATGCGGGGCAGGAGCTCCTCGGAGATGGGAGCCCCCTCATTGTGGACCTCCAGCACCAGGGCATCCTTCTCGTCCAGTGCCGCCACCCGCACCGGTGTGCTGGGGGGGCTGTATTGGAGCGCGTTGCTCAGCAGGTTGGTGATGACCTGGGCCAGCCGGTCCGCATCCCACTGTCCCGCTCCATTGCCCTGCAGCGTGACCTCGATGGCGCGATTGGGACGGGCGGCCCGCGCTTCGTCCACCACGGTGCGCACCAGCTCGTGCAGGTCCGCGCTCGTGCGCTGGATGGGAATGGTGCCGCGATGCCGCGCTTGGGTGAAGTCCAGCAGATCGCGGATCATCCGGGTGGCTCGCTCGGCGGCCGTGTGGATCCGGTGGATGCCGCGCTGCTGCCGCTCGTCGGCGGCCTGAGGCTTCAGGGCCGAGGCCGTCAACGTGATGGCGCTCAGCGGGTTGCGCAGGTCATGACTGACGATCCCGATGAGCTGGCGCTCGAACGCGGCCCTCTGACGCGTCTCGGCCTCCAGGCGCTTCTGCTCGGTGATGTCGGCCGTGGCGCCCGTGAAGTGCGTGGGCTGGCCCTGCGCGTCCAGCAGGACGCGGCCCTGAAGGCGAATCCACCGCACGCTCGTGTCCGGCAGCACCACCCGGCACTCCTCGGTGAAGACACCGTGCTCACGCAGGGTGCGCTCGATGGCCCCCTGCACCCGGGTCCGGTCCTCCGGATGGATACGGGAGACGAAGTCCTCGAGGGGTTGAGTGGATTCCTCGGGTTTCAGGCCGAGGATGCGGTTGGTGCCGGCATCGCGGGTGTCGAGGCGCGTCTTCAGGTCCACACGCCAGGTGCCCAGGTTGGCGGCAAGCAGGGCCTCGCGCAGGCGGTCCTGGCTCACGTGCAGCGCCTGGGCCAGCGCCTCCACCTGCTGCCGCGCCTCTTGCTCCCGCTCCAGAAGCTGAGCGCGTTCTGCTTCCGCGAGCCTGGCGCGCTGCTCCGCCTCTTGCACGACCGTGAGCGAGTCCTCGGCCAGCACCCGCCGCGCCCGTTCATCCGCCAGGGCCTGCTTTCGCTGCTTGTCGCGCTGCACCAAGGCATGGACTCGCGCCACCAGCTCCAGCGGGCGGAAGGGCTTCAAGACGTAGTCGTTGGCGCCCGCCTCCAGCCCCTTCATCACATCCTCGGGAGTCTGGTGCGAGGTCAGCAGGAGGACGGGCAGCGCCTCGGTAGCACGGTTGGCGCGCAGGTACTGGCACGCCTCGATGCCCGAGAGGCCCGGCAGTTCCCAATCCAGGACCACCGCATCGGGAAGAGGCTGATGGAGCAGCGCTTCAATCAGGGTCTCACCATCCAGGAAGGAAATGAGTTGGCAGGTGCGGCCCAGCGCGGAGCGGATAGCCTCCATTTCCGTCGGACTGTCGTCGACGATCCAGAGGGTGGGGCGAGGGGCGACGGAGTGAGTGAAGGTCATCAAAAGGCCAGGCCGGAGGTCTAGCAAGCACACCGTGGCAGAAGCAACAGCAGGCCAGACCCAGTTCAACGCGGGCATCGCGCCTAATGCTCCGTGCCGCGGGCATTCAGAACTTTTGATGGGCGCTCCCAGCGGAGCCGGGGAGCAGTCCTGGCAGGGAGCCAGGCGCAGGCTCATGCCGCCTGCTCGCCTCAGGAGCCGCTCAGGCCCATCTCCCGGGGACGGCGCTGGCCCAGGGCCAGGATTCCGTCTTCAGCGGACGATGCGCTGATCCATCCTGGCGCACCCGAGCCATGCCGGCCTTGCCATGATTCGAGGCAGGCAGCCTGCCAGGGTCGCAGGCCGCCTGCTCATCGAAGCGAGCTGGCGGCGCGCCTTATTGGGCGCACTTGAGGTAATTGGTATGGCAGCCCGTAACGGCAGCGCTGCTGCCGTCGCTGGAAGCCACGCAGGCCACGAACGACTGCTGAAAGCACGTCTTGTCCGTCACGCTCGCGCGGGCAGTACAGCTCAAGTAATTGTTGTAGCATGCCTTGGAACCCTCGACCCCTGGATTGGTAGCCAGGCAGTTCACGTACGCGGGCTTCCAGCAAATCGTATCCACATCTTCCACGGTCAGACACTTGAGGTAGTTGTCGTGACAGCCGTTCACGGCAGTGCTGCCTTTATCTGAGCTGCCCACGCAGTCGGTGAAGGCCTTCTTGTGGCAGGTGGTCTTCGGCGTGCCCGCCGACGTCATGCAAACCAGGTAGTTTCCGTAGCAGGCCTTGGACCCGGTCGTCCCAGGATTGGTGGCCAGACAGTTCACGTAAGCAGACTGCCAGCACGCAGTATCCTTTTCCTTGTCGGTCGGCTGCGCTGGCTGGGCCACTGCGACAGCAGGGAGGGCGACAACGAAGAGAATACCTAAAAGCTGTCTCATGGAGTTCGACATGACTTTCTTTCTTAGGAAGAACGGTGAAAGAGAGCCCCGGCGTGAAGCACACGGGCTTCACACCGGGAACCCTCAGGGTTGAACAGCCACTACTTGCGCTTGCCCTGCCGGTAGAGCTTTCCGTCCTTGGTCGCCACGAACCAGCCCTTGGTCAGGAAGGTGACCTCGAACGTATCGCTCGCTCCACCCTGCAGCATGATGATGGTGACCTTCAGCTTGTCCGAATCCGGCGCGGCGGCCCACACGCCCTTCCAGTGCCCGGCGGCGCTGACCGTGCCATCCTTCTGGAAGACCCAGGGAGTCGCGTGCGCGGCGGCGCCAGTCATCGTCCCATCATCC
>DASVVJ010000649.1:0-8779 GCA_036389955.1 Myxococcaceae bacterium
GGATGGGCAGACGCTGTGCGCCGCGCTGGAGCAGGCGTTGGCCACCGCCGACGAGCCAGAGGCCCCGCTCTACCCTCCGCTGCCGCCTCCGGAGCTCACTCCTACCCGGCCCCCTTCCGCGAGCGACGGGCCGCCCGCGCAAGACGAGCAGGTGCGCAACACCCACGTAATGAAGGACGAGGAGGATCCGGAAGAGAGTCGCTTGGAGCGGCTGGAACTCCGGCGGGATTCGCTGCTCCAGTCCTGGCGGCAGCGGCGGCCATCCCGCGCGTGGATCTGGGCGGTCCGGGTGGCGCGAATGCCCTCGGCGCGCTGGGGGGCCCTGGCGGTGCTCCTGACAGCCCTGTTGCTGGGGACCTGGGCGTTGAGCCGCTACCTGGCGGCGCGCGAGCCCACTCCCGTGCTCGAGCCCACGCCACAAGCGCCCGTCCCCGTGGCACCCTCTGGCTCATCAACCCCGCTGGTCCCCTCGGACGCCGGCCCACTGAATGAGAGCCAACCCGTGAACGACACACAGAGCCCTGTTGTCCCTTCCTCCCCCGCCCCTGAGCGGCCCAGCGCCGCCAAGCAGCGCGGCGCCGCGGCGGCTGTCGCGTGCCTGAGCGTCATCACCGCCAATTGCGCCAGCGTGCCCCTGCGTCCCACCCGGCAGGCGTGCCCTCCCGCGGCTGTCGCGGCGGTGAAGCAGCGAAACTGGAACAAGATCTACGTGAATCTCGACCCGGACAAGCGCTGGGCTCGCCTGCGGCCTGGTCCCATCATCTCCAGCGTTTACCCCTCCGCACTCACAAATCATCCGCCCAAAGGAGCACTGCTGCATGGTCACGTCTTCTTCGCGGAGGATGGGCGCGTGGTGGTGCGCTACCTGGAGGTCGAACTCGAGAGCGGCGAGCGGGTGCCCATCTGCCATGCTGTCGTCTCAGACGATGACCGCACGGTGGATGTTTTCGACATTGTCAGCCGTACGGAGAACTCGGTGGAAGCAAGCACTGATCAGGTGTCCTTCTTCTTCCGGGTGCTGCCAGACTGAGGCACGCGGGAGGGCGCCCCTACCAATCCGGCTGGCAGCCGAAACTCCCATCCTTCTTGCCTGGCTCGCACCGGTATCCCTCGGGGCAACCGGGGGAGCCCTTTGGATCACAAGCTGGTGTGCAGAAATACTCGCCGCAGTTCATCCCCTCGGGGCAATAAGGAGGCTTCTTACCGCACCACATGGGACAGCGGCCCCACGCCTTTCCGGGGTATTTCGGTTTAGTGAGCACGCTGCACTTCTGGTCATCGGGACACGGCGTGTGCTGACAGTTGGTGCCGTAGACCTGCACGCATGTGGAAGTCCCCTCCTCGAACTGGATGCAGTGCTGGCCCGCGGGGCAGCCTCGCTTCTCGCATGTCGGTAGACATACGGGCTCGGGGCGGGTGTCCGCGCAGAAGAAGCCCTCGGGGCACTGGCCCGGTGCACTCAGTTGGCAGGGGCGGGCACACCAGCCATCATTCCCCGCACACAGCAGCCCTTCCCCGCAGGCGCTCTCGCGGCCTTCTGGAAATCTGTGACAGTTCTCGCCTTCCTGGCGCACGCCCACGGGAACGCAGACACGCGCGATCATCTCGGACCCCTCCGTAGGCATCTCGCGGCAGCTCACACCCTGTGGACATTCCGCGTCCCGCGTGCACCGGCTGTCGGTGCACAGACCTCGCCGAAACACGGGCTCGTACACGCAGCCGAGTGGTGGGTCGCACTGATCAGTCGAGAGACAGTTTCGGCGGTAGGTCACCAAGCTCGCGCGCTGCTCGTCATCGAGCACCGGGATGAAGCGGGATTCCGCCGGGTTCTCTGGTTTGGGTCCGGGTAAGAGCAGTGTGCTCAGCAGCACCAGCGGCAGCGGCAGGAGCACTCCCACGCCAACCATGAGCAGCGTGCGAACCTTCACCCTCCACCACAGCGATCGCACTCAGCAGCATCCATCCTGGGGCCGTAGCAAACCTCCTCGATGTATTCTTCCGTGCACTGAGCCACTCCATCGAGTTGCTTCTGCACGTCCTTTTCAACGGCCTTGCCAATGCGGCCGCCCTTGCCAAACTCAGACGGACAGCCCGCCAGCGCCACCGCCGCAAGGCCCGCCGCTGTTACCTGGAACCACCGCATCCGTACTCCTGGGAACAGCCAATGACCGTACCAGTGCCGCTCTCGCACTGTCCACGCCAGCTTACGAGCAAGACACCGGGCGGGAACCCCATCGGGCTTCTCTCAAGCCCTCTGGCGGTGCTACCCTCAGGGTATGAAGCCCGCGCCACACCCAGGGCGTCACCTCCCCATAACCGGAGCCCACGGCTGTACCGGCTCCCGAGGCATGCACGGATGCCAGCGCCCCTCACCACCACGCCCGCGGAGGGCGCGCTCCTGTTCACCCTCGCCGGTGAGCGCTACCACCTGGTTCGCAAGCTGGATACGAGCGCGGGCGCGCAGCGGCTGCTGGCGCGGCGTGAGTCCCCGCGTGGCCAGGGTGGACTGGTCGTCGTCAAGCGCCTGCCCGCTCACGCCCGCTGGGCCCAGCGCCGGCGGCTGGCGCACGAGGCCTGGGTGGCGCGCAGGCTCCATCACCCGGGCCTCGTGCGCGTGCTCCACACGGAGACGGGGGCCCGCCGTCCGCTGATCATCATGCAGCACATCGACGGCGTCCGCCTGGAGCGCGCGTTGACGTGGGCCGCGCGGCGCGGCGAGCACCTGTCGGCTCCGTGCGCGGCGTTCATCGCCGCCACCCTGGCGGACGCGCTGGTCCATGCCCACGGCCTCACCGATGAATGGGGCCGCCCCCTGCGGCTCGTCCACCGGGATGTGAGCCCTTCCAACATCCTCTTGAGCACGCGGGGAGAGGTGCTCCTCACGGATCTCGGCGCTGTACTCACGGGCACCTCTCGCCGGCCCCGCACCGCCGCGCACACGCTGAAGGGGAGCGTGACGTATGCCGCGCCTGAGGTGCTGAGGTTGGAGCGGCCCGACGCTCGTGCCGACCTGTTCAGTCTGGGGCTGGTCCTGGTGGAGATGCTGACCGGCAGGCACCTGTTGGATCCGCCGCATCAGGGCGCGCCTGTGCCGCTCCGGGGCATCTTCCGCAAGCTGCTCGGCAAGATTTTCACCGAGCAGGACACCTGGGAGGATCCGGCACGGCTGGCGGCACTGGCCGCGCGCTTACGGCCCGAGCACGTGGCGCAGGTGGCTCACCAGGCACCAGCGCCGCTGAGGGCCGTGGCCCAGCGAGCGCTGAGAGTGAACCTGGCCGAGCGCTATGCCACAGCGGAGCAGATGAGGGACGAGCTCCGCGCGTACCTGGCCAGCGCGCACCCAGGGTACGGTCCTGAGCACCTGCTGGCGGAGATGCGCGCGCTGCGGGCCATACCGCGGGGCGGCCATCCTCCCGTGGAGTCGAGCAAACAGCCGCTGCCCTCCGCGTTCGGGCGTGTTCCCCCTGCTCCCCGTTGATGGCGGCTTCAGACTGAGTGGAAACCTCCTACTCGGTGGGGGTGAGCGGCGCACACGTTAGCTACCCTGATGGGCAGGGTTTCCCAACACAGGACGTATCGCCTTCACGGCTGTTTGACCCTGGAGCAACCTGCTCCGTAGGATCAGGGCTGCTCATGCCCCCCAAGTTGATAGGTCCCTACCGCGTCATGGAGACGCTTGGCAGCGGAGGTGTAGGGACCGTGTACCGGGCCCTGGACCGCCGCACCAACGACCCCGTGGCCCTGAAGCTGCTTTCGGCGGGGCCCGCGCTCGACACGCGGGCGACCCGGCGGCTGGCGCTCGAGTACGAGACGCTGGCGGACCTGTCTCACCCCAACGTGGTGAAGGTGTTCGACGTGGGGGTCTTCCAGGGTTACCCCTACCTGGTGATGGAGCTCATCGAAGGGCTGACGCTGCGCCACTACCTGGATCTGCGGGGCAGTGACGCGCAATCCCCCGCCGGGTCCGTGTCACGGCCGCGTACCCGGCTGCTGCCGGTGGACGAAGACTCGGACTCGTGGGGAGACAACGACTCGCGCGACAGCTCGGAGGAAGGCTCGAAGGACGGCTCGGACGAGGGCTCGGAGGACGGGTCTTCGCCCTTCGACATGTCGGCGTTCGCCGAGGAGGAGCCGAGCGAGGACGTGGGTTACCACGCGGGGGCGGCGTCAGTGCGGGCGCTGGCGGACGCGGCGGACGAGCCGGACACCGCGGGCTCGGCGGAGGCGGACGTGCCCATCGAGCTGCCGGATCCGAAGGTGCAGCTGGTGGAGCGGCGCATTCAGGAGGCTCGCACGGATGATCTCAACCGGCCCGAGCGGATGGGCCGGCTGAAGGACGCGATGCTCCAGGTGTGCCAGGGCCTGGCGTACATCCACGGGCAGGGGCTGGTGCACAGAGATTTGAAACCCTCGAACATCATGGTGGACGAGGACCGGCAGGTGCGGCTGATGGACTTCGGGCTGGCCAAGCACCTGGCGGATGACGCGGGGCTCACGGCGGACGGGCGCATGGTGGGCACGTTCCGCTTCATGTCTCCGGAGCAGATCCTCGGCGAGCCGTTGGATGCGCGAGCGGACCTCTACAGCCTGGGCGTCATCCTGTACGAGTTGCTCACGGGGCGGCCGCCGTTCGACGCGAAGACGCCGGGCGCGCTGTGGCAGCAGGTGTTGGAGGTAGAGCCACCGCCCATTCTGGCGCTGAACCTGAAGGGTGATCCGCAGCTGGCGCGTGTGGCGCACCGGCTGTTGCGCAAGGAGCCGGATGACCGGTTCCAGACGGCGGAAGAAGTCTACGAGGCACTGGCCGAGTGAGCGATCCGAAGGTGCACACCCTGACGGTGGAGGCGGCCAAGGCGGGCCAGCGCGTGGACCTGTTCGTGGGCGAGGCGCTGGGGCTGTCCCGGGCCAAGCTCAAGCGGCTGTTCGAAGAGGGCGCGGTGAAGGTGGACGGGCGGGCCGCGAAGAAGGGCCTGCTGGTGACGGCCGGGCAGCGCATCAGCGTGGCGTACGAGGAAGAGACGCGCGAGGCGGTGCCCGACGCGGACTTCCCGCTGGTGGTGCTGCACGAGGACGCGGCGCTGGTGGCGGTGGACAAGCCGGCGGGACGGCCCTCGCAGCCGCTGAGGCCGGGAGAGACGGGCACGGTGGCCAACGCGCTGGTGGCGCGCTACCCCGAGTGCGCGAATGCGTCGGAGGACGTACGCGAGGGTGGACTGTGCCACCGGCTGGACATCGAGACGTCCGGGGTGCTGCTGGCGGCGCGCACGCGGGAGGCGTGGAACGCGATGCGCACGGCCTTCGGCGGGCGTGAGGTGGACAAGCGCTACCTGGCGCTGGTGACGGGGCCGCTGGCGGACGAGGGAGAGATCGACATGCCACTGCGGCACCATCCGCGCCATCCGGACCGGGTGGAGCCGGCGCTGGTGGACACGGAGGGCCAGGCGCGGCCGGCCCAGTCCGAGTTCAAGGTGCTGGGGCGCGCGGGGGAGTACAGCCTGGTGGAGGTGCGGATCCACACGGGCGTGCTGCACCAGGTGCGGGCGCACATGGCGGGCGTGGGAGCCCCGCTGGTGGGAGACACGCTGTACGGGGGCCGGGAGGAGCCCGGGCTCACGCGGTTCTTCCTGCACGCGAAGTCGCTGGGCTTCACGCACCCGGTAACGGGCCAGCGGCAGCAAGTGGAAAGCCCCCTGCCCGAGGATCTCCAGGCAGTGCTCCAGAAGCACCACCTCCCTCTCCCTACGGGAGAGGGCCGGGGTGAGGGTTCCGCGTCTACTCGCCCATCACCTTGACGATGACGCGCTTGCGGCGCTGTCCATCGAACTCGGCGTAGAACACCTGCTGCCAGGGCCCGAGGTCCAGCTTCCCCGCGGTGACGGGGATGATGACCTGGTGGTGCACGAGCATGGACTTGAGGTGGGCATCGCCATTGTCCTCGCCGGTGCGGTGGTGGCGGTAGTCCGGGCCCTGAGGAGCGAGCTTCTGGAGCCACTCCCAGATGTCCTCATGAAGGCCGGACTCGTCATCGTTGACGAAGACACCGGCCGTAATGTGCATGGCGGAGACGAGGACCATGCCCTCCTGGATGCCACTCTTGCGCACCAGGGAGGCCACGGTATCGGTGAGCCGGACAAGCTCGCGGCGGGCCTTGGTCTCGAACCAGAGGTACTCGGTGAGGGTCTTCATTTGGGGTCCCCAGCAGGTACAGTGACGGCCGTGACGCGCGCCATCATCCACGTCGACATGGATGCCTTCTATGCATCCGTGGAGCAGCGGGACAACCCCTCTCTGCGGGGCAAGCCGGTCATCGTCGGCGGGCATGCGCAGCGCGGGGTGGTGGTGGCGGCCTCGTACGAGGTGCGCCCGTTCGGCGTGCGCAGCGCGATGCCCATGGCACGGGCGATCAAGATGGCACCCCATGCCATCGTGGTGAAGCCACGGTTCTCCGCCTACGCGGAGGCCAGTGAGCAGGTGTTCTCCATCTTCGAGCGCTACACGCCGCTGATCGAACCGCTCTCGCTGGACGAGGCCTTCCTGGACGTCACCGCCTCGGTGAGCCTGTTCGGCCCGCCGGCGGAGATTTCCCGGCGGATCCGCAAGGAGATCGCGGATGAGCTGAAGCTGCCGGCCTCGGCGGGCATCGCGGCGGTGAAGTTCGTGGCGAAGATCGCCTCGGACTCGGCCAAGCCCAACGGCCAGCGCGAGGTCCGCGCCGAGGAGACGGTGGCCTTCCTGGCGAAGCTGCCGGTGTCACGGCTGTGGGGCGTGGGCCCGAAGACCGAAGAGGAGCTGACGCGCGCCGGGCTGAAGACGATCGGCGACGTGGCGGCGAAGGACGTGGCGTGGCTGGAGCAGCGCTTTGGCTCATCGGGGCGAGAGCTGTGGGCGCTGGCCCGGGGGCAGGATGACCGCGAGGTGGTGCCGGACCGCGCCGCCAAGAGCGTGGGCGCCGAGGACACCTTCGAAGAGGACCTGACGGGCATGGATCTGCTGCGGCCCCACGTGCATGCCCAGGCGCTGCGGGTGGCCCGGCGGCTGCGCAAGGCCTCGGTGAAGGGCCGTGTGGTGCAGCTCAAGGTGAAGTTCTCGGACTTCACCACCATCACCCGGCGCACCACCCTGCCCTCGCCCACCGATGATGGGCAGACGCTCTACCGCACCGCGCTGGAGCTGCTCGAGCGGGCCCACGAGAACAAGCCCATCCGGCTCACGGGGGTGTCCGTGCAGTCCCTGGGCGACGAGCAGCCGCAGCAGTTGGGGCTCTTCTCCGCCCCGACGGCGCCCCCGCCGCGCAGCGCGAAGCTCAACGCGGTGCTCGACCGCATCGCGGACCGCTTCGGCTCCAAGGCCATCACCACTGCGGACGTGGTGGAGAGCGGCGGCTCCTCGGACGATGACGACCGCTGGGGCCAGAGCTGAGCGCGTCAGGCGGGCTCAGGCGGCCACGGCTCTCCTTCTTCCGAGCGTAGCGAAGACAGTGCCCCAGGCCGCCGCGGCGCACAGGCCCATCACCGCCGCCATGGGCAGCAGCGAGCCATCATTCAAGAGCCCCACCAGCGAGGACATGCCCGCCGCCGTGGCGTACTGCGCGGCTCCGAGCACGGCGGAGGCCACTCCCGCCCGGGCGCCATGCTCCTCCAGCGCCAGGGCAGTGGAATTCGGCATCACGAAGCCCAGGCTGCCCACGGAGACGAACAAGCAGGCCGCCACCGCCGGGACTCCCGCCGCGTGAGCCACACCCAACACCACGAGCACCCCGGTTGCGAGGACCGGGAAGAGCGCCGCGGTGAGGGCGATTCGCGCGGGCGAGAACCGGGACAGCAGCCGCCGGTTGAGCTGTGAGGCGCCGATGAAGCCGAAGGCGTTCAGGCCGAACAACCAGGCGAAGTGCTCCGGTGAGACATGGAGCAGCTCCATGTACACGAAGGGCGAGCCGGAGATGTAGGCGAACAAGATGGCCGACGCGAACCCTCCGGCGAGGGTGGCGAAGATGAACTGCCGATCCGCGACGAGCGCGCTCAGGTTCGTCTTCAGCGTGGCGGGCGCCGGGGCTGCCTCGGACCGGGGCGCCGCGGGTGGAATGACCAGCAGCGTCATCCCCAGGGCGAGGACTCCCAGCACCGCCAGCACTCCGAAGATGGCCCGCCAGCCGGCGAGCTTCATGATCCATCCGCCCAGCAGCGGCGCGAGGATGGGTGCCACGCCCATGATCAGAATGAGCAGCGAGAGCACCCGGGCCACCTCGCGGCCGCTGTAGCGATCCCGCACGATGGCGCGCGCGATGACCGGCCCGCAGGCGCCACCCACTGCCTGGAGAAAGCGCAGCGCGATGAGCCAGTGAATGCTCGGCGCGAACGCACAGGCGGCCGAGGCCAGGATGTAGAGCACGATGCCCACCAACAGCGGGCCCCGGCGCCCGAACCGATCCGAGAGCGGGCCATAGGCGAGTTGGCCCAGGCTCAGGCCGGCGATGAACGCCGCCAGCGTGAGCTGCACCGCCGAGGCGGACGTCGCCAGGTCCCCCTGAATGGTGGGCAGGCTCGGCAGGTACATGTCGATCGACAGCGGGCCGAACGCCGTGAGCGCGCCCAGCACGAGGATCAACAGGGCTTGCGGCCGTGAAGCGGAAGAAGAAACCATCCCTGCTCTCTAACGGCCGCGCAGCCGCTACCTGTCGCCCGGATCGGCCGAGTCGCTCCCGCCCTCGTCCTCGTCACCTTCGCCAGCGTCCGAGCTGGCCTCCGAGCCATCAGCCTCCGAGCCATTGGCCTCCGAGCCA
>DASVVJ010000650.1:0-2657 GCA_036389955.1 Myxococcaceae bacterium
GGTGGCGTTGCCCACCTGCTGGCATGTCGCCTGCACAAGCGCCCCCGCATCACCACGAACCTTCGTGCGTGAGTTCAACCATGATCGCGGGGAAGTTCAGATGAAGCAGACCAAAGCGATGCTGAATGGATGGATTGGCCTGATCTGCGTGCTGCTCGGAGCCGGCACGGCCCAGGCCTCGGTGGAGCCCTCCTCGGCTCCACCTTCCGTCTATACGGAGACCGTGCTGGACGCAGGCGAGGACTGGAAGCTGGTGAATACCCGCGGCACGCTGGATAACGGCCAGCCGTATGATCAGAACCTGTACATGCTGCAGAATCACACGGGCATCGACGACTCGCCGCTGCCCTACGAGCTCAAGGAGGACCTGGCCCTCGAGCTCGACGGGGGAGACACGGTCCTCATCCTCAACAAGCTGATCGTGGATGAGATCAGCTCCTCGCTGAGCCAGGGGAGCCTGACCCCGATGCTGCAGGCCATCGCCGAAGCGGAACGCAGGCAGCCAGCACCGATGGAGTTGGGGCAGACCGTTGATCCCCAGCGCCTGTGCTCGAACCGGATCGTGAAGGTGGTGACCAGGGAGATCCAGCTCAACCGGCTGCTCAAGAAAACCGAAGACCTGGGGCAGGGCTTCTCAGCCACCCTGGCATTGGACGGCAACGTCCAGGGCAAGGCCACCGGTGACGTGTTCCTGTCCATCCGGCGCGTGAACATCTTCGGAGGCTGTATCCCCTACGCCGTCAGGTTCTCCCATGTGCGTGTCTATGGCGATGCCCTGGTGAACTACGGCGTCACCCTCAGCGGCTCGCTCAACATGTCCAAGTCGTGGGAGTTCCAGATTGCCAAGCCCTTTCTCTTCTCCATCAACGCGAACGTCGGTTACGTCCCGGTGCACATCGGCTTCAACCTGCCCCTGACCTTCGGTCTGGACCTGAAGGCGGGCGTCACCGGGGCCATCTCCTACAACGGCCAGCAGAGCGCTCAGGGCCACTTCGACTACACCTGCACGCTCAATGGCTGCTACGGCAACTCGGGCTACACCCTGGCGGATTCGAACCCGCCTCAGAGCATCACCGGCAGCGTGTCGGGACGGCTCGAGCCCTCGGTGTGGGCCCAGGTCGGGTTGCGCGCCTACCTCTATACCGAGCACCTGGCCTACGCGCAGGTGAGCGTGCGCCCCTCCCTGTACGGGGACTTGTGGGGCTACTCCGGCAACACCTGCGGGGATGCCGATGGCGATGGCCACCTGGAGCTGGTCCAGGCGCTGACTTTCGATCTCGACTGGCAGGTGGCCCTGACCGCCCATGTGTCCGCCTTCGACAAGCCGTCGAAGAAGTGGAACCTGTGGAGCACCTCGCGCAAGCACCTCCGGCTCTGGAACCTGGGTGGCCCGGCGGCGATGCAGCCCATCCTGAGCGGCCCTGACAACGTCATGGCCAACGCCTCCACGCGCTATGGGCTCAAGATGCGGCCCTGCTGGCCCTATGACAGCGAGGTCTCGTATCAGCTCTCCTGGGGTGACGGCAGCACCTTGAGCCTGAGCGGCGAGCCTCAGACGCTGCTGCCCACGTACCAGACCTGGTCTCTGCCGGGGACTTACACGGCCGCGTTGACGGCGCTGCAGGACGCCCATGGCCGGCAGTTGCAGGCGACCACCGCCCGAACCATCGAGGTCGCCCCTTCACCGGTGCCCGCCGCGACCTGGACGGGGTGGCTCTACCGCGACGAACCGGGAGGCTCGGGTGATTGGGAGACGCTGTCCGACTTCGTGGCCATGGGCATGTCCTGCTCCAACCCCATTGCCATCGAGTGCCGGACCCGGCACAGCCACGTCAACTGGACCCTCACCGGCGAGAACTACAGCTGCAGCCTCAGCACGAGCGGTGTCCAGGGCGGTGTCTGTGAGAATGACAAGCAGCCTGACGGGCAGTGCCTGGACTACGAGGTGCGCTTCCTCTGCCCATAGGGTTGACGGACTGCCCTGGCTCTTATGATTCGCTCCAGGGAACCAATGGGGGCGTCCTCACCCGCCGACTCGGGGAAGAAGTGGGTGTGCCTGCAGCGAGTAGCCACCTGCAACCCGGTCCACGCTCCAGCGCGTTGCCTTGGCGACGCTCGGCGCGGAGCCGAACATGCGCGAGGGGCACACCGGGCACGAGCGACAACAGCGATGCCAACCCGCCGCCCGCGCTATGGCCAAGCGCGAAGATGCGTTGGTAGCCAGCGTCGACGAGCGGCTTCATGTCGAAGTAGCTTCACCGCGGGTTCCGAGGCTGCTCCTCAGTGCGGCGCACCAGGCGCCCCGGCGAGACTCAAAGGGCCATCCAGGTCCGGAAGACCAGCTCGTCATGGCTCACCCTGCACCGGGTAGAGACCCCGCTGGTACTCCACTGGTACTCCGTCCCCGGTGCAATCCCCATGTCCTCGCCGCAGCGAGTCCCCGCGGTGAGCTGCGCGGGGGTGGAGAAGGAGATCGAGTAGAACGCCTGAACCTCCTGGGAGATGGCCGAGGCGGGAACGACGGTGCTCGCGAGGACCGTCGACGAGGGAATCCACGTCGTCCGCTCCCCACAGTTGCCCCCGTGCACGAGCGCTGACGCCTGCTCGGTGGTCGACCTGAGCCAACCCGTCGCTGAGCGCCGGAGTAAAGGTCTGGG
>DASVVJ010000651.1:0-23387 GCA_036389955.1 Myxococcaceae bacterium
CGCCGGACGCGAGCGCAGGTAGTACGTCGTCTTCAGCCCCTTCTGCCACGCGTAGAAGTACATCGATGACAGCTTGCCGATGTTCGGCGCCTCCACGAACAGGTTCAGCGACTGGCTCTGATCGATGAACGCTCCCCGGTCCGCCGCCATGTCGATCAGCGACCGCATCGGGATCTCCCACGCCGTCCGGTACACCGCCTTCAGCGTCGCCGGCAGCTCCGTCAGGTCCTGCACGCTGCCTTCCGACATCTTCAGCCGCGAGCGCATCGACTCGTTCCACAGCCCCAGCGCCTGCAGCTCACGCACCAGGTACTTGTTCACTTGCAGGAAGTCCCCGGACAACGTCTCGCGCTTGAACAGGTTCGACACCTGCGGCTCGATGCACTCGTAGCAGCCCGCGATCGACGCGATCGTCGCCGTCGGAGCAATCGCGATCATCAGCGAGTTGCGCAGCCCCACCTTCTGAATCCGTGCCCGCAGCGCATCCCACCGCGCCGTGTCCTCCGGCACCACGCCCCACGCGTCGAACTGCAGCTCACCCTTGGCCGCCCGCGTCTCCGGGAACGCCAGGTGCGGCCCGTGCTGCTCGGCCAGGTCACACGAGGCCGTCAGCGACGCGTAGTAGATCTCCTCCGAGATCTTCTTCGACAGCGCTCGGGCCTCCGGCGCGTCGAACGGCAGCCGCATCAGGAAGAACACGTCCTGCAGGCCCATCAGCCCCAGGCCCACCGGCCGCCACCGCCGGTTCGAGTCCGCCGCCGTCTGGATGGGGTAGTAGTTGAGGTCGATCACCCGGTCGAGCTGCCGGATCGCCAGCGCCACGTTGACCCGCAGCCGCTCGAAGTCGAACTTCCCGTCCACCACCATCCGCCCCAGGTTCAGTGAACCCAGGTTGCACACCGCCGTCTCCGAGGCGTTCGTCACCTCGAGGATCTCCGTGCACAGGTTGGACAGGTGGATGACGTTGCCGTCCTTGCCCGTCTGGTTGCTCTTGCGGTTGCTGATGTCCTTGAAGGTCATCCAGCCGTTACCCGTCTGCGCCAGCGTCTTCATGATGCGCGCATACAGGTCGCGCGCCTTCACCTTGCGCGCCGCCAGCCCCTTGGCCTCCGCCTCCGCGTACGCCTTCTCGAACGCCTCGCCGTACAGGTCCGTCAGGTGCGGCACCGACTTCGGATCGAACAGCGACCACTCGCCGTCCGCCTCCACCCGCCGCATGAACAGGTCCGGCACCCAGTTGGCCAGGTTCAGGTTGTGCGCGCGCCGCGCCTCGTCACCCGTGTTGTCCCGCAGCTCGAGGAAGTCCTCGATGTCCGCGTGCCACGTCTCCAGGTACACGCAGCATGCGCCCTTGCGCTTGCCGCCCTGGTTCACCGCCGCCACCGACGCGTCCAGCGTCTTCAGCCACGGCACAATCCCGTTCGAGTGCCCGTTGGTCGACCGGATCAGCGAGCCCCGCGCCCGCACCCGGTGGTACGCCACGCCGATGCCGCCCGAGAACTTCGAGAGCATCGCGATGTCCGTGTACTTGCGGTAGATGGCGTCCAGCTCATCCGCCGGTGAGTCCAGCAGGAAGCAGCTCGAGAGCTGCTCGTGCCGCGTGCCCGCGTTGAACAGGGTGGGGGAGCTGGGCAGGTACTCCAGCGAGCTGAAGAGCCGGTACAGCTCAATGGCGTCCTTGGCCGAGTCCGTCAGCGCGCACGCGACCCGCAGGAAGAAGTCCTGCGGCGTCTCGATCACCTCGCGCGTCTGCGGGTTCTTCAAGAGGTAGCGGTCGTACACCGTGCGCAGCCCGAAGTACTCGAACAGGTCGTTGCGCGTCGGATCGATGGCCGCGTTCAGCTTGCGCGCGTTCGTCTGCACGAACTGCAGCAGCCGGTCCGCGATCAGCCCGTGCCGGTGCCCCGCCGCCACCGACTGTGAGAAGGAGTGGATCTCCTGGTTGCTCACTTCCTTCTGGATGTAGGTGGACAACAGCCGCGCCGAAAGCCGCGCGTACTCCGGCTCCTCGACGATGAGCGCCGCCGCCGTCTGGATGGACAGCCGGTCCAGCTCCTTCGTCGTCGCCCCGTCGTACAGCCCGCTGATCGTCTTGGTGGCCACCCGCAGCGAGTCCACCCGCGTCAGCCCCACGCAGCAGCGGCCCACCGCCCGGACGATCTTGTTCAGGTCCACCGGCTCCGCGCTGCCGTTGCGCTTGCGCACCCGCATCATCGTCTGCGCCACCTCATTGGGAGCGGCCGCGGCGGACGGCTCAGCGGAGGTCATCGACGGGGGCATTGCCGGAGAAGCGGGCTTCGGGATTTCGACAGTCACGAGCGGCACACTCCACGGACGGTGACGGCGGACAGACCTCTCCCGTTCGGAGACCGAGGAGGACTCACCGCACCGCGTCAGGTTGGTTGTTGAGGGTCCGGCTTAGCCCCCCCCACGGAGTGGGGGGGGCCAACGGGGAGGCACAAGGTATTGGGGGGACTTCGGCATGTCAACGCCAGATCTTGGGTACGCCTGGGCCCGGACCTTGCAATCTATGATCACTAGCCAACGCTCTAAATGCCCCGTCCCGGTGACGCGCTGGAGCCTCAGCAAGAGGTGTTCCTACCCCACCCGTTGGGGCCTGTTTTGGGGGCCTCCGGAAGTGTCGGATTTCGCCCGATCTAACCCCCCATTGGGCGTGCTCCGGCGCGTTCAACTCCGACCACTCAGAACTCAGGAAACGCCCCCTGTTTCTTCAGGACCGCCGGTGCCATTTTCAGGTGGTGCGGAAACTCACACCGGACGATAGGGGAGCACGGGTTGTCAGAGTACGAGGCGCCCGCCAGCACAACCTCAAGAATGTGGATGTGGAGATTCCCCGGGATGCCCTGGTCGTCTTCACGGGCATCTCCGGCTCGGGCAAGTCCTCGCTGGCGTTCGGAACGCTCTATGCGGAGGCGCAGCGGCGGTACTTCGAGTCCGTGGCCCCGTACGCCCGGCGCCTGATTGATCAGGCGGGCGTTCCCGAGGTCGACGCGATCGAGGGGCTGCCTCCCGCGGTGGCGCTCCAGCAGCACCGGGGCACCCCCACCACCCGTTCCTCGGTGGGCAGTGTCACCACCATCGCCAACTCCCTGCGCCTGCTGTACTCGCGCGCGGGCACCTATCCTCCTCACCAGCCGCACCTCGACTCCGACGCGTTCTCGCCGAATACGCCCGCGGGCGCCTGCCCCAACTGCCATGGCCTGGGCCGCGTCTACCAGGTCACCGAGCGCTCCATGGTGCCGGATGACTCGCTCACCATCCGCGAGCGCGCGATCGCCGCGTGGCCTCCCGCCTGGCACGGGCAGAACCTGCGCGACATCCTGGTGAGCCTTGGGTACGACGTGGACCGCCCCTGGCGCGAGCTGCCTCAGAAGGATCGCGACTGGATCCTCTTCACCGACGAGCAGCCCACCGTTCCCGTCTACGCGGGCTTCACCCCGGCGGAGACGCGGCGCGCGCTCAAGCGCAAGGAGCCTCCCAGCTACATGGGCACCTTCACGAGTGCCCGCCGCTTCGTGCTGCAGACCTTCGCTACCACGCAGAGCGCGATG
This sequence comes from Myxococcaceae bacterium, assembly GCA_036389955.1. GTDB lineage: Bacteria > Myxococcota > Myxococcia > Myxococcales > Myxococcaceae > DATHBR01. The sequence continues at coordinate 3,573 of DASVVJ010000651.1, forward strand.
ATCAAGAAGCGGGTGTCCCAGTACATGGTCAGCGGGGAGTGCGAGCTGTGCCAGGGCAAGCGTCTGCGCCGTGAGTCCCTCTCCGTCACCTTCGCGGGCCTGGACATCGGTGAGTTCTCCCGGCTGCCGCTCAAGCGCGTCTCGGAGATCCTCCAGCCCGCCGTGGATGGCACGGCTCCCGGTGCCGCGAGGTTGGCGCGTGAGCATCCCGAAAAGGCGCTGGTCGCCCAGCGGATCGCCAAGGATCTGCTCGCCCGCATCCAGGTCCTGACCGAACTCGGGCTGGGTTACCTCTCGCTCGAGCGCAGCACTCCGACGCTCTCGCCCGGGGAGCTGCAGCGGCTGCGGCTCGCCACCCAGGTGCGCTCCAACCTGTTCGGCGTGGTGTACGTGCTCGATGAGCCCTCTGCCGGACTCCACCCGGCGGACACCGAGTCGCTGCTCAAGGCGCTCGATCAGCTCAAGCACTCGGGCAACTCGTTGTTCGTGGTGGAGCATGAGGTGGATGTGATCCAGCACGCGGACTGGATCGTCGACGTGGGGCCTGCCGCGGGTGAGCAGGGCGGCCGGGTGCTCTACAGCGGTCCACTCGAAGGCCTCGAAGCCGTGGAGGCGTCCCAGACGCGGCGCTACCTCTTCGAGTCCCTGGCCACACCGCACCGCACGCCCCGGAAGCCCCGGGGCTGGCTGCGCCTCAAGGGTGTCAGCCGCAATAACCTGCACGGGCTCGATGTCGACTTCCCGCTGGGCGTCTTCACCTCGGTGACGGGGGTTTCCGGTTCGGGCAAGTCGAGTCTGGTCAGTCAGGTGCTGGTGGAACTCGTCGCCGGGCAACTCGGGCAGCAGCTCCCCACCGAGGAGGAGGAGGGCGAAGAGCTGGAGCGCACCGTCGTGCTCACCACGGGCGGCCACATCGCTGGAGGCATGGAGGGCATCAAGCGGCTGGTGCGCGTCGATCAGAAGGCGATCGGGCGCACGCCGCGCTCCAATCTGGCGACCTACACAGGGCTGTTCGACAACGTGCGCAAGCTGTTCGCCGCCACTCCCGCCGCGCGCGCCCGCCGCTTCGACGTCGGGCGCTTCTCGTTCAATGTCCCCAAGGGCCGCTGCGAGACGTGCGAGGGCGAGGGCTTCGTGAGCGTCGAGCTGCTCTTCCTGCCCAGCGTCTATGCGCCGTGCCCCACGTGCCACGGGGCCCGCTACAACGCGAAGACGCTGGAGATTCAGTACCGGGGCAAGAACATCGCCGAGGTGCTGGGGATGACCGTTGATACGGCCCATGCCTTCTTCGCTGAAGAGCCGCCGCTGCAGCGCGCGCTGAGCGTCCTCAAGGAGGTGGGCCTGGGCTACCTGCGGCTAGGGCAGCCCGCCACCGAGCTCTCTGGAGGCGAGGCCCAGCGCATCAAGCTCGCCACGGAGCTGCAGCGGGTGCAGCGCGGCAACACGCTCTACGTCCTCGACGAGCCCACCACGGGCCTGCACCCCGCCGATGTGGACAAGCTCATGGCGCAGCTCGACGGGCTGGTCGAGGCGGGCAACACCGTCATCCTCGTGGAGCACGACATGCGGGTGATCGCCGCGAGCGACTGGGTCATCGACATGGGGCCAGGCGCCGGTGAGGAGGGAGGCCGCATCGTGGCCGCGGGAACTCCTGCCCAGGTCGCTGCATCGCCCAAGAGCCGCACGGCGCCCTTTTTGGCCCGGGTCGTAAGCCGGGCTTGATCCGCCGGGCGGACGGTCACTGACACGTCACTGCGCGGCGCTGACATGTCAGCGCCTGATGGGCCGCTGCCCCAGCCGCTGGGAGCTGCGAACGCAAGCGCGTGATTTCATAGGGGAGAGCCAGTCTCCAACCCTGGAACCTCTCCGGGCTCGTGAGCGCTTGAGCGCCAGAATCGCTGGCGTGTCCATTGCACAGGGTTGGGCGCTCAACGGTTTCCCGTCTCACGAGAGGTGCAGTGCATGAACACGGATTTCAACGTTCTGGCAGCCGACCTGACGGCCAGGGCCACCAGCATTGGCCTGAAGGTCCTGGGCGCCGTCGCGCTGTGGATCATCGGCGGCTGGATGGTGCGCATGGCGGTCAGCCTGATGCGCAAGGCCATGGGCGCGCGCAAGCTGGATGCCACCATCGCGCTTTATGCCGAGAACGCGCTGAGTGTGCTGCTCAAGGTTGTCCTGGTGGTGGCCATCCTCGGCTACTTCGGCCTGGAGACGACCTCCTTCGCCGCGGTGCTGGCTGCTGCCGGCATCGCCATCGGCACGGCGTGGTCCGGACTGCTGGCCCACTACGCCGCGGGCATCTTCATGGTGGTGCTGCGCCCCTTCAAGGTCGGGGACTACGTCATCGCCGGTGGCGTCGAGGGCACCGTGGTGGAGATTGGCCTGTTCACCACCACCTTCAACACCCCGGACAACGTGCGCACCTTCGTGGGCAACAACAAGATCTTCTCGGACACCATCCGGAACTTCTCGGCCAACCCCTACCGCCGCGTCGAGCTGACGGCCCAGCTGAGCCACGGGGATGATCACCGCGCCGCCATCGCGAACCTGAAGGAGAAGCTGGCGGCGATTCCCAACGTGGTGAAGACGCCCGCGCCCGAGGTGGACATCCTCACCTTCACCATGGCGGGCCCGGTGCTGGCGGTCCGGCCCTACTGCCACACCAGTCACTACTGGCAGGTGTACTTCGAGGGCAACGTGGCCATCCGCGAGGCGGGCTTCTCGGTGCCCGAGACGCACATGCGCGTCATCAACACCGTGCCCGCGCCCGCGTCCTCCCGCGCGGCTTGAGCCGTGCCGCACCGGGCTGGAGACCTCGCCGTCTCCAGCCCCGCGCGTGCCTCAAGACTGGGGCTTGTTGAGCGCGGCGACGAAGGTGTCCGCCGCCTTGCGCGCGGCCTCGGTGGCCACGGAGGCGAGCCACGCCCTGGCCTTGTCATCCGGGGCGTAGAGGAAGGTCTTCGGAGCAAACATCTCCTTGGAGAGTTCCGCCCCGCCCGGCCCAGCCCCGTCCAGCGTGTACGTCACCAGATCGCGGCCGTTCCACACCTCCTTGCGCTCGGGGATGTAGATGACGCGGGTCTGCACGGCGGCCATCCACACCGGCTTGCCCGGCTCGGTTCCCGGCTGCAGGCCAATGACATAGAGGCGCACCTGGATCTCGGTGTCTACGTTCTTCGACTCGGCGGCGACGGGGAAGGGCAGGGCCTTCGTCGACTGGGCGATGAAGGCGTCGCGCAGTTGCTCGCGGAAGTCGTTCTCTCCCACCAGCTTCTTGAGCCGCTCCTGCGCCTTCATGGCATCGCGCGCGTCGGTCTCGAAGTTGACCACGAGGGTGTTGCCCTCGGTGCTCACCGGCGGACCGCTGCCCGTGTTGTAGAGGGGCGCGTAGGTCTCGATGTAGGCCGAGACACGGGCCTGGGTCAGCTTGCCTTTGTACTCGGGCAGGGAAGGGCCGCAGGCAGCCAGGGTGAACAGCAGGGCGAACAGTGAGGCGCGCATCGACTGGACTCCTCTGATGGGGGAAGGGGGGCGGGGATGCATGAGGGCCCGTACCCGGCGCAGCAGACTGCCTGAGCGGTCTGAGCCAGACGGCGGGGTGGCCGAGGCCGCGCTACCCATGGGTGCTCAATGGGTAGCGAGCCACGTCGCGGGCTGCCGTTAGCGGCGCAGCCGCGCGTGGATCCGCGCGCGCAGCTGGGGGTTCGCCGCCCCGTCCACCTCCAGCGGTGTGAGGGAGATGGCGCCCTCGGCCAGCGCCGTGGTGTCCGCGTCGCGCACCGTCTCCGCTGCGCACGGCACCTGCAGCCCGCAGATGCTGCCCGCGGAGAAGAACACGCCCGGGTTGTTCGGAATCGGCAGGTACTGCGGGTTCACCACCTGGCCGTGGCCCGTCACCGTCACGCGCGGCTCCTGCACCAGCGCCGGGTCGAACAGCCCCTCCGCGTTCAGCACCACCGGGTAGTTGAGGTTCAGCGCCACCCGGTCCGGCAGCAGGCCCTCGCCCTGCTTGGCCGTCTCGCGCAACTGATCGATCAGCGTCTTCACGTACGCCGCCGCGTGGGGCGCCGCCGCCGCCGTCTGCGAGAAGCCCGTGCCCACATCGTCGAAGTTGAGGCCAATGCTCACCGCGATCGAAGGCACACCTTCCTCCGCCGCCGTCACCGCCGCGCCCACCGTGCCCGAGTGGTTCACCGCCCGGCCCACGTTCTGGCCCGAGTTCATTCCGGAGATGACGAGATCCGGCTTCTCCGCGCCGGCCATCGCCAGGCCGAAGAGGACCGCATCCGAGGGCGTGCCGCCCACCGCCCAGGTGTAGCTCTGCGTCTCGCCGCACATGAACTGCGTGCGGGTGGCGCGGAAGGCCACGTTCAACGAGAGCGCGCCGCTGGTGCCGCTGCGGTCCGCCGAGGGCGCGGAGACGAACACCTGGTGCCCGGCCGCGCACAGCACGTCTCGCAGCCGCAGCAGTCCCGAGCCCGCCACGCCGTCATCGTTGGTCAGCATGATGCGCAGCGGGCGCTCCGCGCCGGGCGCCTTCTCTTCGTCCGAGGCCTGGGCCTGGCTTCCCAGTCCGAGGGCTGCCGAAACCAGAAGGGAGGTGATCACGTGGGGGGTGTGCATGGGCTCTCCAAGAGGCTGGGGGTGTGGGGCAGAAGAGCTCTGCCCCTTCATTGGAGAGAACGCAGCCACGAGAAAATTGTCGCAATACTGCTTTTTCTAGGGCTTATTCCGGGCGAGCCAGGCGTCCAAGTCCTTGAGAAACCTGGCGTTGGCCGGGTCCGCCGGGTCCGCCAGGGCGCGCGCCTCGGTGGCGAGCTGCCGCGCCCGCTGCCGGTCCCCTCCCGAGTCCCACAGCGCCTGGGCCAGAAAGAAGCGACTCACCGCCCCCATCATGCGGGAGATGTGGGTGTTCTCCTGACTCGCGACCAGCTGGGACAGAGGCCCCACCGCATCCCCCGGCCGGCGGAGATCCAGGTACGCCCGGCCCAGTCCCAGCAGCGTCGCGCCCCACATGCCCTGCCGATCCTCCTTAATAGCGATCTGGAGCGTGGCGGCATGCTCGTAGTGGGGCAGAGCCTCGGCGAGCCGGCCCTGCATCCGGAGCGCATCGGCCAGGCTGTACACGATGACGACGAGGGTGGGGTGCTCGGGGCCCAGCTTGCGCTCCAGGCGGGAGATGGCCTCGGTGAGCAGCCGCACCGCCTCGGGCACACGTCCCGCCCGGGCCATGGCCGTGGCGATGTTGTTGGCCAGCACCGCTGAGTCGGAGCTGTCCGCGCCGCCGCTGGCCTGCATCAGACGCATGGCCCGCTCCAGCAGCGGCAGCGTGTCAGCGGGCTTCCAACGCAGGTCGAGGCGGGTGGTGGCCAGGGTGTTCAGCGCGCTGATCAGCCCCGGATGGTCCGGCCCCAGCGCCCGCTCGAGGATGTCGATCGAGCGCAGCGCCAGCCGCTCGGCTTCCTCGAACTCGCGCCGGTACCAGCGCACCTCGGCCAGCTCCGCCAGCCCCAGGCCGACCTCGGGGTGCTCGGGCCCCAGCGCCTTCTCGCGCAGCGCCAGGGCACGGTGGCCCAGCTCGAGTGCCTCGTCCGAGCGCCCCTGCGCCGCCTTGGCCGCGCTGCGCTTGAAGAGGGCGTCGGCCACCGCCAGGCTGTCCGGCCCCAGGGTGCGCTCGAGCAACTCCAGGGCCTGTTGGTGCCGGGCCTCCGCCTCGCCGTAGCGGCCCTGGACGTAGAGCACCCGTCCCACGTTGATGTGCAGCCGCGCGCGCAGCGCATCGTCCCCGCCCAGCCGGAGCAACGCGGCGTCGGCGCGTTCACTCCAGCGGTGGGCCAGGGTGAACTGCTCGAAACGCTCGCCGGTGAGGCGCACCGCCAGCGCCCACCCGCGCGCGGCCACCGCGTCATGCCCCGTGGCCTCGGCGGCCCAGAGTGAGGCGAAGAGCGCTTCTTCCGCTCCCCGGTAGTCTCCCGCCTGCTCCCGCAGCTCGGCCACCGCCAGAAACCCGTGCGCACTGCCGGCCCGATCTCCCGCCTGGCGCGCTGCCTCCGCCGCTGGTCCCGCGATGGCCAGCCCCTCCGCGTACCGGCCCGCGGCCTCCAGGGCCCGTGCCCGCACCAGCGCCGCGCGCAGGGCTTCCGAGGGCTCCTCCCGGCCCCCCAGTGCTGCCGCGTCCGAGCAGCTCGCCAGCGAGGGAAGAGACTCCACCGCGCGCAGCGCCCGGCCCACCACGTCCGCGTCCGCCTGCGCCAGCACCTGCGTGAGGGCCGTGACCTCCGCCAGGCGGCCGTCCAGGCAGCGCATTCGCTGGCCCAGCACCTCGTCCGATTGATCGCCCCGGACCCGCGTCGCCTCACAGGTGGCGGTGTGCGTCGTCACCCAGGCGGAGGTGTACGCGTCCAACGAGCGCCGCACCTGAGCCCAGGCCGAGGCGGCGAAGGGACGCTGGGTGCCGAGGAAGGCCTGCTCCACGGCCCGTTGCTGCGGGGCACTCCAGACGCTGGCCATGGCCCGCTGCGCCGCGCTCGCGCAGACCCGGGCCTGGTGCGTGTGCAGGGTATGGGTGGCCACCACGGCGCCCAGCAGCAGCGCCAGCGCCCCGCTCCAGGTGAGCCACCGCCTGCGCCGTGCCGCCGGATCCGCCTGTAACGCCGTCAGCAGCACCTCCATCGAGGCATGGCGCCGGGAGGGCTCCGCCTCCAGGCCTCGAAGCACCGCCCGGTGCAGCCACGCTGGCACGGTGGAACCCCGGGGCAGGGGCCTCACCCGTCCACTTCGTTTCTCCGCGGCCAGCGCTTCCCCGGTGGTCCCCGCGAACGGACGCTCTCCGTGCAGGGCCTCGTACAGCGCCACGCACAGGCTGAACTGATCGCTGCGCCCATCCACCTGCGACTCCCCATCCTGCTGCTCGGGCGCCATATAGGCGGGAGTGCCGCCGGCGATGCGTGGCACCTCCGCCGACGGTGTGGCGGTGCGTGCCAGGCCGAAGTCCGTCACCCGGACCCGGCCGTCTTTGCCGACGAGCAGGTTCTCCGGCTTCACGTCCCCGTGGACCAGGCCCACGGCGTGCGCCGCCGCCAGTCCGCGTCCCGCCTCCACGAAGGCGTTGCGTATCTCCCGCCAGGAGCGGGGCGCGGCGCTCAGCCACTGGCGCAACGTCTGCGCCTCCACCAACTCCATGGCGAGGAACACCTGCTGGCCGAAGGTGCCCACGTCGTACACGGGCACCACGTGCGGGTGGGAGACACGGGCCATCGCCTGGGCCTCGCGCAGCAGCAGGGCCCGGCCCGCCTCGGGCTCCAGCCCGAGCCCACCGGTGCGCAGCAGCTTGAGCGCCACCCGGCGGTCCAGCTCGGGATCATATGCCGCGTACACCACGCCCATGCCGCCCGCGCCGAGCCGCTCCAGCACCAGGTAGCGCCCCACCGCCGTGCCTCGGGGGAGTGGGGCATGCTCACCCCGCTCGGCCCGGAAGAGCGCATGCACGGAGGCCAGGGTGCTGGTGGCGCTCGCCGGTTCCGCCGCGCCGGCCTGGAGCGCCTGGGCCATCAGGCGCCGGCAGGGAGGACAGGTGTCGAGGTGCGCGTCCAGCTCCGCGGCGCGGTCCGGAGGCAGGCCGCCGAGCATCAACTCCATGAAGGTGGCTTCGTCCAGGCAGCGCATGGGGCTCAATCCAGACGCGAGCGCAGCAGCCGGCTGAGGTTGACGTCCAGTTGGCTGGAGATGAGGCGCAGCACGCTGTCCAACTGGGAGTGGGTGAGCCGCAGCCGCTCGGTGAGTCTGCGGCGTGTCTCCGCGAGGAGCGCCTCCTGGGCGGCCACCGCCCAGCGAGCGGCGGTGGCACGGTGCACGCCGTAGAGGGCGCCCAGCTGATCGATGCTCAAGCCGTCCAGGTACTTCAGGCGCAGCACATTGCGCTGCCGGGGCTCTAGCGCGGTGAGGGCCTGGGCGAAAGCCTCGTTGAACTCCGCGCGGTAGGTGCTCTTGAGGTAGGCGAGTTCGGGATCATCCCCGGGCTCGACGAGGAAGGGCAGGGAGGCATCCTCCGCGTGGGACTCGTCCGAGCCGCGGCGCTGCAGGTCGAGGGCAATCCACAGGGCCGCGGCTCTCACCCAGCCCGCGAGCGGACCGGTGCCCGGGTAGGCGGCGATCCGCGCCGGGGCCTCGGGAGTGGAGACGAGCATCCGCTGCCGCAACTGCTGGCGCACCTCATCCACGGTGGTGGCGGGCAGCTTCATTCGAGCCACGGCCACGTCCACCACGCGGAGGAAGTGGGACTCGAAGGCGGTCAGTGCCGAGGGGATTCCCTGCGCGCAGGCACAGGCGAGGTAGAGGTCTCCCAGGTGGAGCGTCTCCAGCGCCTCGACGGGGCTGGAGGCGGGCAGGTGGCGGGCCAGGTGGGCGACGAAGCGGGGACCTTCGAGCTGCACCTCGGGCCAGGCCGCGCGGGCTTTTTCGCACACCCGCTCGAGCCGCTGAGCCAGGGCGGCGGGAGGCTCCTCCGAGGGAGTGCCCTCCCGGGCGGTGAGGAAGGCGTGAACGAGCTCTTGCGGCATGACTCCTGGCCTCGCGGTTGCATCCAGTCCAGCGGTCCGCGCAGCATGCCCTGTTCTGGTGACGCCAAGGAACCGTGTCGGCGCAGGAGGCGCTGATCATCCAGCGGATCGCTGCCTGGCGGCAGTCCAACCAGGCATGAACTCAGGATCCGCGGCCGTGGGCATTGCCGCTGGGGCACGCCCCGCAGTCCACTCAGGCAAGAACACAGCGTGCAGTGAGTGTCAGGATGAGAATGCGGGCCGCGGGTATACGCTCGAGCCATGTCCGTGCTCGACCATCCGCTGATTACGGAGCGTTACTTCTTCCCGCGCCCCGATGCTGTCGCGAGCCCCACCTGGGTGGAGGTGGAGGGAGGACGGCTGGCCTGCTTCGCGAGCCGAAAGGGGCATCCCCTCACCGTCGTCCAGTTCCACGGCAATGGGGAGGTCGTCGCCGACTACGTTCCCGACTTCGTCGAGCTGCTCGATGGGCTGGGCGCGGACTGCTTTCTCGCCGAGTACCGCGGGTATGGCGCATCCCAGGGCGTGCCGCAGCTGGGGAAGATGCTGGACGATGTCGAGCCCATCTTCCAGGCGGTGGGCCGGCGCCCCGAGGAGATCATCGTGTTCGGCCGCTCCGTCGGGTCGATCTACGCGGTCGAGTTCGCGCGCAGGTACCCCACGGTCGCGGGCCTCGTCGTGGAGAGCGGGATCGCCGTGCCACTGGAGCGCATCCTGATGCGGGCGAGCCCGGCGGAATTGGGCACGAGCCTCGACGCCCTCCAAGCCGTGTGCCGGGAGCGGCTCGACCACCAGGCGAAGCTCCAAGGGCGGCAGAAGCCGACGCTCATCCTGCACACCGAGCACGACAGCCTCGTCAACGTGTCCCACGCGAAGCGGCTGGCTTCGTACCAGGCGCAGAATGTCCGGCTCGTCCTGTTCCCAGAGGGGGACCACAACACGAGCTTCGCCGTCAATCGCGCCCGCTACGTGGAGGAGCTGCGCGCGCTGATAGGCGTCTGCACCCGGGGTGAGACGCGTTACGGCCCCTGAAGCCTGGGCCAGAAGGGGGCAGGCTCGCCGTTTCTCCTTATACTCCGCTCATGTCCGCGTGCCCGTGCTGCCTGGAGGTCCTGACGCCCGCCCTGCTGGGGCTCGGTGGCCGGCGGCTCGCGGGCAGCTGTGACCTCTGCGGGGATGACGTGTGCCAGGCCTGTCTGCACTCGGGCTCGCCGGAGGTGGACGCGCTCTTGCGGCGTGCGGCTCCGGAGGGTGCGAAGCCGCCGCGCGTTTCACGGGGAAGGGCGTGCGGCAGCTGCCTGTGGGAGTCTCTCACGGCTCGCGGCGTCGCACCGTCCTTCCCCGAGCCCGCGGGCCACCGCAGGAAAGCGGCGCAGAAGGCCTGCGCGCACCCGCATGCCGTGCGGTGGATGCGGTGCTGCCCCACCTGTGGCGTGGAGCTGACCTGGGAGGCCGAGCACGGCAACCCCCGGTGCGACGCATGCGGCGCGCCCTCGCACGAGTCTTTCAACGCCTGCTGGGCCTGCGGCGAGTCCTTCGAAGAGGACAACGCGCCAGAGGACACCGCCGAGGGTTATGCGCTGGCCTTCGAGTGCCGCTCCCGCAGGTGCGAGGGCCGGGTGGCATGGCTGATGCCGTACTGCCCCTGGTGCGCCACGGCGCAGCGCTGGCAGCCCTCCACCGAGGCGGATGTGCCCGTGTGTCTGGGATGCGAGGCGAAGCTGGATCCGACCTGGGCCTTCTGCACCACCTGTGGCGAGGAGGCTCCGCTGCCCGAGGAGTGCTTCTCCTGCACGGCGCTGCTCGAGCAGGCCGACTGCGCCGCGCGCTGCGAGCACTGCCGGAGGATGGTGTGCGGGGACTGCTTTGGCGACTACACGCTACCTGGCCCACGCGATGCCAGGAGCGCCAGCACGGCGGTCCGTGAGGCACTGCTGTGTGTGGCGTGTGCGGAGGAGCTCGGGGCCGCTCCACTCACCGAAGAAGAGCCGCCCGAGCCCGAGCCCGCCGAGCCAGAGCCGCCGCCCGAGCCAGAGCCCCCCGAGCCGGAGCCGCCGCCCGCCGCTTCGAGGCCCGCTTCCAGCAGCCCGTGGGAGGTGCTCGGTGTGGCTCCGGGCACGCCGCTGCCCGAGGTGAAGCGGGCCTACCTGGCCCTCATCACCCAGTACCACCCGGACAAGGTGGCGCAGCTGGGGCCGAAGCTCCAGGCGCTGGCCGCGGAGGAGACGCGCCGGCTCAACCAGGCGTGGAGCCAGCTGCGCCAGCGCGGCGGCAGAGGCTCCGCGTAGGCCTCGTCCGAGGTCGGGCCTGCCTTCATCATCAAGCCCGGGAGAACGGCCAGGAACTACCAGGACTGCTGCTTCTCGTAGTTCTTGAGAATATCCCGAACCTTGTCGGCGCTTGGATCGGTGGGGGCCAGCCGCAGAAACTCGCGGTAATGTTTCGCGGCTGGTTCCACCTCCATCAGCATGGCGTAGATCGCACCCAGCAGTTTGTGGCACTGGGCGGTATTCGGTGCGAGTTCGACACACTTCTTGGCCAGAATGAGAGCGTCTCGATGCTGCCTGGCCCTGAAGAGCTTCAAGGCGTCCTCGTAGGCGGTCTCGGCTTGCTTCTTCGCCTCCGGAGTGAGCCGAGGCGGGGAGGCGGCCGGCCTCCGCACCTCGGTGGTACTGGCCTGGGCCTGCGCGCTGAGCGGGGTGATCCGGATGCGCACGGCGCCCTGGTTGTCCGAGACGTCACTGTCGATGAACCCGCACCAGAGCCTGGTGGCGCCCGAGAGGGTGACGCCCGTATCCATCAGCAGCAGGAACTGCTGTTCCCTGTGAAACGCCTCTCGGCCCACGCCATCGGGGACAAACCCCGGAGGCGAGAGCCGCACACAGGCGACTTTGCCGACCGGGCCCCCTTGTTGGCCTCGGGTATAGGCCCTGTCCGGCATGGGGATCATGTCGAGCCGGTACGAGGCGTTCTCGTCCAGCTGGCTCAGCTCGAACGCGCGCTCGGTCCCCACCGCTTCGGGCGGAGCGAGGATGAGCCTGTCGACGCTTCCTGACTGGAGGTTCTCCACCACTACCTCACGCCGGGCATTCTCCGAGGGTAGGGGCGCCAACACGAAGAGCTTGAGTCCGCCGGACCCCTTGACCAGCCGGGGCATCCGCGCGAGCGCTCCCACCGAGTCCTCTGCCCGCTCCTCTGTCCCCGCCAGCCAGAAGAACAGCGGCGGAGCACCCACGGGAGGGGCGGGCTCGGAGATGCGATAAGTGGCTCCGGCCTCCAGCGTCAGCCGGTCGGTGACGCGGCTCACATCGATGATGTCTCGCCGCGTCTCGATGACGATGTTGTTGACAGGGTACTCGGCCAAGCCGCGTGTCTGCTCGAGGGGGGGCGGCGTGGCAGGGGGAGGGGTGGCTCGCGGCTGCTCGCGCGGTGGCGGCCTGCTGGGACTGGGCGGAGGACCGACGGCGAACGGCTGAGGCCGTGATGGATCCTCGACCGGGGACGGTTCTTTCATCATCACCAGGCCCACGACGAGTGCGACTCCCATGATCGCCGCTCCCGCCAGCGCGCTGACGATCGGCGTCATCCGGGACGGTGGGGACGAGGGGGGCACCTTGAGCCCCCTCGGAGGCGTGCGGGAAGGCGCCGTCTCCCGGGCCGGGGGGGAACGGGGCTGCGGAGGCAGGGGCTGCGTCTTCACAGGCGGGGGTGCCAGCGGAGCCGTGGGAGGCGGCGCACCTTGCCACTGCGCCAGCTGCTCCAGGAAGGAGCGCGGCACCTGCACCGGACGGCCCTCGGCCGTCAGATCGTCGCGGAACAGCTCCTGGACGAAGTGCGCCAGCGACATCGCCGAGAAGCGGGGCGTGGTGGAGTACAGGAACCCCGCCAGCGCATCCCCGAAGGCGTGGCTGGACTCGAAGCGATCGTCCCGGTCGACCGCCAGCGCCTTCATCACGATGGACTCCAGCTCCGAGGGAAGCTCTGGATTGAGCACCCGGGGCCGTGGGAACTCACCTTTGATGAGCTTGGGCAGCGCCACGTACTGCTGGCCTTCCACCGGCAGCCGGCCGCAGAGCATCTCGTAGAGCACCACGCCGGTGGCCCACACGTCGGTGCGCGCGTCCACCTCCTGGCCCCGGGCCTGTTCCGGCGAGAAGAACAGGTACTTGCCCTTCACCACGCCGGGCTCGGTGTTGAAGCCGCGCAGCTCGCGGGCCTTGGCAATGCCAAAGTCGACGATCTTGACCTGCCCCTCGTAGCTGATGATGACGTTGTCGGGAGAGATGTCGCGGTGGACGATGCCCAGAGGCTTGCCGCTGTCGTCGGTACGGGTGTGGGCGTAGTGCAGGCCCCGGCAGATCTCCAGGCCGATGAAGGCCGCCAGCGGCACGGGAATGGAGGCCATGTCACAGCGCAGCGTGCGCTTGATGATGCGGTGGAGCGGCTGGCCGTCCACGAACTCCATGGCCAGGAAGTACTCGCCGTCCAGGCGGCCGAAGTCGTAGACCTGAGCAATGTTGCCATGGGACAGCGTGGCGGAGATGCGCGCCTCGCTGATGAACATGGTGGTGAAGGCCTGATCAGCGCTGAACTCGGACAGCACGCGCTTGATGAGCACGGGCTTGGTGACACCGGCGGCGCCCAGCAGGCGCGCCCGCCAGGTCTCGGCCATACCACCGCGTCCGAGCCGGGACACCAGCTCATAGCGGCCAAACTGCGCTCCAGGTTGGGTCGACATACCGTGGCCATCCTACGCTGGTGGTAGAGCTTGCCACACGCACAGCCTGGAATCACATGGCGGGTTGACAATCCCCTGGCAGGCATTGCGCGCTGCTGGACTGTCCCAATGGGAGCTGCGGGCCCGTGTAAGCTGCGGGGCATGAGCGAGCTGAAGGCAGGGGCTCTCATCGGTGGGCGGTACCGGCTGTCGTCCCTGCTCTCCGAGGACGAGCCGGGAGCGCGGACCTTCCACGCCGAGCACGCCGGGGAAGGCCGTGCGCTGCGGCTCACCGTGTACGAAGTGCTGCACCCGCCTCAGCCCGCGCAGGTGCAGCGCTTCGCCGAGGCCCTGCGCGCCGCCGAGCGCCTGAACCACCCCGCGTTCCCCCCTGTGCGGGAGACCGGCTACGAGGTGGGGGCTCAGGTGCTGTGGAGCGTGCGCGACGTGGTGCCCGGTGAGCTGCCCCTGGAGATCGTCCTGCGCCGGGCGCTGGATGCCGATGGGCTCTCTCAGCCGTGGTTGCTGCATCTGCAGGGCGCGCTGGCCGACGCGCTGTTGGGCCTGTACCGGGCCAAGCAGGTGCACGGGCGGCTGTGGCCCAACCGGGTGCACTTCGTGCCCGCTGCCGAGGGCGTACGGGTGCTCGTGGAGGGACTGGGACTGGAGGACTTCCGGCGCGCCGAGGGCCGTCAGCTGCTCGCGCTCCAGGAGTCGGGCCATGGGTTCCTGGCTCCGGAGCTGGCTCAGCCGGGCCCACTCACTCATGCCACGGACGTTTACGGGCTGGGGGCGCTGGTACGGGAGCTGGATTCCGGGCGAGCCCCCTGGATGCGTGCCCTGATTCCTCGCGGTTGGTACAACACCGTCATGGCGCCCGAGCCCTCTCGGCGCGGCAACGTGTACTCGGTGGAGGACACGCTGCGCTTCCTGTTTCCGTCTGGGGACAGCAACCCCGGACTCGCCACGAGCAGGCCCTTCTTCCATGCCCCGCCCACGGCGCCCACCGAGAGTCCGCTCTTCGCGCCGGCGGTAGCGGGCCTCACCGCCGGGCAGGAACTCAACCCGGAGCCGCCGGAGGATCGCTCGCCCCACGGCGTGGCCCGCTTCGAGGACTTCGTGGAGGCATTCGCCCGCGCGCTGCCGGACTTCACGCCTCAGCCGGTCTCCGAGGGCGTGGATTTCCCCACCCGGTTCGGGCGGGTACTGCTGCGCCGGAACACCGTGGAGGTGAACGGGCTGCGCTGGGCCCTGCCGGTGTCCAGGCGCCTGGGCATCGTCGAGGGCTTTGTCAGGGCCGTGCTGGAGACGGCGCTGCGCTGTGTAGGGCCCTCGCCGGGCACGGGGCTCGAGGTGCTGGAGGCGGCGCTTCAGCGTCTGCACTTCGGCCCTGAACCGAAGCAGGGGGTGAGGCGCTGGAGCCACATGGCCCTTATCGTGGAGGCAGGGCCTGAGCACCTCACGGCGTACTACCGCCACGAGGCGTGGGTGAGTTCACACGAGGTGGGGCGGGTGGAGACGGAGTACCTGTCGGTGCCCTGCTCGCGGCTTCCCGCGGACGTGGAGCAGCTCGTGGCCATGCTGTGGGAAGTGATACGGGTGGCGCCCATGATGTCGGCCTCGCCACGCTTCGTCTGCCGCTTCTGCCGGCGCACCTTCGACTCGCTGGCCTTCAGCCCTGACGACAAGGCGTGCCATTCCTGCGCGGAGACCCGCCTCGGGGTGAAATACTGAGCGGGCCCAGGGAATTACCTGGCGCGGGACGGTCTATACTCACTGCGTCCGAAAGCTGGGTCTCGTTTCATGCATGGCCGTCGTGTCCTCTCTCCCGTTCTCCTGATTGGCGCCGGAACCGGCGAAGCCACCTGCGGCATCCTCTATCTCGCGAGCTACCTGCGGCGGAACGGCATCGAAGCCTTCGTCCGGCTCTACGATGGGGATGAGACCGAGCAAGAGGTTACCCGCTCGCTCGAGGCCCTGGTGGCCCGCGTACGTCCCCGGCTCGTTGGCATCAGCCTCAAGTGGTTCCACCACGTTCATCGTGCGCTGCTGCTGGCCCGGACGCTGCGCAAGATCGACCCGGAGATCCGGATCGCCGTGGGCGGCAACACCGCGTCGTACTGGTGGCGGGAGCTGAACGCCTTCGACTACATCGACCACATCGTCCTGGGCGACGGTGAGGTGCCGTTGCTGGCGCTCTGTCAGGGAGATCCTTCTCCGCCCAACTGCGTCACCCGGGATCCGGACGGCAGCCCACGGCGGCTGCCCCTGGCGTACGTGCAGGGCGCCAAGAACAGCGAGGACATCTATTACTCGCACTTCAACGACATCTTCCTGAGCGAGCAGGATCGCCACGCCTTCTCGGGGTGGGTCGCGCCCGGCAAGGGGTGCGGTGAGAACTGCCTGTATTGCGGCGGGGCGCGCGGCAACCAGAAGGCGGCCTTCGGACGCGCAAAGCCCTTCCTGCGGTCCGAGGACAGCGTGCGCCGCGACCACCAGGAGATCGTCAGCCAGACGTGGCAGATGCGCTACGACTTCTCGGGAAGCTCGGCGGAGTTCCTTCAGAGCACCTGGGCGGGGGTCGATCTCTCCCGGCACTCCTGCACGTACTTCCTGTGGGGAGTGGCCCGGATCGAACTCATCGACGCACTGGCGAGTACCTTCGAGCGCGTCTTCATGGTGCTCGACATTGGTTGTTTCTCGGAGCAGCAGCGGCTCGAGCAGATGCGCCGCGGCCTGCTCAAGCCGTGTGCCACGGACCGGGAGTTGCTGGAACTCATCGACCGGTGCCGCCGCCATAAGAACCTGGACATCGAGATCTCCGGAATCGCGGGCCTGCCGTTCGCCAGCGCGGCGACGCTCGACGAGGAAGTGCGGCTGGTGGAGCGGGTGAGCAGCCTGGACTGCGTGGTGGGTTATCAGCGGCTGGAAGCACAGCCGGGGGCGCTCGTGACGGAGCACCCCGCGCGGTTCGACATGAGGACCGAGGCACGGACGTTCACGGAGTTCCTCGACTACTTCGAGGCGCGCGAGCCAGGCGACGTGTCGGTGCCGATGCTGCGCTTCCGCGACGAGGCGCTCGAGAAGGCGGTGCAGCGAACCTCCGACCACGTGGATTCGCTGGCATGGGAGCACCGGGAGGCGAGGCGCAGGGTGGAGCTCACCGGACGCACGCGCCTGCGGAACACGGCCCCGTCGACGCTCCGGTTCAAGCTGAGCGATTGGCTGGGCGCGCACCGGGTGCCTGCGAAGGTGGCGCAGGAGCAGGTGACGGTGGTGCGCTCCGTGGACGGAACGGGCATTGCCTGCGCGCCGTCAGTTAGCCCGAGAAAGTTCACCGACCCAACGTTGGATCAGGGAGAGGACGGGAAGATCCTCCTCACCACTTTGGCCGCGTTCGAGAAGCCGACGACGGTCGCCACCGCAGTAGCGCAGCTGGGGTCAAAAGCGAGGCTCGACCCGCACTCGGCGCACGAGGTGATCGAGCACCTCGTGGACGGGCGCTTCCTACAGCCGGCTTGACGGCATGAAGGGCGCGTGCCGACGACACCTGCGGTAGCAGAGTGAGTTTGGGAAAGTGAGCCCGCCTTACGGGGGAGGAGGGACACCAGGGATGATGATCAGCACCCCAAGGACCGCCGCAGCGATGGCGCTTGCGATGGCCTTCGCCAGCCACGCAACCAGCACGGTCGCCAGTGCGGCATAAATCACAGCGACCAGGGACTTCCATCCAGGCTGGTCACATACATTCCGGCAGAACCCACGCCTGCTCTCGTAGACACCGAAGCAAGGGCGCCACTGCTCCCACCAGGAAGCAATGTGCAGATCAAAAAGCATCTTGTTGCCAGCAAGGTCCCGAACCAGCACGCCCGCATGCCATGCGCTGCGCTTGATGCATCCACCCAGGTAGTGTTTTTCGATACTGACGCGGATGAAGTAATCGCGAATGGTTCCTTTGAAATCCGCCGCCAGTTCTACCTGGCCGCCCAGCACCGTGGAAAGGCTCTCGTCGCTTCGCCCAAAGTCTGCAGTGACGATCAGGTCCAAGGCATAGGGCGCTCCCTGAGATTGAAGATGATGCAGAGGATGTTGAGCAATGGGTTGCAGGGGAGAGGGCACTTCCGAGAGAAGGGGCTTCAAGGAGGGGGCCTCCCAGGGCATGACCTGATTCTGTTGTGCGACAGGGTTTGTCAGCGCTGGCTTGAATGTCCCCAGGCTTTGCCCCTGTGAAGTCATGACGTGGACGAGTTCTGTGGGGCTCACGAAGAGGATGAAAGCGGCCTGGCCTGGGAAATCCTCCAGGTCAATGTGGCCTGTTTCGAGCTGGAGAAGCTGGGCTCCCGTGGTCGTGGAGGCACACCCAACCCCCAGGAGATTCACCGTGCCCAGTCCCGCCCACCGCAGCAGATCTCGCCGCGTGATCATGGGGTCGTTCTTTCTCCCTCTGGCGGTGAGTGGAAGCGGAGGTCCCAGCAGATCAGGTGCCCATCCAGCCCTCCCGCGATAAGCGCTCCTCCTGCCAATGGGACAAGCGTGCTCAGTCCACCGCACTTCTCCCCACCCAGCACGGCAATGCGCTCGTAGCTCTGCTCATCCCTTCGCCACAGACTGAGTGCCGAAGCTTCGTCATCGTCCAGGATCAGGGTTCCTTTCACGTATCCGCGGAGACGGCCCGCCATGCGTTGACTGAGGCGCAGCCCGTCTTGCCCCTTCCTCCAGACCAGCAGCTCTGGTTTGTGCCGCCACCCGAGCAGCGACCGCTCCCCTCGATCGGTCGAGAGCAATTCCCCTGGGCTGGACTCCATCACTTCGAGAATCTGGCTGTGATGCCCGTGTAGAGATTGCTCGAGCACCCATGCGTCATTTTTGCCGTCTTCTCTCCACAACTTGAGCAAGGGCTCGCGCCCGCCCGCTGAGAGCAGGTGGCGGTTACGGGTCCATGCCAGAGCGTGGATGGGACCCTCATGCGCTTGCAGATTTCCTGTCGCGCTCCAGGCTCCAGCGGGCTTTTCCAAGCGCCAGCGACGCATCCGGCCCGTCTCATCACCAGACAGCCAATCGCCATCCGGCAACTCCAGGAAGACGGAAGCACGATCGATGGGCAGCTCGTGGAGGAAGACAAATGCCCGCTCTGGCTCGGACCATCGGCATAGAGCAGGGCGCCCAACGGTCCCGAAGGCCCAGGCCAGGAGATATCCCGAAGAGGTTTCGAGCAGCCGGTCATTGTAGTGCTGCCGCTCATCCGAAAGGTGGAGCTGCTGGCGCTGAGCCAGTCTGCCCGAATGCGGCTCCAGCTCCCAGGTTGCAAGGCCTCCCTCATGGCCCACCGAGATCAGGACTCCACGGGGACTCTGGCGGACCAGCAGCACTTCCGTGTGAGGAGTGACCGCTTCGGCGAGCGGCAGAAGCCTGCGAGAGAGTGCTTCGAATGCCCAGGTTTTGAGCCGACCATCACCACCCGCCGTGACAATGAGGCCAGAACCGGTGGTGCAGATGGACCAGATACCACCCTTGTGCGCCTCAATGACCTGAAGCGGGGGAATCACTTGCATGGTTTTTCCGGGTCAACTTCGGCTCAGCGTGCGTCGCCACCCGCATCAGGTCCTGTGGCCTCAGTGTCTGGCGGCCGGGCCTGTGTGTCGCTGTCCGTGCTGACACCGCCCAGCGCCGCCGGTGGTGTCGTCCCCGAAGGCTGCTCAGGCGTTGCTGGTGGCGTGGTGGGCGCGGGCTCCGGGGTCTCCTTGGCTCTCGGCGCGCTCAGGGTGTGCACCGCCTCGCGCAGGGCCTGCTCCAGGGCGTTGGTGGAGGGCGTCACCTTGCTCAGCATCTGCGTGGCGCTGCTCGAGTGCCGGTTGTCGCTCTCCGAGGCTAGCTTCAGCTGCGCCAGCGCCTCGGCAATCAGCCTGCGCGCCTCGTCCAGCTTCTGCCTCGCTTGGTAGTAGGCCACCTCCGCCAGCATCCGCTTGAGTGACGTGCGCTGCTCCTCACTCAGCCCGCTCAGCCGGTCCGCCCGCCGCAGGTAGTACACGCCTTTCTCCACCACCGCCGGCTCGTCCGTCGCGATCCTCGGCTTGGCCAGCGCCTCCAGCACCGGGAAGAGCGCCCGGTCCAGTTCGTCCCGCTCGGTGAACCGCTGGGTCAGCAGCGCCGTCACCGCGTGCCCCTCCAACGGAATGGGCGCGTACGCCTCCGCCAGCCGGCCGTCGGGAGGCTGGTAGGGCACCGCTCCCCACGGCAGCATCCGCCCCTTCATCACCACCAGCTGATCGCCCTGCACCTGCAGGGTGAAGGTGCGCGCGTTGAGCTGCGAGAGCAGGAAGACCACCGCCCCCGCCATGCCCAGCACCAGCAGCGTCAACACCAACTGCTTCAAGGCCCGCCCCAGCCGCGCTCCGAAGCCCTGCCCAGGTGTCTCGTTCATGTCGCCTGCCCTCCGATCGTCCGAGCGCGTACCCGTGCCGCCCGGGGTGGTGCTTTCCTTTGGACCCGCGTGCTGGCGGATATACTCCCACCGGCCAACCCTCCCATGCATCCCAC
>DASVVJ010000652.1:0-11401 GCA_036389955.1 Myxococcaceae bacterium
ACGCCGGGCGACGTGATGGTCGCGCGGGAGAAGGGCGGCCTTGTCTCGATCGTGTCCACCAAGGAGTACAGCTCGCAGATGCCCAACGCCATCATCGGCATCGACCGGTGGATGAAGGACAACCGCTCCACTGTCGAGGGCATGCTGACGGCGCTCTTCAAGGGCGGCGATGCCGTCAAGGGCAACCGCGTTGCCTTCGAGCAGGCCGCGGGCATCAGCGCCGAGGTCTACGCCGAGGAGGATGCGGCGTACTGGATGAAGTACTTCAACATCGTCCTCGAGCGGGACAAGCAGGGCCTGATGGTCGAGCTGGGCGGTTCCTACGTGAACAACCTGGGCGACAACATGCTGCTGTTCGGCCTGGCGCCGGGCTCGGCCAACCTGTTCGCCGCCACCTACACCAAGTTCGGCGATGTGGTGGTGCAGCAGTACCCGGAGCTGGTTCCCCGGTACCCCTCCGTCGATCGCGCGATCGACACGAGCTACATCCGCGCCATCGCGGATCGCATGGGTGGTGGAGCCGCGGGCGCGCAGCAGATTGTCCAGCAGGTCGTGCAGCAGGTCGCTCCCAAGTACGAGGCTCCGACGGGCTCGGCCCCGGCGCAGGTGGTCTCCAAGCGCTCGTGGAACATCACCTTCACCCCGGGCAAGGCGACGTTCACCCCGCAGGCCGAGCGCGAGCTGCGTGAGCTGGCGCGCGAGCTGCTCGTCGCCGGCGGCACCATGGTTCAGGTGCATGGCCACACGGACAGCATGGGCAACCCGGACTCCAACTTCCAGCTGTCTGAGTCGCGCGCCTTCGCCGTGAAGGAGTGGCTCATGCAGCAGAGCTCGGTGAACTTCCCGTCCAGCCGTATCTCCACCTTCGCCCACGGCCAGACCAACCCCGTGGCGCCGAACGCGACCGAGGACGGCCGCGCGAAGAACCGCCGCGTGGAGATCGTCCTCTCCATCAACTGATGTCCCCCGCGTGACCGCCAGCGCTCCGGTGCTGGCGGCACGCCGTCACGGAAGCACGGAGTCATGCGCGCAATCGCTTCTGCTGTTGGCAACATCTTCGCCCCCAACCGGGTGCTCTCGCCCCGGGCGATGCAGGTCCTCGTCGGGGTGCAGCTGGCCCTGACGCTCCTGGTCTGGTGGACGTCACCGATGTCGGTGCTGCCCCGCCCGGACGAGGTGGGCACCGCCCTGAGCGAGCTGTGGACCCGCCAGGGGCTGGGCCGCGAGCTGATCGCCAGCTTCGTGCTCAACGTCGAGGCGCTGCTGCTCACCGCCGCCATCTCGCTGGCGCTGTCGTACCTGACGGTGCTGCCGGTGTTCCGGCCCATCGCGGCGGCGGTGTCCAAGGGACGGTTCCTCGGGCTCATCGGCCTGACGTTCGTCTTCACGCTGATGGTGGGCGGCGGCCGCCCGCTGAAGCTCGCGCTGCTCGTCTTCGGCATGGCGGTCTTCTTCGTCACGTCGATGGCGGCCGTCGTCGTCGAGATTCCCAAGGAGAAGTTCGATCATGCGCGCACGCTCGGCATGCCCGAGTGGCGGGTCGTCTGGGAGGTGGTCATCCTGGGCACGGCTGACAAGGCGATGGAGGTGTTTCGTCAGAACGCCGCCATCGGTTGGATGATGCTCACCATGGTGGAAGGCATCTCCCGCTCCGAGGGTGGACTGGGCGCGATGCTGCTGAACCAGAACAAGCACTTCCGGCTCGCGGAGGTCTTCGCGATCCAGTTGCTGATCCTGTTCGTCGGAATCCTTCAGGACTTCGGCATCGGCGCGCTGCGGCGCTTCCTGTGCCCGTACGCCGATCTGCACCTGGAGCGGAAATGAGCCTCGTACAAACTCATGAGCGTGGGCAGGTCCTGCTCGATGTCTCGAACGTCTCGCTGACGCTGGGTGGGAAGCTGATCCTTGGTAACGTCAACCTCGCGATTCAGGATCTCACCCGTCCAGGAAGCACCACCGGTCAGGTCGTAACACTGCTCGGGCCGTCCGGCGTCGGTAAGACGCGGCTGTTCCGGATCATGGCGGGGCTCGACCAGCCGGACGAGGGCAGCGTTCGCATTGGGTTGAAGGGCGAGCCCGTGGCGCGAGGCCGTGTTGGCGTCGTCTTCCAGCACTATCCGCTCTTCGAGCACCGCACCATCATGGGCAACGTCGTGCTGGCGGCGGAGCGAGGCGGTCTGAAGGGCGGGCAGGCGCGGGACCGGGCGCTCCACATGCTGGAGCGGCTCGGGTTGAAGGACCACGGCCGCAAGTACCCGGCTCAGCTCTCGGGTGGACAGCGCCAGCGCGTCGCCATTGCCCAGCAGATCCTCTGCAGCAAGCACTTCCTGCTGATGGACGAGCCATTCTCTGGCCTCGATCCCATCGCCACCGAGCAGGTCTGCGAGCTGATCGCCGAGGTCGCTGGGCTGCACGAGTTCAACACGATCATCGTCGTCACGCACAACATCGAGGCGGGGCTCGAGGTCGCTGACACCGTCTACCTGCTCGGGCGTGATCGCAACCCGGACGGCTCTCCGGTGCCGGGGGCGCGCATTCAGATGACCATCGACATGGCGGCCCGCGGGCTGGCCTGGCGCAAGGGCATCCAGTCCACGCCGGAGTTCTTCGCGGTGATGAAGGAGATCCGCGAGAAGTTCTACACCCTCTGAGAACGGGCGGCCGCTCTGGCCGCTCAGTTCCGGGTGCGGTTGCGCTGAGACTTCGAGCCCTGGGGCTCGGTAGGCGCAACCACCTCGGCCACGGGCTCCATCTCCACGGGGCCCAGCAGATCCTCGTGGTCCTTGGCGGTGGCGCGGATGGCATCCACCCCGGTGAGCAGATCGTCCAGCTGCTCGCCGAGCTGGCTGGGGCTGACCATGGTGAGCGCCTGATCGCGCAAGAGGCGCACGGAGTTTTCGATCAGGGTCATCTGCCCCCGGGCGCGCATGAGGAAGTTCTCGATCTCCTGGATCGTCTCCTCGCGCTTGCGCAGCACCTCGAGGTTCTTCCGAGCGATGAGCTGAGCGGCGGGATCCGTGACGCGCTTCTCGAGCTGCTGCTGAGATTCGATCTCGCGCTTGAGCTGGCGCGGGTCCATGGCGGACATGTACGTCTCCGCGCGGGCGCAGGCGTGCGCCAGGGACACGAAGCTCTGGTGCAGATGGCGCAGCTTCTCGATCTCCGTCTGCAGCAGGATGGCCTGGAAGGACGGGTTGTGGGACATGTCCCGCTCGATGTCCCGGCGCAGCTCGTTGAGCGCGTGCGCCCGCTGCCACTCGGATTGGGGCAGCGACTCGGTCAGCTTCTTGAGGCGGGCCTGGTCCTCCTCTTCCTGCTGCTGGCGGTGAATGTTGTTCACCGCGCGCTGGAAGGGGCGCAGGTCCGGGCCGAACATCAGCCACAGCACCTCCATGCCCACGACGACGGCACCCAGCATGAACTGGCCGGTGAGCGCGGTGGCGGCCAGCCCACCCCCGAACAGGCTCAGGTTGTAGGCGTTGAGGAACGCCGCCTTCAGGTAGTTGGGCTTGTCGCTAGCCATGGCGTCGCAGGCTCACGGGCACGTGGGGGCCAGAAGGGGGCTACGTCGTGCTCGGGGGCGTGGGGTTGCTGGCGAAGAAGTCGATGACCTTCTGGACTTCCTTCTTGCGCTGCTGGACGGCGTTGGTGAGCTGGGTGAGCCCCAGGGTGCGCTTCTCGATGTCGGCGCGCAGCGCGGCGATCTTCTCGTTGAGGGCCTGCACCTGCGCCTCGGCCTCCTGCAGGGCCTTGGCGGTGGCCGTCTCGTTCACCCGGACGTAGGTGTCCAGCGCGCGGCGCTTGTTCTGGGCAGCGGCGGCGATCTTGTCCAGGTCGAAGCCGAAGGCCTTGAGCGAGGCCTCGACGATCTGCTTCTTGATGGCCTGAGGGGTGGCCTCGGGCAGGCCGGCGAGCAGGTCCTCGGCCTTGCGCACGCGGTCCAGCTCCGCCTCGTCCATGCCCAGCTCGCGGAAGATGGCCTCGAAGTCCAGCGGGGTGCCGGGCGGCACGGCGGCGGGCAGCTTGTCGGCGCGCATCTTGGGGAGCGGGGACTCCAGCTCGGGATCGGCGGAGGGAGCAGCGCCACGGCGGGAGCCCGGGACGGCGGCGCCGGCGGAGGCCAGCTCGGCGACCAGGTCGGCGGCGCTCTTGTTGCCGCTGCCTGTGGGGAGGACTTCTTCCACCTCCTCCTGCTTGGGCTCATCCGTCTCGACGAAGATACCGAGGAGCTTGGAACCAAAACCCTTCTGCTCGGACATTGCCTGGCCTCTCACCGCGGGCAAAAAACCCTGGAACAGCGCATATCTAGCAGAGTGGAGGGGGGGTGGGGAATGGATCCGAGGGGGTCCTGTATGGCGACATCGTGCTTGCGCCTCGTACGTGATTCAAGGCAGTCGCCATCATGGAACGGTAGGTCCGGCGGGAAGCGTGCTGGGAACCCATGAGGTAGGGTGAGGCGAGAGGCGGAGGTGTCCTCCCGCCCTGGAGAGCTCCATGGGAACGAAGCGAGCCTTGCTGGAGGTGGATCCGTTCAGCCTGCCGGCGGGGCTGAAGGTGGGGCCGTGGCGGGTGAAGGGCTGGAGAGGCCGTGGCGGGTACGGCACCCTGTACTGTGTGGAGCGTGAAGGGCGCGGGGGGGAGGGGGAGTTCGCGCTCAAGTTGGCCATCCACGCCGGGGATGAGCGCTTCGGACGAGAGGCGGAGCTGCTGCGGCGCATCGCCAGCCCGTATGTGCCCCGGTTCCAAGAGCAGGGCGTGTGGGAGCACCCGGCCGGCGACTTTCCGTACCTGGTCATGCAGTTGGTAGAGGGTGAGCCGCTGTACGCGTGGGCGGCGAGGCGTAACCCCACCTCGCGCCAGATGTTGAGGCTGTTGGCGCAGGTGACGCGGGCGCTGGAGGCCACGCATGCGGCGGGAGGCGTGCACCGGGATGTGAAGGGCGGAAACGTGCTGGTGAGGGCAGGGGACGGAAGGGCCTTCCTCACGGACTTCGGAGCGGGGCATTACAAGGGCGCGGCCACGCTGACCTCGAAGGTGCTGGGGCCGGGCACGCCGGCCTATTGCAGCCCCGAGGCGTGGGCGTTTCTGAGCGCGTTCTCGCGCCACCCCACGGCGCACTACCGGGCCAGCGCGTGTGATGACCTGTTCGCGCTGGGAGTGCTGGCCTACCGGCTGGTGACAGACGAGTACCCTCCGCCAACTCAGCCAGGGGAGAGCGGCTCGGAAGTGTGGCGCCAGGGGGGACCCGGCGCGCGGCCCGTGCGCGAGCTCAACCCGCGGGTGAGCCCGGGGCTGGAAGCCGTCATCCAGCGGCTGTTGGCCATTGCGCCGGTGGAGCGCTTCAGGGGCCGGGCGGGGAAGGCGGCCGAGGCACTGGAGCAGGCGGCGGAGGCAGAGGGGGCAGAGCAGGAGGTGCCGCTGTTTGGCTGGAGCGAAGAGCAGGGGCTGCGAGTGCGGTCTGCCCGGACGGCCCAACTGTCCGAGGAGCGGGACGCCGCCGCGAGACAGGAGCACGCCCAGCGTGAGGAAGCGGAGCGGAGGCGGGCCCAGCGGGAATGTACCTGGCCGCTGTTTCGGAGCCTGGCACCGCAGTGGAGATCGTCGGTAGGGGCGGGCCTGCTGGGAGTGCTGCTCGCGGGGTTGGTGGTGGCAGTGGGGCTCCGAGGCCAGGAGGGGGACGATTCCTCCTCGGACAGCAAAGCCCGGCAGGGAGGCCGCGTGGCGGTGGGGGACAGCACTAGCACCACTCCAGCCAAGTCCAGCTCGCTGCCGACCGACGAAAAGAAGCGGGGAGTCACGCTGGCCCTGCCCGAGCAGCCCCTTCCCGGCCAGAACAGACCACCGTGCAAGTGGACGGGCGAGGTGGAGATTCGCGGTGGGTGCTGGCACCTGCTGGGGGCAGCCAAGCCACCGTGCAAGGAGGAAGGCAAGGAGGATGCGTACCTGTGGAAGGGGGCCTGCTACGGGCCTTCCTATCCAAGAGGGCGCGAGCCCACCTCGAGCCCTCCGTGAGCGCTCTCCACCTCTCGGTTATGCTTCAGGGGCGCGCTGCCACACTCGGGCGCGGTCCGAGTCCTCTCGTTGCTGAGTCCGCTTGGCAGACTTCTCTTTGCGTCAGGACGTGGCCATGCTTCTCCGAAGTCGCTCCGCGCTGATCGTCTCCGTGGTTGTCCTACTGGGGCTCTCGGGTTGTTCGGAGGAGCCGGACGTCGACTGCACCATCTTTCCCTCCCCGCCGAACCGGGTCGCCGGGCAGCCCGGGCTCCTGAAGGTGGGCCAGCAGGCCCGCCTGGCCATCAGCCCCAATTCCCCTGGGATTGAGTGCGAAGGCGAGGACGCCTGGCCCACCTCGGTCACGGCCGAAGTGCAAGGCCCGGGGGGCGTGGTGCCGAGCGAGATCCAGATCGGCGCGCAGGGCGCTCCCGCCATCCTCACTTTCATCCCGGAGCGCCCAGGCCCTCACCACCTGCTCGTCGCTTTCTCCGAGGAGGGAGGGCTCCACCAGTTGGATCTCCATGCCATGGAGGACCGCTCCGCCGAGGTCTCCAGCCACAGCCTGTCGAGGTCCTGCCCCAGCCTGGAGCGCACCCTGCTGGGCGCCTGGGTGTGTGGGTCAGACGTGCTGCGAGGCGATGGGCTCGTGCGGTCGTTTCCCGGCAGCCTCGTGGCCGTCGCCGGGGAGGTGCTCTGGGTCTTCTCCGGCGGGGGAGTCCAGCGCTACGTGGACACAGGCACGGAGTTGCTTCTGGAGGGCTCCTTGACTCGGGCGATGGGCGACGCGGTGTTCCTCCATGCCGAGCGTGAAGAGCTGGTCGTCCTGCATGGCTCGTCCGTGGAGCGCTTCACCTTCAGCAGTGGCTCCTTGAGCTCCACCGGCGCCGCGTCCTGGAGCCGCCCCGCCGAGCCGCTTGGCTCCTCGGGTCCTCACGCGGTCCTGCTGAGGGAAGGGGAGTGGTTGGCCATCGTCACCCGCTCCTCGGGGGCAAGTGGCTCCACGGTGCAGGTGTGCCCGTACCAGCTGGTGGCCGGCAGGTTCCAGGCCACGTCCGGGGTGTGCTCCCAGCTAACGGGAGAGACTGCTGGCTTCGAGCCCACGATCTTCTGGACGAGGGACCCGGCCGTGCCTTCAGGCAGCAGCGGTGCTCAGGGGCTCATTCGCCGGTGGGAGTGGACGGGAGGCCGGCTGGTGGAACAGGGCTCTGTGTCGCTGGGGATCCACACGCGCATGCTCCTTGCCGCGCTCGTGCACCCCTCCACAGTTCCCCTGGTCTTCACCCAGAAGACGATGCCCCTCGAGCCGCCAACCTTCGCCGTGGCGAGCTGGTCTGCCCAGCAGCGTGCGATCGTCTTCGAGCATCTGGACGGGGAGGTGAGCACTCCTCTCGCCTCTTCCCGGTTCTATTGGGGAGTCGTCTCCCATCGGCCGGTGCGCACAAAGGTTCTGGTGCGCCCGGCTCCTTGATGTCAGCGCGCCCTCTTCTGGGCAGGTGGCTTCTTCGCGGCGCTCTTCTTCCTGGCCGGAGCGGTCTTCGCCTTGGCGGTCGCCTCCATCGCCTTTCGTGCCTCGGTCTTCTCGCCGCGACGCAGCGCGAGTGCCGCCGCGATCCACTCCGGCGCGTAGCTCGATGTGCAACCCTTCGGGATCGGCCGCGGGTCCCACCGGCCGAGGCGCTCGCCGATGGCGATGGCCTCCGCGGTGTATTCGGGCAGGTGGAGGCCAATCCAGACGAGGCAGAAGTTGATGCCCTCCTTCACCCGGTACGGTGCGGGCGGCAACTCGCGCTCGATGCGCGCGAGCGTCGCGCGGACGTCGAGGTCCTTTGCGAGCCCGCGCGCGATGCGCCCGGCGAGCAGCTTCCACCCGGCGCGGCGGGGCAGCTCCTTGCTGCCGTCCATCCACTGCACCTGCAGCGCCTCGGCGATGGGCGCCTGCACGAGCACGCGTCCGACGAGCTCGTCGACCAGGGCCGGGTTCGAGAGCGGCTCGAGGAGCCCGCGCGCCTCCTTCTCGGTGAGCGCCGCGGGATCGATCAGCATGCACGCGAGGATGCGCGCCTCGTGGTTACCCGTCGCCCACAGCTCCAGGCCGAGCCCGTGGTTCGTCCCGAGCGCCTCCGCGAGGCTACGGATCTTGCCCATCAGCACGCCGAAGACGTTGTCGCCCGCGCCATCTCGCACGTAGCGCTGGCGCACCTTCTCATCGCCCTGAGCCTCGAGCTGCTTCATTACCTGGGACAGCGTCATCGTTTTCGGCATGCGAGTCTCCTCGAGTGCAGGCTCTGACCCTATCGCCGTGATGGATCGCTCGGTAGGCGTGCCTCGCATGTGCCAGAACCTGGACCGGCATGCCATCCTGTAATGGATGACGAACGCTCCTCCTGCTTCGGAACGGCAAGCCCTGCTCGCGGCGATCGGCCGGGCGCTGTGGCGGGACACCCCCTATGAAGAGGGCGACGGCCCCTTCGAGGATCTGCCTGCCCGGCGCCGCCGCACGGTGCTGGGAGGTGCAGTGGAGCCACGGAGCGGGCGTGTAGCGTGGGTCGAGCAGCTCGTCGACGATCCTCAGGGGGAGTATGTGCCGGTGCGCTTCGACATTCACGTGGCGGGGGGCGGCTCCTCGCACACCTATGTCCAGGCCCCCACCTACAATCCGTACTTCGGCTGCACCGTCACGCACGTGGGCTGGTGGGGCGAGTCGCTGGTCGTTCTCTACGAAGAGAAACACCTGGCGCTGGTGGCCCGGATGAATCCACCCTACGACGGCACTCTCGACCTGGTCCGGCTTGGGGAGCCGTATGCCCTGGAGGGGGACACGGTGTACTTCGCCTCGCGGCACTCCGGACTGCTCGAAGGGGTGCTGCTTCCGTCCCTGGCCTCCGCGCTTCCGCTGCCGGTGCCGGACACGCAGAGGCTCATGAGGCTCGAAGCACGCCCTCCCGGAAGATTGGCGCTCGTGCCAAGGGTGTCCGATGGGTCCAACGAGCCTGGAGGAACCTGGAGCGAGCGGCTCGAAGCCGCGCGTGCTGCCGCACCGACGTTCCCGCTGGCGCCTTTTGGGGCTCGCGCGTTCGTGGAATCACCCCAGCGCCTGTGGCCGAAGCTGGCCGCGCTGCTCGCACCGACGGCTCCCCCCGTGCTTGGCGTGGACGTGTTGGTGGGCTCGGTCGCCACGCGCTTCTGGCGCGACGAGACTCCTCGAGGGAAGACCTACGAAGACGTTTACGGATTCAAGGACACCCTGGGGTTCCTGGCGGTGTACTGGTACCGCCACCTGGTGGCTGAGCGCCGTTCGAAGGAGGCCCAGGCATGGCTGAACTGGCTGGAGCGGGTGGCGTCGCTCGCGGCCTCGGAGCCGTGGCCCTGGACCCAGGGACTCGAGGCAGACGAACGGGTGGCGAGGACGGCGCTTGCCTACCTGCGCGCTCGCGCGGCGACGCTGGCGGAAGTGTGCCGCACAGGGAAGCTGCCCGAGGGCGAGCACTGCTATCTCTTCCACCCTCCCAGCAGGGCTGAACCGTTCAGGCGGGACGAGGCCTACCCCTCCGGTGTCCGTGAGGTGTTGCGGCAGGTGGCTGCACACAACCCACTGTCCCTCTCCAAGCTCTGAGAGGCACTGCACTCAGGCCTTCTGACGCTGGACGTGCTTGGCAAGGTCCTCTTCGGATACCCACGTAGCGTGGGTGCCGCTGGAGATCCGGTGGGGCAGGCGGATGCGCGCGATGGGGCCGCGGGCGATGTCCGCCGCTTCGAAGAGCTGACACTCGCTGGTGTCATTGCGCATATCGCTCACGAAGGTCACCACGTAGCCGTCGGCCTCGCCGCGTGCTCCCGTGCGCGGTGCCACCGGTGACTCGCTGGCGAAGACGCCCTCCGGGAAGCGGTACGACTGCTTCGAGCCTCGCGCCACGTCGTACGCCACCAGGCCGTTGAAGAGGAAGTACCCCGGCTCGCCTGTCATGGCGATCACCGTGCGGTGCTTCCTTCCTCCGACGCGGTTGTCGATGGTCGGGAACTCGGACACCTCGTCATCGAGGAACGCTTCGTGCGTCTGGCCGGTGACCAGATTGAACCGCCAGCGGTGCAGCCGCGTCTTCAGCTCGTGCATGTCCAGGCTCTTGCGGAACGCATCGATGGCCGTCTCGCCTTCGAGCCGCTTCGGAATCGGCGCGCCCTGGTGGAAGCCCTCGAGGACAATCTCGTCGCCTTCCTCGTACGCGTTGGAGAAGTGCAGCACGTAGGTGGGGGAGGCCTCGAACCAGCGCACGGGGCCGGTGCCATCACGCCGCACGATCGCGAAGCGCGAGCCGAGTTCCGGGTGGTACACCGGGCGGTGCTGGTTCTTCGCCAGACGCTCCGGGTCCCACATCATGGGGAAGTCGTTGAAGAGGGCGTAGTGCTCGGTGAACGCCATGTCGTGCGGCAGGCGCGGGCCGGGCAGGGCGACCGGCAGATAGCGCGCGAGCTTCCCCTGCGCGTCGATCACGCCGAAGTGCAGGAACGGGTCTTCTTTCGAGTAGTTGAAGAACAGCAGCTCACCGGTCTGCTCATCCACCTTCGGATGCGCGGACACGGTGGCTCCCTGGGGAAACACGCCGCGCACGGCCGGATGTCCCTGGGCCTGCTGGCTCCAATGCACTGTGCCGTGCGTCTCGAGGGTGTACGGGTCGAGCCGGTACGCATCTCCGCACTGATAGAACGTGGTGAGCGCCTCGCCCCGGTGAACGAGGATGTCCGTGGACGAAGCGTCCTTCATCCGCGTCCGGGCGCCCCAACCGTCGCGCTGGGAGGCCTCGGGTGACTCGAGGATGCCGGCCCACAGGGCGCCGCCGGCCTCCAGCTCGGCCTGGAACCCCGCGGTCTTCACGAAGCGATTGCGGTACTCCGCGCGGCCCTCCTGGAAGCGGATGGCATGCACCATGCCGTCGCCGTCGAACGGGTGATAGCGGCCGGTGATGGCTTCGAAGAGGGGATTCTCCGTGTTGCGCAGATAGATGCCCTGCAGATCGCGAGGGATCTCTCCCTCGAGCACCTCGAGGTCGGTGGCATCGAGTTCCACCGTGTTCGGTGTCCACGCGCCGGTACGGTACGGATGGAAGTCCGAGTCACCGAGCTTCGACTCGTAGCGGCGGACAACGGAAACCTTCATGGTGGCCTCTTTCCCGTGGCGGCCGCGAGCGTACACGGTGGGTGTGGGGTGCCTCAATGACCGGCACCTGAGACACGCGAGTTCTGGTCCCGTTACGATGCGGAGCTGGCGAAGCTCGCCGCGCATGAGGCCAACATCTCGATGACTCTCTTCCATCTCGACACGCCGGACCGGCTCCTGGTGCGCATCGCCGCGGCGGCCATGATGGTCATTCACGGCATTGCACGCATCTCTCTCGGCATCGTCGGCTCCTTT
>DASVVJ010000653.1:0-1667 GCA_036389955.1 Myxococcaceae bacterium
ACGGGCTTCCACGTGGACATCACCGAGCGCAAGGAGCGCGAGGAGGCGCAGGAGGTGCTGAGCGAGAACCTGCGCCAGACGAACGAGCACCTGGCGCGGTTGGGGCGGATGAAGGACGAGTTTCTGGCCAACATGAGCCACGAGCTGCGCACGCCGCTCAACGCGGTGCTGGGCCAGGCCGAGGCGATGGGCGAGGGCATCTTCGGCCCCATTACCGAGGAGCAGCGCTCGGCGCTGCACACCATCGAGGAGAGCGGGCAGCACTTGCTGGCGTTGATCAACGACGTGCTGGACGTGACGAAGGGCAACGCGGGAAAGCTGGAGCTGGAGTTCGGGCCGGTGCCGGTGGAGGACCTGTGCCAGGAGAGCCTGCGGCAGGTGCGCGAGCAGGCCCGGCGCAAGGGCATCACCGTGAGCTACACGAGCGACGGGACGGTGATGAGGCTGTGGGGAGATCGCCGGCGGCTGCGGCAGGTGCTGCTCAACCTGCTGTCCAACGCGAAGAAATTCACCCGGCAGGGAGGGCGCATCGGGCTGGAGGTGGCCTCTCGGCAGGCAGGGGCGGAGGTGGCCTTCAGCGTGTGGGACACGGGAATTGGCATCGCGCTGGAGGACCGGGAGCGCATCTACGAGCCCTTCGTGCAGCTGGATGCGGGACTGGCGCGGTACCACGACGGCTCGGGGCTGGGGCTGACGTTGGTGCGGCACATGGTGGAGCTGCACGGCGGCCGGCTGGAGCTGGAGAGCGAGGTGGGCAAGGGCAGCCGGTTCACGGTGGTGTTGCCGGTGGAGACGCCGGAGCACTTCGAAGCGCACGAGGCGGAAGCGCTGCGCACGAGGTCCCGTATTCCCTCACCGTTGCCGCTGGCCACGGGGCGCACGGTGTTGATTGCGGACGACAACGAGGCGAACACCCGGCACATGGAAGACTACCTGAAGGCGCACGGCTTCCAGGTGCGCCTGGCGCGGGACGGGGAGGAGGCGGTGCGGCTGTGCCGCGAGGTGAAGCCGGCGGTGGTGCTGATGGACATTCAGATGCCGCGCTTCAACGGGCTGGAGGCCATCCGGCTGCTGCGGGCCGATGCGGACACCGCGACGGTGCCTATGGTGGCGCTCACCGCGCTGGCGATGCCGGGGGACCGCGAGCGCTGCCTGGAGGCGGGCGCGGACGCGTACCTGAGCAAGCCGGTGCGCCTGGCGGAGGTGCTGGAGGTGGTGAAGCGGCTGGTGACGCGCACGGCCCCGCGCGCCTGAGTCCTCAGGACGGCGTGCCAGAGCTCTCCACCGTGGGCGCGGGAAGGGTGGGCTCCGGCTCCGGCGTGCCGCTCAGCGCCCGGCGGGCGGTGAAGACGCGGGCGATCCACGCGGGGTTGATGGGCGCCTCCTGCGCCACCAGCGCCGTGCGGTGCTGGCCCTGGCGGAGAAGCTCCTCGGTGAGCGCGGGCAGCGCGCGCCAGGGCACCTGCGGCTTGAGGTGGTGGGCCTGGTGCAGCCCCGCATTGAAGAAGTACGTGTTGTAGAAGCGCGAGGTGGACGTCACCGCCAGTGCCGTGCGGTCCGTGGAGTCCGAGCCCAGGTGCGCCGCCAGGTTGAGGTAGTGGATGCACGTCTGTACTACCAGCACCGTCGCGAAGTAGCTCAGCCCCAGCGAGGGCTGCCAGAACAAC
>DASVVJ010000654.1:0-20678 GCA_036389955.1 Myxococcaceae bacterium
AGGGTTGCACGAAGCAGGAAGAGCCGCAGACCACTCCGGCGACGCAGCAGACGCGGCAGGCGCAGGCGCTCAGCGCTACGTTGCCCCTCGGGCCGGTCCCCTACAAGAAGACGGTGGTTCCCATCGCGTGGCGCACCATCACGGGCACCAACCTGGCCCTGACGGATGACTCGATCGGCACCATCACCTCGCCGTTCCCCATCAAGTTCGACGACCCGTACGGCGACACCGCGGGGCAGACCTCCGTCAAGGTCTCGATGAACGGAGCCATCTCGTTCACCAGCACCAGCATCTCCTACGTGAACACGGCGCTGCCGGCCTCGACGCACGCCACCTTTGTCGTGCCGTTCTGGGACGACCTGTTCCCGGGCCCCACCGCCGCTGACAACGTGTACTGGGCCGTCACCGGCACCGCGCCCAACCGTGAGCTCGTCATCGAGTGGCGCAACGTGCACCACCGTGACACGCGCACCGGCACCAACACCATTCGCTACCAGGCGGTGTTCTTCGAGAGCTCGTCGGACATCCTCTTCAACTACCAGGACGTCACCATCGGCAACGCCTCGTACAACGGCGGCGCCTCGGCCACGATCGGCGTGCAGGTATCCACCAGCCAGGCCGTGCAGCACAGCTTCAACACCAACTCGGTCACGGATAACTCCGCGCTGCTCTTCTCGCAGATCACCCCGAGCGCGGCGCCCGTGGTGACGGCGCCCACCTTCAACGCCGGCGGCATCAACGAGGGAGACACGCTGGTGGTGTCGACCACCTTCACCGACGCGGATGGCGCGGGCAGCGGCCCGTGGCAGCTGCAGGTGGACACCGACTACGTGGCCCCGACGTTCAACGCGGACCTCACCCAGCAGGCCACCGCCGAGGGCCCTGTCTCCGCCTCGGTTCCGGTGCGCGCCAGCGGCACGGTGAGCGTAGCCGTGCGCGTGGTGGACGTGGGCCTGGTGCGCTCGGCCGTCCAGCAGGCCAGCGTCACGGTGGCCGATGTGGTCCCCGTGCTGGCCCCCATCACCCTGTCCCAGCCTGCCGCCGAGGGCGCCACCGTCGTCCTGCGCACCGCGTTCACCGACCCGGGCGCGGACTCGCCGTGGACGGTCGAGTGGGACCTCAACTACGACGGCGCCACCTTCGACGTGGACGCGACCACCGCCGCGACCGCCGCGGGCCCGGTCAGCCGTAGCCAGGTGTTCCCCAACGACGGCACCTACGTGGTCGCCGCTCGCGTGAAGGACAAGGACGGCGTGACGAGCGACATCCAGTCTCTGGAAGTCAACGTCGCTGACCTGGCGCCCACGCTGACCGGCATCGCCGGCACGCAGCAGATCACCGAGGGCGGCACGCTGGAGCTCCAGGCCGACTTCGTCAACCCCGGTGACAACTCCAAGCCGTGGAAGGTCCAGTGGGACTTCAACTACGACGGCACCTTCGACGTGGAGGAGGAGGAGGAGCGCAACACGGACGGCCGCATCACCTTCTCGCGCCTGAGCCGTGACGCCAGCCAGGGCACCTACGCGCTGCGCATCGTCGACGCGGACGGCAGCATGTCTCAGGTCCAGACGCTGGACGTGGAGATCCTCGAGGCCTCGCCGGTACTGGGGCCCCTGGAGCCGCGCGTGCTGTCGGGCCTGGGCCGTGAGCCCTCGTCGATCGCGTTCAGCCTGTCGGCGCAGAGCGGCGCCGAGAACGCCGAGGCGGACCCCATCACCGGCTACCTGTGGGACTTCAACGGTGACGGCACGTTCGACTACGCGAGCACCTCGCCCACCGCGCTGCACACCTACCGCGACAACCGTCGCGGCGGCGGCGCGCACATGGCCAAGGTGCGCGTGATGGACGAGGACGGCTTCACCGAGGCCGAGGTGGAGGTCAACATCGAGAACGTGGCTCCGGTGCTCAACGCGCCCGCCACGATGAACGTGGAAGAGGGCAGCATGATGGCGCTGCGCCTGTCCGCGGTGGACCCCGGCGAGGACGCGCTGAGCTTCGGCGTCACGGGCGGTCCGGCCGGCCTGAGCGTCACCCAGGACGGCCTGGTGCTGTGGACGCCGGCCTTCTCGCAGACCAGCGGCGGCCAGGGCAAGCCGCACACCGTCACTGTCACCGTGACGGATGACGACGGCGACTCGGACAGCAAGGAGATCGTCCTGAGCGCCCGTTGGAAGGACGGGGACAACGACGGCATGGCCGACACGTGGGAAGTGGCCAACGGCCTGGATCCGACGCACAACGACGCTCAGGCCGACCGCGACAACGACGGCGTGAGCAACATGAACGAGTTCCTCAGCGCCAACGGCGGGCCGAAGCTGCCGTCTGACGCGGTGGCCAGCGGTCCGGCCACGGGCGCCAACGTGAAGGCGGCGCAGGTGGTCCTCACCGCCAACAACGTGGCGGACCAGGGCGACCTGACCAGCGTGAAGTACGAGTTCCAGGTGTTCTCCGACGCGACGCTGGCGACCAAGGTGCGCGAGACGACCGTGGACCAGGAGGCGGGCGCCACGACGTCCGCGACGATCATCGGCCTGGGTGACCCGGCGCTGGCGGACCTGGCGGACGACGCCACCTACTCGTGGCGCGTGCGTGCCACGGACGGTGCGATGCACGGTGCGTGGAGCTCG
This sequence comes from Myxococcaceae bacterium, assembly GCA_036389955.1. Classification (GTDB taxonomy): domain Bacteria; phylum Myxococcota; class Myxococcia; order Myxococcales; family Myxococcaceae; genus DATHBR01. Next base: position 2,628 of record DASVVJ010000654.1, read on the forward strand.
GTGAAGAGCTTCACCTTCAACCCGACCAACGACGCTCCGGGCGCCCCGCGCGCCAGCCAGCCGATGTCCGGCACGCAGGTGTCCACCGAGAAGCCGGTGCTGGTGGTGGACAACGCCATGGACGTGGACGACACGAACCTGACGTACACCTTCGAGCTGGCGGAGAACTCGGCGCTGACGCAGGCCAAGGTCACCTCGGCGGCCGTCCCGGGCAACCCCCGCGGCAGCACGTCGTGGGCGGTGCCTTCGGCGCTCAAGCCCTTCACCACCTACTACTGGAAGGTCATCGCGAAGGACGCGGACGGTGCCACGGCCGAGAGCGAGGTTTCCTCGTTCACCGTGTACATCGGCCGTCCGTCCAACCGCGAGCCGGGCATGCCGGCGATCACCGCCTCGGCTCAGGTCACCACGCTCACCCCGACGATCGAGGTCAGCGCGGCGGTTGATGCCGACGGTGACGAGCTGAAGTACCTCATCGAGGTGGACAGCAACCCCTCGTTCGGCAGCGCCAGCCGCCAGGTCTCCACGGAGCTGACCGCGGGCCAGGACGGCAAGGTCCGCTTCCAGACGGCGGCCCTGACGGAGAACACGCGGTACTACTACCGCGCTCGCACCCTGGACCCCTACAGCGCCAGCGACTGGGCGGTGGGTACGTTCGTGGTGAACGCGCAGAACGACGCCCCCACGGCTCCGGTGGCGCTCAACCCGTCTGACGCGATCATCTACAACAAGAAGCCGACGCTGATCGTCCAGAACGGCGCGGATCCCGAGGGTGACGCGGTCTCCTACTCGTTCGAGGTGAAGAACGCGGATGGCGAAGTGGTGGCCTCGGGTGACAACGTCGCCGCGGGCGGCACGGGCCAGACGTCGTTCAAGGTCAGCGCGGAGCTCGAGGAGGGTGAGGAGTACGTGTGGACGGCGCGTGCGAAGGACGCGGCGGGTGCGACGAGCGCCGCCTCGGCCGAGGCCCGCTTCCAGGTGTACAAGGCTCCGGTCATCCCGCAGCCTGCTCCGGACGAGGGCTGCAGCGCCGGCGCGGGTGCGGCGGGCGGCCTGCTGCCGCTGCTGGCGATGGCGATGGGCCTGCTGGGCCGCCGCCGCCGCAACAGCTAAGGCGGCTCTCCTGTAGGGAGGCTCCCCCGGGGAGTCCTCCCGAGGGAGTGGCTGACAGCGACTGAAATCTCAGGAGGCGTCGCACCGAAGCGGGTGCGGCGCCTTCTGTCTTTCTGGGGAAAGCTCAGGCGGAGGTGGACGCGGGAGCGTCCGGCACGGCCACCGGCAGAGTGATGTGGAAGGTGGTGCCCTGCCCGAGCGTGCTCTCCACGGTGATGGTGCCGCCCAGCGAGGTGACGATCGTCTGGCACACCAGCAGGCCCAGTCCGGTGCCCTCACCGTCGCCCTTGGTGGTGAAGAACGGATCGAAGATGCGCTCCAGGTTCTCGGGAGGAATGCCGCTGCCCGTGTCCTGCACATCCACCGTGACGAAGCCCGGCGCGCTGACGCGGGCCAGCACGCGGATCTCGTTCTTGTCCTCGTTGCCGGGGGCGATGGCGTGGGCGGCGTTGATGATCAGGTTGAGGAACACCTGGCCCAGCCGCGTCGCGTTGCCGTGCACCGCTGGCACCTCGCCGCAGTGCTCCACCAGCCGCGCCCGGCCCCGGAGCTCATGCAGCGCCATCTTCGAGACGCTGCGCACCACCGCCGCCACCTCGACCGGGCCCAGGCTGACGTCGTTCGTACGCGAGAGCGACTTCAAGTCCTGCACGATGAAGCGCACCCGCTCGGCGCCCTCGCGGGCCTCGGAGAGCGCGTCCAGCAGTTCCTGCCGCTGCTTCGCGGGCAAGGCGCTCTCGCTCAGCTGCTGCAGCTCCTCACGCAGGAAGGTGAGGTTGGTAATCACATAGGCGAGCGGGTTGTTGATCTCGTGCCCCACGCTGGCCGTGGTGCGGCCCAGCAGGGCCATGCGGTCGGCGACGATGAGCCGCGTCTGCGAGTCCTTCAGCTCACGCGCCATCTGGTTGAAGCGCCGGGCCAGCGAGCCCAGCTCGTCCCGGCCATGCTCCGGCAGCGTGTCGCTCAGCTCGCCACGGCCAATGCGCTCCGCCCCCGCGAGCAGCTCCTTCAGCCGGCGGTTCATCGGCACCAGGATGGTCAGCGCCAGCGCCAGCAGCACCCCCAGCGAGGCCAGCGGAACGGCCAGGGAGATGAGCTTGCCTGCCCCCAGCCCCTGCTCCGTGAGCTGCGCCAGGTCCTCCAGCTCCTCCTGCTCGATCTCCAGCGAGGCCGTCAGCAGCGGCTCCACGTTGCGTCCAAACTCGCTGATCGTCTCACGCGGGTGCGCCCCGTCCGAGCCGATCCCCGAGGGCAGCCTCCGCACCCGCTCCTCGGCATGCTCGGCCCACAGGCGCAGCGCGCGCTCCATCCGCAGGATGTGCTGCTTCTCCTCGTGCCGGGTGATGCCCAACCAGCGTCCCTCGGCCTCCTCGAGCTCGTGCAGCCGCTCCAGGTGCGCTTCCATGCGCCGCCGCTGCTGGTTGAGGATCGCCTCGGAGCTGGCTCCCGAGGCATGCACCCGCTGCAGGTCCGCCAGGAAGATCAGCGCGTCTCCGCGGAGCTGACTGAGGATGTAGCGCTTCTCGTGGACGCCGTTCGTCCAGTCTCGAAGGATGCGGCCCCGCGCCGTGCCCTGCTGCAGCGCCACTCCCAGCAACAGCACGAGCCCGAACGCCACCAACACCACAAGCAACACTTTGCCGCGGATTGTCATGGCCGGTGGTCCTTCCTCATGCCCCAGCGCCTCCGTGCACCCGGCTCACGGCTCTTCAGCAGCCCTCCTATTAAACACCAGAGTTGTTATTTGTGAAAAACAAGAAATACGTGTTTTTCATTATCAGCCGGTGAAGGTGACGGCAACCTGCGTATGGGCTCGCCACGGGCTCGCGGCTACTTCTTCCGGTCTTTGTGCGTGCGAGGCAGGGCGTGGGAGATGAGGGCCACGTAGTCCACCGCCTGCGCGCGCGGCGGCGGCGGCGGCGTGCCCAGCGCGGCCAGGCGCTTGGTGAACGCGGCGATGATGTCCGGCACCGGCCGGATGGCCTGAATGAGCCCGTTGGGCCCCTCCAGCGCCTGCGAGAGCGCCAAGGCCGCCTGCTGCAGCGGCAGGCCCCGGCGCATCAGGTCCTGGAACGAGTTGGACAGGGTGATGATGTTGTGGCCGGCCGTCTGCACCATCTCCACGGCGATCTTGATCACCTGCGGCGCGGTGAGGTGGCCGTCCGCCAGCAGCACCAGCGCCGCCTGGAAGTAGTTGAAGATGGGCACCACCCGCGGGCCATACGGGGCGAAGTGCGCTGGCGGCGTCAGCCGATCCAGGTGGATGAAGATGCGCCGCACCGGGTCCGACACCGGAATCTGCTTCCACGTCTGGCGGATGCGCTCGGCGTCATCCGGGTAGACGCCCCCCGCCTCCAGCACCTGCGCGAGCACGCGCTCGTCCACCCGGCCCGCGATGAGGTCCGCGTAGAGCGAGTAGATGAACGCGTCCGCCTCGGCGTCGTCCCCGAAGAGCACCTCCTCGGCCTCGATGGGCGCACGCAGGCGGCTGTCGAGGATGGCGGGCAGCTTGTAGCCCACCTGCCCTCGCAGCGCCCGGAAGCGCCCGCGCAGCAGGTTGCCCACGTTGTCCTTGAGGACGAACTCGTCCCACTTTACCCCGTCCAGCTTGAGCTTCTCCTCCAGCACCGCCCGCATCTGCTTGGGGCTGCCCGAGACGATGCACAGCCGCGAGTCTCCGTTGGCTGACAGCTCCTTGATGAGCGCGCTGGCCCCGGGCACCGCCACCTTCTCGTGCGCCTTCTGGAACGCGGTGCGCATCAGGTCCCGGAACGAGTCGAAGTCCGTTCGCAGGTAGGTCTTGTCGAGATCCCACCGGTAGATGCGCCTGGGAGGCCGGGGATCAATGCGGTCCGGCAGACTCACCGCTGCAGCCCCTCCTGGATGGCCGTGCCCAGTTGGTGGGCCACGGCCTTGGCCGCCACCTTGCCCGCGTTCGTGATGGCCCGCGCCTTCGAGCGCCCGTGCGCCTTGATGAAGATGCGGTCAAAGCCCAGGATCGGCGCTCCGCCGTACTGCTCCCAGTCGGTGATGTCCTTGATGCGCTGAATGCCGCTGGACAGCATCGCCAGGCCCGCGCGCCAGCGCAGCTTCTCCTTGTAGGCGTAGCGGGCCAGCTCCACCACCGTCTCGTGCACGCCCTCGAGCATCTTCAGGCACACGTTGCCCACGAAGCCGTCGGTGACAATCACGTCCACCGTGCCCTTGGGAATCTCCACGCCCTCCACGTTGCCCACGAAGTTCAGCCCCGCCATCGAGCTCAGCTTCGTGTGCGCCTCCACCACCCGCGGCGGGCCCTTCTGCGGCTCCACGCCGTTGGACAGCAGCGCCACCTTGGGCCGTTCGTTCTTCGAGACAATCCGCGCGTACGCCGAGCCCATCACCGCGAACGTCACCAGGTCCTCCGCGGTGGCCTCCACCGTGGCCCCCACGTCGAGGATCAGCGAGAACGGATCCTCCTTGGCCCCGCGCGTGCCCCGCGTGGGGTACACCGCCGCCAGCGCCGCCCGGCGCACCCCGGGAATGAGCTGGAAGTGCCGCGAGCACGCCAGCACCCCTGCCCCCGTGTTGCCCGCGGACACCAGCGCCTGGGCCTCGCCCTCGGCCACCAGCCGCGCCGCCACCGACACCGAGGCGTTCTTCTTGCGCGCCAGCGCCTCGCCCGGCTTCTCGTCCATGCCCACGTACTCGGTGGCGTGCTGCACGCTGATGCGCTCGGCGCTGTGCTTGGTGTCCGCCAGCACCGAGTCGATCTGTTCCCGGTCGCCCACCAGCAGCGCGTGCACGTGCGGCGCCTCCAGGGTGAGCTGCGCCGCGCCTTTCACCACCTCCGCGGGCCCGTGGTCGCTGCCCATCACGTCGAAGGCAATGGTGATGTCCTGCATGTCCTGCCGCGTCCCCGCCATACCCCTATCTTACGAGCTTTGGCCGACGCTCGCGCCCGGCATTCGCACCCGGGCCGCCAGGGTCAACGCCAGCACCAGGCCCACCCCCATCACCACCGCCGCCGTCCCGTAGGGCGCCGCCGGCCCGAAGCCCGAGAACAGCCACCCGCCCAGCGCCGGCCCGACGATGCGGCCCAGCGAGCCAAAGGCCTGATAAGTACCCAACACCGAGCCCATCCGCTCGGCCGGCGCGTGCAGGGACACCACCGCAGACAAGGACGGGCTGGTGAAGGCCGAACCCACCGCCAGCAGCCCCATCACCGGGAACAACCAGCCGTACGAGGGAGCCACCGGCAGCAGCCCCAGCCCCAGCGCGGTGATGCCGAAGCCCAGCACCACCAGCACCCCTTCGCGCCCCGGGGCATGCCCGGCCTCTCCCGGCCGCCTCACGGGCAGAATGCGCCGGATGAGCCCGCCCTGAATGGCGGCCGACAGCACCCCCACGAGCGCGAAGAGCCACCCGGCGCGAAGGCTCGCCTGGGCCAGCTCCTCCGGCCCGGCGCTGGCGGACAGGAAGAACAGCCCGCCCTCCAGCGGCACCGGCCCGGAGCTGAGGAAGCGCGAGAGCAGGTACACCGAGAAGGTGCCCTCCATCTGCGCGAAGGCGGTGGTGAACAGCAGCATGAGCACCATGCACCGGCCCACCACCGGCATGCGCAGCGCCTGGGCCGCCCCGCGAAAGGTACGTGAGGCCGCCGAGGCGCTGTCGGGCTTCCGGGACTCGGGCAGGAAGAGGAAGGTGAGCACCAGGTTGAGCCCCGCCAGGCCCGCGGCGAACAGGCCGATGGCCAGGTTACCGCCCCAGGCGCCCAGGAAGCCGCCAATGGCCGGCCCCAGCACGAAGCCCAGGCCGAACGCCGCGCCAATGATGCCCATGCCCCGCGCGCGCTCCTCGGGGCGGGTGACGTCCGCCACGTACGCCTGCGCGGTGGAGATGTTGCCCCCGGACATGCCGTCAATCACCCGCGCCAGGAACAGCAGCGGCAGCGAGTGGGCGAAGGCGAACAGCAGGTAGCCCGCCATCGAGCCCGTCAGGCTCAAGAGCAGCACCGGCCGCCGCCCGTACCGGTCCGACAGCCGCCCCAGAATCGGGGAGAACACCAGCTGCATCAGCGAATACACGGCGACCAGGAGCCCCGCCGTGAACGGCGAGGCCCCGAACTTCACCCCGTACACACCCAGCTGCGGGATGAGAATGCCGAACCCGATCAGGTCCAGCGCGACGATGCCAAACACGACGCGCAGTGACGCGCGCCGGGCGGGACCCTCCTCCATACCCCCCGCTTACTGCGACTCGCTCGCCGTCTCAACCTCGCGGTTGGGGGTATCTCGCTCGATGCAGCCCTTGGTCAGCGTGTACTGGTAGGTGCCCAGCTCATCTCGCCAGTACTCACCTTCATACGGCCAGTAGAGCTGATCATCCGCCACCGCCACCGAGTACCGGTACTTCTTCACGATGGCCGTCTTGCCGCCCGCCTTGAGCTGCTCCTCGAGGAACTCCTTCTCCTTGGTCGTCGTCTCGAACTTGATGCGCAGGCCGTTGGCCAAGAGCTGCTTGAGCGCCAGCAGCTCCGTCTCCAGCTTGCCCTTGGCCATGATGCCGGCCTTCTCGATGATGACGCCGCGCTGCTCCTTCAGCCCCTCGAGCAGCGTCTTGGACAGGTCCGAGTACTTGAAGGTGTCACCCTTGTTGCCGAAGGCGTCCATCTCGGACTCCAGCTCGAGGATGGAGTCGTTCGTCTTGCGCAGGTCCTGGTCCGTCAGCGCCAGGCGCAGGATGCGCTCGAGGATGATGTCCGTGCCGCTCTTCTCCAGGCCCTCCTTGTTCTTCTTCTGCACCTCGGCGAGCACGCCGTAGTACTCGCTGGCGTCCATGCCCTTCTGCACCAGCAGCTGCAGCTGGTCGTGCACCGGGGTGTACGTGCGATCGAAGTCCTGGAGGATCAGGCTGGACTCACGGTAGCGGCAGTTCTCGTAATAGATGACCGCCTTGAGGATCAGCGCCTCGGGGAAGTACTCCTCGCGGAAGAAGGGCGAGGACAGGGTGATGAGGTTACCCAGCGCCTGCTCGTACTGGCCCACGCGGTAGTTGGCCCAGCTGGCCTCGAACATGCTCTCGAGCCACTGGTTGGTGCCGCGCTCGATCTTGCTGAAGTAGAAGATGGCGTAGCGGTTCTGCTGCATGCCGTAGTGCGTGCGCGCCAGCTGCATGAAGGCCAGCTCGCGCAGCGAGGCATCCAGCTGAGCCTGCTCGGCCGTCTTGCCCAGGGTGGGCCGCGTCAGGCGCACCACTTCCTTCATCGCCTCGACGGCCTGCAGCATGTCGTTGCTGCCGCGCCGCGCGTCCGCCGTGCCGCCCTTGCTGCCGAAACGGAAGTAGGACAGGCCCTCGAGGTACTTGGCCCGCGCGTGGAACGAGTCGGTGCGCGGGATCATCAGCGTCAGCCGCTTCACCTCTTCGAAGCTCTTGTCCGCCTGCTCCGACTGGCCCACCTGGTCCAGCGCCTTGCCGCGCACGAAGTGGTAGCGCGCCAGCAGGTAGCGGAACTCGTTGCGGAACTTCTCGGGGAACTCGTAGTTGGCGTAGCGGGCGATCTCATCGAGGATCACCGTCTCGTTCTTCGTCTTGCGGCTGATGAAGAACAGCCACTCGAGGCTCGTCTTGAAGAACTTCGTCTGCGGCCCCTGCGCGAGGATCTTCGAGAACTCGCCCAGCGACGAGTGGTACAGCCCCATGCGGTACAGGGCCTTGGCCACCACGTAGCGCGCCTCCGTGTGGAAGCCCGCCAGGTTCGGGTCCTTGATGATCTCGTACGCGGACATGGCCGCGTTCTCGTACTCGTCGTTCTTGAAGAGCGAGATGGCCACGTCCAGCCGCTGGCGGTCCGCCGACTTGCCGGACACGTCCACCGCGTCGAACGTCATCGCCCCCGAGTTGCTCTTGCCGGAGTCTCCGGTGAGATCCAGCCCCATGCCGCCGGACTCGGCCGGAGCGGGCGTGGGCGTGGCGGGAGCCGGCACGGGATCCGGCGCCGCGGCGGGCGAGGGAGCAGGCGCGCCGGTGCCCATGCTGTCCGTGGCACCAGCGGCGGGCACCATCGGCGTCTCGGACGGCGCGGGCGTGGGCGCGGCCTCCACCGGCGGCTCCTCGTCCGGAGACGTCTTCTTGCCCTTGCCATTCTTCTTCTTCTTGGCCGGCGGGGTCTTCTTCTTCTTCTTCTTGGAGCTGGGAACGTCCAGCCCTTCGAAGCTCTGCGCCGGGGCCGGCAGGGCCCAGACGAGCGCGAGCCCAAGGAGCGCGAAGCGGATCAGTCGGAGGCAGCGGGTCATGGCGTGGGAGCGTCGAAGAGGAAGATGGAGACACCCAGCTCGAACAGCAGCTGGTTGCGCAGCGAGGAGGTATCCGACGTCTGGAACGACTCCTGGTACAGGAGGTTCCGCACCTCGGTGCGCAGGGTGATGGAGCGATTGAGGAAGAAGCGCAGGCCCACGCCCATGTTGGCGCCCACCGTCATCTTCGAGGTGTCCGCCTTGTACTGAACCAGCGCGGCACCGCCGACGGCGTACATGTCGAAGTGGGCGAAGGTTTCGGCCGCCAGGGAGATCTTCCCGTAGATGGGCGCCCACTGCACATCCAGCCCGGCCAGCAGCGAGATCTGCCCGGGGGCGGTGCCATCCAGCTCGTCGAACTCGGGCGAGCGGCAGTTGCGGACGCTGCCGTCGTCGCCGCCAAAGGTGCACAGCTGCGCCGAGCCGGACACGGTAGGCATCGAGTACCCGGCGCGCAGGCCCAGACCCAACGTCTCCATCGGGTGATAGGTGAAGGAGGCGCCGAAGATGTACTTGCGGAAGAACGCATCCCGCAGGGAGATGGTGGCCGAGGGGCTGACCTCGAAGCGCCCCTTCTTCAGGAAGACGTGGCCGGACACCGGGCGGATGCGCTCACGCAGCGGCCCCACCCGGTCCTTGTCCACCTCGGACACGTCACCCGCCTCGGCCTCGGAAGTGCCGGTGGTGGGCGCTGGAGCGGGAGCTGGATCCGCCGCGGGAGCCGGAGCCGTCTGAGCCAGCGCCGCCACGGGCAGCAGCAGCGCCACGAGCAAGCCAAGCGCGCGCATCACTCGGCCTCCCGGCCCGTGGAACTCAACGGGAAGAACAGAGAGATGCCGGCATTGAGCGTCAGCATGTTCTGGAGCGCGCCCTTACTGGTGCCCAGCGGCTGGTCCACATAAGAGGTGTTGATCAGGGCCACGTTCACCGCCAGGAAGTCCTTGGCCACGAAGCGCATTCCCGCGCCCAGGTCCGCGCCCACATTGAGGAAGGCCCGGTTGGGCAGCGCGGACGTCTCGGTCTTCACCCCGCCCAGGCCGGCGATCAGGTAGCCGTCGAAGTGGAGAATGGAGTTGAGGAACGCCACCTTGCCGTAGAGGGGGCTCCACTCCACGTCCGCCATCGCGGACCACTGGGGCACCGAGTAGAAGATGCGGGCGCCGAAGGTGCGCTTGGCGGTACGCACGTCATCCGAGGGGATGACCTGCATGGCCGACACGCGCAGGGCCACCGAGAGTGTGTCCGCCAGGTAGTAGGCGCCGTGCACCGAGGCGCCCAGCTTCGAGTAGTACGGGTCGGCCACGGAGATGCTCACCAGCGGGGTGAGTTCGAAGCGGCCCTTCTTGAGGTACACCTTGCGCTGAACGCTCTTGACCCGGTCTTCCTGAGTGATGTCCCCGGCCAACGTGGTGTCGGTGCTGAGCTCGGGCTCGGGGAGGACAGGGCCGGTAGACGGCGAAGGCGACGGCTCGGTGGGAGTGGTTTCAGCGGGGTCGGACTGCTGTTCTTCGGGCTTGTTGGCGTCTTCGCCGGTGAGATCCAGACCCATGCCTGGGTCCTGGGCGAGCGCCAGCGTGGGCCAGAGGCACAGCGCGAGCAGGGTTGCCTGGAGGCGATTCACTTCCGAAGGCTCCGTGGTGGAGGGAACGCGTCAGCGGGTCATCCTATCTGCCCAACTCCGCTACCAGCAACCAATCCGCGCACGCCTGCGGGTGGTCTATCTCTGCGGTATTTTTGAACAATTCTGTTCCAGACAGCTCTCCTGTGAGTGCGTTGGCAGCCGGTCGCGCTGTGGTACCGTCCCGGCTCCACCGCATCGAGCAGCGAGGTCTTCGTCGAATATGTCTCCGCGTCTGGTCATCCTCTTGAGCGCAGCGCTGCTGGCCACCGGGTGCACGGTCACCACTGATCTGGGCAAGCCGTGTGTGCTGAAGAAGACACAGGTGGTGCCGGGCGGCAACGGCGAGACGGAGGTGGTGGACATCCTCCAGAGCGAGATCACCACGGGGCAGGACTACATCGCCTTCGGCATCACCGAGTGCGATGACCTGATCTGCGTGCGGGACGCGGACGAGCCGTTCCTCGAAGAGGACCCCGACCTGTCCAAGCCGCGCCGCCAAGCGGTGGGTTACTGCAGCCGGGCGTGCATCGAGGGCTCGGACGCGTCGGCCTGTGAGGTGACGGACACGGACGTCCCGGACGCCCTGTCGGCGCGCATGGCCTGCCGCTCGCTGCTGCTGGACACCCAGACGCTCGAGCGGCTGAGGGCGGATAATCCGGCCCTCTACCGGCAGACTTTCGGAGAGACGCTCTCCCCGTTCTTCTGCGCCGGCACCCTGACGCCCGACGAAGAAGAATGAAGAAGCTGAAGGGCCCTTAGACCTTTTTTTCGTGCCGTTCGTCTTAGCGGGGCCTGCCGTTATTCAAGGAGCCCTGCCATGAACAAGACGTTTACTTACCTGGCCCTGGCTGGTGCGCTCGCGCTGGTGGCCCTGGTGCTGGGCATGCCGCGCGTGGCGCCCCCTGCCCCGCCGGTGCCGCACATCGCCACGCCGGTTCCTACGCCTCCGGCGCCTCCGCCGCCGGTGAACACCGCGTCGCACGGCTCGCTGTCGATGACGAGCCGGCTGTCTCACCCCTACATCACCCCCGGCAGCACGGACCTGTTCGTCACGGTGGACGTGACGGGGGCCGAGGTGCCCGGCTCGCAGCGCAGCCCGGTGAACCTGGCGCTGGTGATTGACCGGTCCGGGTCGATGAGCGGCTACAAGCTGCAGCAGGCCAAGCAGGCGGCGCGGCACCTGGTGGGGCTGCTGCGCAACGAGGACCGGCTGGCGATCGTGCACTACGGCTCGGACGTGAAGAGCCTGCCGAGCATGCCGGCCACGTCGTCCAACCGCGAGCGGATGCTGCAGTACATCGAGGGCATCTGGGACGAGGGCGGCACCAACATCAGCGCGGGCCTGCAGGCGGGCCAGTTCCAGGTGAACACGGCGCGGCGCGAGTTCCAGGTCAACCGCATCATCCTGATCAGCGACGGGCAGCCCACCGAAGGCGACACGGACGAGGAGAGCCTCAAGCGGGTGGTGAAGAACATCCGCGCGGAAGGGGTGACGGTGAGCTCGATCGGCGTGGGCACGGACTTCAACGAGGACCTGATGCAGGCGTTCGCGGAGTACGGGGCCGGGGCATACGGCTTCCTGGAGGACGCGGGCAAGCTGGCGACGATCTTCCAGAAGGATCTGCAGCAGGCGACGACGCAGGTGGCGCGCAACGTGGAGCTGTCGTTCGAGCTGCCCAATGGAGTCATGTTGGGCGAGGTGCTGGGCTACCGCTCGCACCAGGCGGGGCGCACGGTGCGGGTGGCGATGCCGGACTTCTCGGCGGGGCAGACGGAGCGCGTGGTGGCGCGGGTGACGGTGATGGGCTCGGCGGTGGGGCAGACGGTGAACGTGACGGGGCTGAAGCTGGCGTACACGGACCTGATGAAGGACAGCGCGGTGGAGAGCCTGGCCAGCCTGTCGGCGATGGTGACCGACCGGCGCGAGGAGGTGCTGGCGCGGCAGGACAAGGACGCCACGGTGTACGCGGTGCGTGCGCGCAGCGCGGCCAACCTCCAGAAGGCGGCCGAGGCGCTCAAGGGCGGGCGTAAGGAGGAGGCGCGGCAGCTGATCCAGATGAACCAGGCAATGTTCAACGAGGCGGCGGCGGTGACGGGCGCACCGGCGGTGCAGGCGGACATGGCCGAGCAGCAGGCGGCATACGAAGAATACGGCAAGGCGGACGACAGCGAGTCGGTGAACCGGGCAGTGAAGAGTTCGAAGGCCAAGGCGCTGAAGGACTTTGGCCGCCTGGGCTCCACATACTGAGCCCCCTCCCCTCTCCCACCGGGAGAGGGACGGGGTGAGGGTTTCCCGCGCAACACCCGGGCCCCGCTGGCAACGGCGGGGCCCTTGCCATTTCACAGGCCGAGCGGTTCTCGGTTGACCGGTGTAATCCCCCGCCCTATCTGGGCGTTCTTCCTGCCTCGGGCGGGAGAGCGCACTGGAGGCGCGACACGGTATGGCGAGCGCGGAGACTCCCTGGGTCGGGGTGATCATGGGCGGCAAGAGCGACCTGGAGCACCTGCGCCCGGCGATCGACATCCTCACGGAGCTGGGCATTCCGCACGAGGTGCGCGTGGTGTCGGCGCACCGCACGCCCGACTGGATGATCGAGTACGCATCCACGGCGGAGGAGCGGGGGCTGTCGGTCATCATCGCGGCGGCGGGAGGCGCGGCGCACTTACCGGGCATGGTGGCGAGCAAGACGCTGCTGCCGGTGCTGGGCGTGCCCATGCCGACCACGCTGCTCAACGGCATCGACGCGCTGCTGTCCATCGTGCAGATGCCCAAGGGGGTGCCGGTGGGCACGCAGGCGATCGGCAAGCCGGGTGCGGCGAACGCGGCGCTGCACGCGGCCTCCATCCTGGCGCTCAAGTACCCCCAGCTGCGCGAGCGGCTTTTGGCCTGGCGCAAGGCGCGCACCGACGAGGTGCTCAAGGATCGGGAGCTCTCATGAAGACGGTGCTACCGGGTGGAACGATCGGCATTCTCGGCGGCGGACAGCTCGGCCGGATGATGGCGCTGTCGGCACGCACGCTGGGCTTCCAGGTGCAGGCGCTGGATCCGGATCCCGCGTGCCCGGCGCGCTCGGTGGTGGACCAGTGCTACGAGGCGGACTTTGGCGACGTGAAGGCGGCGGCGCAGCTGGCCCGCGCGTGCGAGGTGGTGACGCTGGAGATCGAGAAGATCCCCCTGGCCTCGCTGCGGGCCGCCGCCGAGCACGCGCCGCTGCGTCCGTCGGCCGCCGTGCTGGAGATGGTGCAGCACCGCGGCCGGCAGAAGGCGTGGCTGGCGAACAATGGCTTCCCGGTGGGCCCGTGGCGGGCGGCGAACAACGTGGAGGAGCTGCGCTCGGCGCTGGAGGCGCTGGGCGGACGCTGCTTCGTGAAGGCCGCCGAGGGCGGGTACGACGGGCGCGGCCAGGTGCTGGTGAAGTCCTCAGGGGATGCCCAGCAGGCCTGGAGCGAGCTGGGCGCGCCCTCCGTGGTGGCCGAGGCGGCGCTGGACCTGGAGGCGGAGCTGTCGGTGCTGGTGGCGCGCAGCCCGCGAGGTGAGACGGCGGTGTACCCGCCTGCCTTCAACCACCATGAGGAGCGCATCCTCGCGTGGTCGCTGCTGCCCGGCCCGCTGCCGGCGCAGGTGGCGCAGAAGGCCACGGAGATCGCCCGGGACATGGCCAACGCCGTGCAGGTGGAGGGCCTGCTGGTGGTGGAGCTGTTCCTGCTGAAGGACGGGCGGGTGCTGGTGAACGAGCTGGCGCCGCGGCCGCACAACAGCTTCCACTCCACGGAGGTGGCCTGCCTCACCAGCCAGTTCGAGCAGGCGGTGCGCGCGGTGTGCAACCTGCCGCTGGGCTCGGTGGAGGTGGTGCGCCCGGCGGCGATCGTCAACCTGCTGGGAGACCTGTGGCTGAGCGAGGAAGGCCCCCGCTTCGAGCAGGTGCTGGCGATGCCCGGCGTGCGCCTGCACCTGTACGGCAAGCGCGATGCGCGCAAGGGCCGGAAGATGGGACACCTGTCCGCCGTGGGCTCCACCCCCGAGGAGGCCCTGGCGCGGGTGAAAGCCGCCGCGCAGGCGCTGGGAGTCTGACGCCGTGAAGACGAACGCGGCCCGGCTGCTGGACACGCTCGGCATCAAGTACGAGCTGCGCGAGTACGAGGTGGATCCGGAGGACCTGTCCGCCGAGACAGTGGCGGCCAAGGTGGGGCTGCCCGCCGAACAGGTCTTCAAGACGCTGGTGGCGCGAGGCGACCGCACCGGCGTGCTGATGGCCGTGGTGCCAGGCGATGCGGAGCTGGACCTCAAGGCCCTGGCGCGGCTGAGCGGGGACCGGAAGGTGGACACCGTGCCCCTCAAGGAGCTGCAGCCGCTGACGGGCTTCATCCGCGGGGGCGTGACGGCGCTTGGCGGTAAGAAGGAGTACCCCGTCTACGCGGACGAGACGGTGGAACTGTTCGACATCATCTCCGTGTCCGCGGGAGTGCGCGGCACACAGATCCTCATGTCTCCCGCGGACTATTTGAGCGTCACGAAGTGCAAAGTAGGCCCCATCTCCCGTCCTAAAACCTGAGGACAACTTGCCAGGGAGGATCCTCTTGCGGTTAGAGTGCGCGCCCGCATGCGGCTTCCCTACGCGGTCCTCACTTCGCTCGGTCTCTGCTTCGCGGCCTGCTCGCCTCCGCCCGAGACGGACTTGGAGCCTCGGCCCGGGGATGCCGTCAACCGGGGGCGCTACATGGTCCTCCTGCAGGATCTGGTGCCCGGCGGACCGGCCCCCAGCGTCCGGGACCAGGCCCTGGAGCTGACCACGCGCTACGGCGGCACCCTCGTCCAGGTGTACGAGACGTCCTTCCGTGGGTTCGCCGTGGCGGACCTCCACGAGGACGGGGCCGAAGCCCTCGCCTTCGATCCCGCCGTGGCGCGCATCGAGCGGGACGCTCAGGTCATGGTGGAGTAGGCGTAAACAACACCTTCCCGGCCGTCATGTCCGAGCTGGCGATGCGCAGCGCCTCCGCCGCGGACTCCAGCGGCAGCCGGGCGCGGACGGGCGTCTCCATGTCCCTGCTCCCCAGCGTGAGCACCCCGAAGAGCGCCCGGAGCTGATCCTTCCCCACGCCTTTGCGGAAGAAGTCCGGCAGCCAGAAGCCCTCGACCTTCTTGCGGCGGAAGATGAACTCCTGCGGGTGGATGCGGCTCTCCTGCTCGGACAGCCCGCCGTAGACGATGACGGTGCCTCCGTCCACCAGCGCCTGGACGAGCTGCCCCGTCATCGCCCCGGCCACCGCGTCGAAGGCCAGCGTCACCCCCAGCTCGTGGCACTTGATGCGCAGGCGCTCCTCGAACTCGGGCTCGCTGCTGTTCACCACGTGCTCGGCGCCGAGCTGGCGCAACAGCTGCTCCTGCTCCGCCCGGCGCACCACGTTGACCAGGGGAAGCTTCTCCTTCAGCGACAGCTTGAGCAGCATGCGCCCCAGCGCGCTGGCCGCCGCGCTCTGCACCAGCGCCTGGTGCTTGCCACGGCGCGCCAACTCCATCAGCCCCCAGGCGGAGAACGGGTTGACGAAGAGCATGGAGCCCTGCTCGGTGTTGATGCTCGGCAGCAGCGGCAGACACTGCTTGGCGGGCACCACCACGTACTCGGCCCACGTCCCGTCCCCGCCGGGTGAGGGGGCACACCCCACCCTGCGTCCCACCAGCAGCCGCGTCGCCATGCTGCCCGCGGCCACCACCGTGCCGCTGCCCTCGAAGCCCGGCACCGTGGGCAGAGGCCGCTTCACTCCATAGAGTCCTCGGACGAACATCTGATCCGCGGGGTTGATGGGAGCGGCGGCCACCTTGACCAGCACCTGTCCCGCCGCGGGCCTGGGCATGGGCACCTCCACCAGCTGGAGGGACTCGGGCCTGCCGTCATAGGCCGTGAGCCGCAGCGCGCGCATCGTCTCGGGGAGGGCGGAGGTCGTCATCCACAGACCTTTTTATTCGCCCACGCGTTGATGCGGGAACCTTTCTCTCGCCCGCCGCGCCGGAGTGCCCGATGTCCGCCACTGTCCTGCAGCTGCACCACCGCGAAGTCTTCGAGCGAAATGTCACCCGGGCGCTGGCCGCGGGAGCCGGAGCCGGCCTGGTGCACCTGGGCGCCAGCGCGGTGGGGCTGCCAGTGCCTCTGGCCTATCTGGTCATCGCCGGCACGGTGCTGGCCGTGGCCCGGGGGGACAAGTGGGACCGGCTGCTGCTGTCAGGCCTGGGCGTGTTGCTGCCCGCCCTGCCCTATCTGATGGGCATGGCACCCGCGTGGACGGCGGGCCTGAGCGCGGCGGTGGCTGGAGCCCTGCTGGTGCGCGCGCACCTCAACGAGCGGGGCGCGGACAGCCAGGTGGCGGAGCGGCGCCCCACCGTCATCAACTATGTGCTCGGCGCGGGCCTGTGCGCGGGGCTCAGCCTGGGCGGCGCGGAGGTGGCCCGGGTCATCGCGACGCGGCTGGCGGATCTCTCCACGCCGGCGCTGTTGGCCGCGGGGGCGACGGGGGCGGTGGTGGGGCTCTTCGTGGGGCTCAGCTCCGTGGCGGCGCACCTGGCGCTCGCGTCGGATCCGGTGGAGGCCCGCTGCGAGGAGCTGCTGCCTCAGCTCTCGGGGGACTTTCACACCCTGGCCCAGCGGGCGCTGACGACGTACCGGCAGTGTGGCCAGTCGCTGGCACAGCTTCCCCGCGAGCCCGCGCGCGAAGAGCTGGCCCGGACGCTCTCGCGCATGACGCAGGAAGCGGTGGAGCTGGCGTCGGAGTGGGCGGGCGTGGATGCCCAGCTCGAGGAGCGCGCGCAGACGGAGCTGCGGGCCGAGCGCGAGGAGCTGCTCCGAGCCGCGCAGGCGAGCACCGACGCGGTGGCCCGCCGTCAGCTCGAGTCCGCCGCCGCCTCGTTGGGTGAGGAGGTGGAACGGCTGGGTGAACTCAAGCAGCGCCGGGAGCGCATTCTGGCGCGGCTCCGGGCGCAGGTGGCGCAGCTGGACCGGGCCCGGGTGGCGCTGCTGTCCCTGCGCAGCGGCCACGCGCAGCTGAAGGCTGCGGAGCTGTCGGCGCTCGCCCGCCGCTTCCGGTCGCTCTCCACCTCGCAGTTGGAGGAGGGCCAGGTGATGGACGCGGTGGCCGCGCAGGCGACGCTGGCCCAACTGGAGCCCGTGGCCCCTGTGGCCTCCGTGGCCCTGAGCACCGAGGCCCCGGCACCTCCGGTGGGCGAGCGGGTTTCCTGAACCTGCCCTGTTGTTGGACAGGTTCGCGCCACCTGTCGCCGCCAGGAGCCCGTTACAACCGTGCCACAAGTTTGTTGCGCCAGGCTCACCCTGCTGGCGAGGGAGAGTCAGAGGGATCCGCTACATCTTGTTCCCATGAGCGTCCCGTTGCCCGCAGGAGCCGCCCCGCCTCCCGCCTGGCTGTGGAACGGAGATGAGCCCCGGCTCGTTTCCGTGTTCCAGCCAATCGTGGACCTGACGAGTGGGACTCCGCTCGCCTACGAGGTGCTCTCACGGGGCCAGGGGCCCATGCAGGCCCCCGAGGTGCTCTTCACCCGGGCCCGGCAGGAGGGGGTCACCTGGGAGCTGGAGCGGGCGTGCTGGACAGCGGCGGCCCGGCGCATCGCCTCGCTGGCCGCGGAGGACCGCACGGCTCCTTTCTTCTTCAACGTGGGACCCGACGTGCTGAGTGATCCGCGCTTCCAGGCGGGCGCTCCGCTGGAGCTGCTCACACGCCATGGGCTGAGCCCCCGGCAGATCGTCCTGGAACTCACCGAGACGAGCGTGATCCACGACTCGGAGCACCTGCGGCGGCTGTCGCGCGAGCTCCGGGCGCAGGGCTTCGGCCTGGCGCTGGATGACTTCGGCGCGGGACACTCGGGGCTGGTGACGCTGGTGCACTGCACCCCGGATTTCATCAAGCTGGACCAGGCGCTGGTGCGCGACATCCACCGCCACCCCTACCGCCAGCAGCTCGTCAGGTCCCTGGTCACCTTCGCCTCGGGCGTGGACACCACCCTGATTGCCGAGGGCGTGGAGTCCTGGAACGAGCTGA
>DASVVJ010000655.1:0-11938 GCA_036389955.1 Myxococcaceae bacterium
CGGCGCCACCTGCCTGGAGAAGGCCCACGGCGGCAAGGGCATCCTCCTGGGTGGCGTGCCCGGCGTGCGCCGCGGCCGCGTGACCATCATCGGCGGTGGCGTGGTGGGCACCTGCGCGGCCAAGGTGGCCGTGGGCATGGGCGCCGAGGTCACCATCATCGACATCAACCTCGAGCGCCTCACCTACCTGGATGACGTGTTCCTCGGCCGCGTGGCCACCCTGGCCTCCGACAGCGAGAACATTGCCCGCACCGTGCGCGAGTCGGACCTCGTCATCGGCGGCGTGCTGATCCCCGGCGGCAAGGCTCCCAAGCTCGTCTCCGAGGCGCTGATCAAGGAGATGGAGCCCGGCTCCGTGGTGGTCGACGTGGCGGTGGATCAGGGCGGCTGCATCGAGACGTGCCGCCCCACCACCCACGACAACCCCACCTACCTGGTGCACGACGTGGTCCACTACTGCGTGGCCAACATGCCCGGCGCGGTGCCGCAGACCTCCACCTTCGCCCTCACCAACACCACGCGCCCCTACGCCAAGAAGATCGCCGACCTGGGTCTGGCCGAGGCCGTCAAGGGCGACAAGGCCCTGGCCCGCGCCATGAACACCTTCGACGGCAAGGTCACCTACGAGGCCGTCGCCAAGGACATGGGCTACGACTACGTGCCCATCATGGACGCCCTGGGCTCCAAGGCGCGGTAAGATAAGCCCGTACTTCGGTACAGAGGGTAGGCAGGCACGCCTGGGCTCCTACCCTCCGCCAGGAGACACACGGAAATAAAAGTTGCCGCCGTGTGTCTCCCTTCCTTAGGAGCGACCGTGCAAACGGCAAGGTTCGCAGAAGGCGTTGTTGACCTGTCTGTTCCCGTGCATACATTGATGGACAGATAACGAAACATTCGCCTGTAATTTCGGGCCCTTGGAAGGCGGACATGTTGGACTTCAGGCAACCGAACCGGACGAAGCAGGAATTCGAGGAGCTGGCCCTGGCCCACCTGGACCCGCTCTACTCTGCCGCCCTGCGGCTGACGAAGAACGAGCGCGACGCCGAGGACCTGGTGCAGGACACCTGCATGAGGGCCTACCGCTTCTTCGACAAGTTCGAACGCGGCACCAACATCAAGGCGTGGCTCTTCAAGATCCTCACCAACACCTTCATCAACCGCTACCGGCGCAAGGTGAAGGAGCGCACGGTGGTGGAGGGTGTGGAGCGCGAGGCGGTGCATGAGCGCTTCGTCAGCCGGGACGCGACGGACTTCGCGGCCAACCCCGAGCAGTACTTCTTCGACCGGCTTCTGTCGGACGACGTGCTGCGCGCCATCGACTCACTGCCGATCGACTTCCGGCTGGTGGTGATCCTCGCGGACCTGCAGGAGTTCTCCTACAAGGAGATCGCCGAGATCCTCGAGTGTCCGGTGGGCACGGTGATGAGCCGGCTGTTCCGCGGGCGCAAGCTGCTGCAGAAGACGCTGCGCGAGTACGCCGAGGGCCAGGGCGTGTTCCGCCATGACGGGGACCCGGTGGTGGCTCCGGCCAATGCTCCGGGCACCGCGGCGAACCTGGATGAGTACCGTCAAAGGAAGAAGACGGGGTAGTACGAGGTTTGTGGGCCCGAAGGTATTTTCACCTGAGGGCCCGCTTTATTTTCCCCCCCTCCTCGAGCGCTCATGACCTGCCAGGAACTCGATCGCTTGCTCTACCCGTACCTCGACGGCGAATTTCAGCCCGAGGAGCGGATGGATATGGAGACGCACCTCGCGGCGTGCACTGGCTGCGCGCACCGGGTGGAACAGGAACGGCAGATTCAGCAGGCGCTGCACCGCGCCGCCCGTCACTCCGTTCAGTCGAGCCGCGCTCCCGCTTCACTGCGCGCCGGCATTCAGCTGGGCCTCAAGCGTGAGCAGCGCCGCACGTACCAGCTTCAGTTCCTGCGGATGAGCGCCGCCGCCCTGGTGGTGGTGGCCGTGGGCAGCGGCTGGGTGGCGTTCCGTCCCGAGGAGCGCCAGCGTTACGTGGAGGACGCGGCCCGGCGCTTCAAGCGGCAGCTGCCCTACGAGATCGCCAACGTGGCCCCGGAGCACGTGGAGGCCTGGTTCGATGGCAAGCTGGATCACCCTGTAGCGGTGCCCCGGCTGCCCAATACCCGGGTGCGCGGTGCCCGCCTTCACAGCGTGCAGGGCCGCGACGCCGCGTTCATCAGCTACGAGGCCACGCCTCCCCGGGAGGGTGAGCAGGGCCAGCGCATCGGCGTCTTCGTCTTCGACGACGCGCGTCGCGAGCTGGATGCCCACCCCCAGCCCTCGGTGCACCAGGACAGCAACACCAAGCTCAACGTGGCCATCTGGCGGGATGACGAGGTCGTCTACGAGCTGGTGACGGAGCTCAACGAGGCGGACATCCTCAAGATGTTGCAAGAGCGGGAGCGCAGCGCTGAGCTGCCTACCTCGCCCCGCCCCGTGAGGCCGGGCCTGGAAGTGTTGCCTGTCTCGCACGTTCCCTGAAGATCAGGGAGTGCCCCGTTCGCCTGGCTGCTCGCCGGGCAGAACTCCTTGGACAGCGTCTGGCCCTAACATTGACGGTCCCCAGCGTGGCCGATAGCCTCGACGTCTCTCCATGTCCAAGAAAATCCTGATCGTCGAAAGTGACATCAACCTCTCCTCCACCATGCGCAAGGCGCTCGAGGCCAAGGGCTTCGGCGTGGACGAGACCACCGACGGTAAAGGCAGCGTGGAGCAGATTCGCCGGGACCGTCCTGACCTGGTGGTGCTCGCGGTGGACCTGTCCGGTGGCCAGAACGGCTACCTCATCTGCGGCAAGCTGAAGAAGGACGACGACCTCAAGAACGTCCCCATCGTCATCATCGGCAACCCGGACGGCTTCGCCGCCCACCGCAAGCTCAAGGCCCACGCGGATGAGTACGTGGCCAAGCCGGTGGACTCGGGCCTGCTGGTGGACCGCGTGGGAGCGCTGATCGGCTTTCCCGATGTCGCGCTGGGCGAGGTGGTGGAGGACGAGGGCCTCACGCTCGACAGCCTCACCGATGAGCCGCTGGACCAGGACGAGCCCCTGAACGCCGACGGCGGCGCCGAGGAGATCGCCGTCGAGAGCGAGTCCGCCACGGGCGGCGACGAGCTCGACATGCTGGACGAGGCCTTCAGCGATATGTCCGACACCGGCGGCTCCTCCGAAGAGGAGCCCGTGGTGGCGCCTCCGGAGTCCTCGGGGGACGAGGAGTTCTCCGCGCTCGACAGCCTGGGCAACGATGCCGAGGACGCGCTGGATGCGCTGGGTGACGAGGAGAAGACGCACGTTGGGTTCGCGCCGTCCGTGCCCCGTGCCCCCACGCCTCCGGCTCCGGTGACGCCAGCCGCCCCGTCCTCGCGCACCTCGGGCAGCATGCCCGCGGCGGCGGCTTCCGCTCCCACCACCCGCCCTGCTCCGGCCGCCGTGCCGGCCGCTCCGGTGACCTCCGCGGCGGACGCCGCCGAGCTGCGCAACCTGCGCGCCAAGGTGGCCGAGCTGCAGAGCGCGCTGGAGGATGCGCGCTCCCAGACCTCCACGGCCGAGAGCCGCGTTCAGGAGCTGGAGTCCCAGCTGGAGACCCAGGCCACCGAGCTGGAGTCGGCCAAGGCGTCCGCCGGCAAGAACGACAAGGACACCTTCACCCTTCGCGATGCCGTCAACAAGAAGGACAAGGAGATCCTCAAGCTCAAGAGCGAGCTGAACCTCAAGGAGCAGGAGAAGGACAAGGAGATCTCCCGCATCAAGGGCGAGCTGTCCCAGAAGGAGAACGAGCTCGTCGAGGTGCAGTCCAAGCAGCTCGAGCTGGAGCAGCAGGTGACGGAGTCCGCCGCCGAGATGGCGCGCCGGGACGCGCAGATCAAGACGCTGACCACCAAGGTGGACCAGCTCACCGCGGACCGGAAGAAGGTGGATCAGCAGCTCGCCGCCGCCAAGGACGAGGCGCGCAGCGCCACCTCGAAGCTCACCACGCTCCAGGCCGAGGTCGAGGCCCACAACGCCCAGCAGGGCGCGGTGCAGACGGAGCTCGATGAGCTGCGCGGCAGGGTGGGCCAGATCGAGGCGGAGCTCGAGGCGGCTCGCGGCGAGGTCGAGGAGCAGCGCGGCCAGGCGGAGAGCGCGCGGCAGGAGGCCAGCGAGCTGCGCGGCCAGCTCGAGGCGCTGCAGGATCAGCTGGACACGGCTCGCAACGAGCTGACGAGCCAGGCGGCCGCGGCCAGCGAGGAGGCCGAGGGCCTGCGCAAGCGCATCGCCGAGCTGGAGGAGGCCGCGGTGCGCCACGAGGAGCGCGTCACCAAGCTCTACGGCCGCATCAAGAACGACGAGAAGCTGCGTGAGCGCGCCAAGAAGGCGCTGGGCATCGCGCAGCAGCTCCTCGAGGAGCAGCCCTCCGCTGACGAGGACGCGGACGAAGCCGCGGCCTGAGGCTCACGGCGGTTACTTCTCTTCCTTCTTGGGCGCTGTCTTCTTCTCCAGCATCTTCTTGGCGAAGGTCTGCACGCCCGAGGGCACGTTGCGGTCCTTCGACAGGTCCTTCAGCTCCGTGTCGCGCAGCGTTCCCAGGAACTTCATCACCACCGTGAGCGGCACCTTCGGGTTCTTCACCAGCGCCAGCTTGATCTTCTGGTTCTTCGTCCACTCACGGTTGTTGTAGATGATGCGCAGCACGTCGTCGTTGGCCGCCTTGTTGGCCGCCGACAGCAGCACCTCGCCATCAGTAATACGCGGGCTGCGGATCACCGCCGTGCACACCAGCTTGTTCGAGTCGCGGATCAGCAGCGAGCGCGCCTCCTTGTTGCCCAGCGTCGCCAGCTTGATCTTCTCGGCGATGCTCATCTTCATGACACGCTGAGTGAGGTTCATCCGCTTGCCCTCTTCCATGGGCGCCGCAGCGGCGGTCTCCTCCTCGGCCACTTCCTTGAAGTCCTGCAGCACCTGCTCCGCCGTGGGTCCTGGCTCCGGCGGTGCCTCCACCGCCTGGGGCCCGAACAGGCGAACCCGCGCCGCCTGCATCTGCGGCACGTCCACCATCACCACGCCACTGCGCACCGCGAAGTCGCACACCGAGTCCACCAGCGCCGCGCTCGCGTTGGGGTTGTTGCACAGCCCGCGGATGATCCCCTCGTGGCGAAGGAGGCGCAGCTGGTTCTGGCCGATGATCTCCACCAGCTTCGCGCTGCAGCTCTGGGCCACCTCCGCCACCGCCTCGTCCGGTGTGGTGGCGTTGAGCACCAGCATTTCCGCGTAGGTGTCATTGGCCTTCAGCAGGCCCAGGAACCAGCCCAGCACGGGGGCCTGCACGCCCTCGTCCCGCAGCGCCGAGCCCAGGATGCGGTCCGGCAGCCCCGCGGCCGTCTTCGCCGCCGTGTCGCGGATGTTCTGCTCCGCGTCGAACGTGAGCATGAAGAGCACGCCCAGCATGTCCGACGGGTTGAGCGGCACCAGCCCCTTGGCCGCCATCATCCGCAGCGGCACCGGCGCCGCCGGATCCACGTGCTTGCGCATGTTGGGCGGCAGAAACTCCGCGTTGAAGGGACAGCCCGGCGGAGCGGCGGGTACGGGAGCAGCGGTTGTCATGGGGCGTGATTCCTTCCGTAGATGATTCGCAGTCCGTCGAGCGTGAGAAACTCGTCCACTTCCTCGATGGCCTTGGACTCGCTGGCCACCAGCGGCGCCAGTCCTCCCGTGGCCACCACCTTCACCGGGAAGCCCAGCTCCACCTGCATCCGCTCGCAGATGCCGTCCACCAACCCCACGTACCCGTACACCAACCCGGACTGCATCGAGTTCACCGTGTTGCGCCCCACCACGTGCGGCGGCCGCGCGAACTCCACCCGGGGCAGCTTCGAGGCGTTCTGGAACAGCGCCTCCATGGCGATGTTGATGCCCGGGCAGATGGCGCCGCCCAGATACTCGCCCTTGGGGGATACCGCGTCGAACGTCGTCGCCGTGCCGAAGTCCACGACGATCAGCCCGCCGTGGTGCTTCTCGTAGGCCGCCACCGAGTTGACGATGCGGTCAGCGCCTACCTCGCGCGGGTTGTCGTAGAGGATGGGCATGCCCGTCTTCACGCCCGGCCCCACGAACATGGGCCGCGTCTTGAAGTAGCGCTCGCTCATCCGCTCCAGGTTGAACTGCAGCGGCGGCACCACGCTGGAGACGGCCACCGCCGCTACCTTGCCGGGATCGATGCCACTCCACTCGAAGAGCTGCCGCACGAGGATGCCGTACTCGTCATAGGTACGCCGGGCACTCGTCTCCATGCGCCAGTGCGCAAGGAGCTTCTTGCCCTCGTACACCCCGAGCACGGTGTTGGTATTGCCCACGTCGATCGCCAGGAGCATCACGCGCCGTACTCTAGCCCGAAGGCGCCCTCAGCGGGCCTGTTCACGCCTTGCCCGGGGCGCGGGGCCGCAGCCGCTCCACGTCTCCCGCCAGCACCCGCTCGAGCGAGCCGTCCTCTACTCGCACCAGGAGTGCTCCCGACTCGTCGATGTCCTCGGCATGTCCCCGGAATTCCCGGCGATCGGTGCGCACCAGCACATCCTGCCCCAGCGTGGAGGACAGCTCCTTCCACCGCTGACGCACGGCCCCAAAGCCCGTCTCCAAGTGGAGGTCCAACCACTCCTCCATCCGGTTCATCAGGTTCGCGGTGAACAGCGCGCGCGGCACCCGCTGCCCCCGGGCCTGGGCCAGAGAGGTGGCCATGGCGCGCAGGTCCTCGGGGAAGTGCTCGGGCTGCGAGTTGAGGTTCACCCCGATGCCCAGCACGATGAAGTGCACCCGGTCCGGGTCCGCCGACAGCTCCGTGAGGATGCCCGCGACCTTGAGGCCCTCAATCTGCACGTCATTGGGCCACTTGATGGCGGCCTCGGCGCCGGCCTCGCGCAGCACCTCGGTGAGCGCCACCGCGGCCACCAGCGTCACCTCCGGCGCGCGCTGGGGCGCCAGGTCCGGGCGCAGAATGGCCGAGAAGTAGAGGTTGAGCCCCGGCGGCGAGGTCCACGTGCGCCCCCGGCGCCCCTTGCCCGCCGTCTGCTGATCGGCCACCACCACCTCGCCGTGCTCCGCCCCGTCATGCGCCAGCCGGAAGGCCCGCTCGTTCGTGGACGGCAGCGTGTCGTGGTAGTGGATGGTGTGGCCCAGGTCATGCGTGGCCAGCAGCGGGCCCAGCTCCAGCCCGGTGAGCCGATCCGGCACCTCCACCAGCCGGTAGCCTCGCGCTGGAATGGCCTCGATGCGGTAGCCCTTCCCCCGCAGCGCCTCGACGTGCTTCCACACGGCGGTGCGTGAGAGCCCCAGCTTGCTGCTCAGGGCCTCGCCAGAGGTGAAGTCCTCGCCTCCCTCGGCGAGGAAACTCAGGATGAGCTCTTCCTGTGTCTGCTCGGTGGTTTCGGAAGCCATGGCTGCCTCGGCAAAAAGGAGGCACAGGGTAGAAAGGGCCGCCCCCACCAGGCAACGGGGTGCGGCCCTCCTGTGAGTGGCCCGGCTGCCCGTCTGCTCAGCCGCCAACCCTCAGCAAGCCAGGGCCTTCCTCGATGCGGATAACCTGGGTGGGAGAGCGGGTGCTACGCAGCGCGTCAATCCACTGCACCGTGGCCTGCACATCGCGCTCCCGGGCCGCGTGGGTGAAAACCACGATGGTGGCGTGGGGATCCTCGGGCCGCGGTGGGCGCTGGATAACGGAGGCCAGGCTCACGCCCTTCTCTCCGAGCACCGTGGCGATGCGGCCCAGCACGCCCGGCTCGTCGCTCACGGAGAAGCGCAGGTAGTAGGGCCCGCGCCGCTCGCCAGCGGGGATGAGGGGCACCTCCTGCACATACGGCGCGCTCAGCATGGGCAGCCGTCCGGCGACGCCCGCCAGCAGGTTGCGGCAGATGTCGATGATGTCCGACACCACGGCGCTGCCGGTGGGCAGAGAGCCAGCGCCCAGGCCCGAGAAGAGCGAGGCGCCCAGCGCCGCGGACTGGAGCAGCACCGCGTTGAAGGCGCCGCGCACGTCCGCCAGCGGGCTGGCCGAGGGGATGAAGGCCGGGTGCACGCGCACGTCCAGGCCCTCGGGCAGCCGCCGCGCGATGGCCAGCAGCTTGAGCACATAGCCCGCCTCTTTGCCCAGGGAGATGTCCACCGGACGCAGGCTGGTGATGCCCTCCACGTGCACCTGCTGCGGCCCCACCCGCGCCGCGAACGCCAGCGAGGCCAGCAGGCACAGCTTCTGCGCCGCGTCCATGCCGTTCACGTCCAGCGTGGGGTCCGCCTCGGCGTAGCCCAGCTTCTGGGCCCGGCCGAGCGCGTCCTCGTACGTGGAGCCCTCGTCCGCCATGGCCGAGAGAATGAAGTTCGTCGTCCCATTCACGATGCCGTGGATGGCCGACACCCGGTCCGAGGCCAACGCCTCACGCAGCGTGCGGATGATGGGGATGCCGCCGCACACCGCACCCTCGAAGTGCAGATCCACCCCGCGCTGGAGCGCCTGGGAGAACAGCGCCTCACCGTGGGTGTTGAGCAGCGCCTTGTTGGCGGTGACGACGTGGCGCCCCGAGGCGATGGCCTTCTCCAGGTACTCCCTGGCGGGCGACAGGCCTCCCATCAGCTCCACCACCACCGACACCTCGGGATCCGCGAGGATGGGCGCGATGTCCTGGGTGATGAGCGCCGAGGGCACATCCTCCGAGCGGGCCCGCTTCCCATCCCTCACCAGGATGTGGCGCACCCGAACCCGGGCGCCCAGCCGCCGCTCGATGTCCCGGGCATGGTCCGCGAGGATGCGATACGTCCCGAGCCCCACGTTGCCCAGGCCCAGCAGCGCGATACCGATCTCCTTCATACGCTCCCTCAGCCCTGCGCGGGCTTCACCTGATAGGACGTCAGCTCCAGCCACGTCTGCGGAATGCGGCGGCCGCCCCGCTCGGCCTCGACCTGGATACGGACCAGGCCCACGCGGGGGGCGAACGTGAAGGTGTTCACCAGCGTGGTGTCCGCGTCCACGCGGTTGCGCGCCTCGACCTGAACACACCCCTGGAATACGCCCGCGGGGACCTCGCAGGGCCCACTGGTGCGCAGAATCCGGTAGTGCTCCGTGGACGAGACCGACACCACGTTGGTCCACGTCTTCCCCGTCTCCAGGGGAGCGCGCAGCAGATAGCGCTTCTGATCGCGGATGCCGAAGCTGTCCGCCGTGAGCTGCCCGCCCTGGCTGTCGAGGAAGAAGCCACCCTCCTCCTTGACGATCTTCACCTCCACCGGCTTGTCGGCGCGGCCATTCACCAGGTACGTCCAGCGGTTGCCCACCGCCAGCGGGTAGTAGTCCGCGACGGAGCCCACCGGTGCCGACGGCTCATCCTCTACCTCGATGCGCTTGGCACAGCCGCTCCCCACCCATGCCACGGCCACCAGGGCCAGGCCACCAACGACAGCTGAGACCTTCATTTCAATGATCCGCGGGGGTCGTCCCACGCGCCTCCGGTGTACCGAGCTTGCGTGATGCGTAGAGCGTGTCCAGCGCCTGCTGCGCCGCGGCCTGGATGGCGGGCTGATCGTGCCCCTGGGCCACTGTATAGAGGTACGCCTCCGCCTCGGCGCCGCCAATCTCTCCCAGGGCGAAGACGATCTCCTGCAGGAAGCCCACTTCCTTGCCGCGGGACAGATCGATCAGCGCGGGCACGGCGGCTGGCGCGCGCATCTCCACCAGCGAGCCGATGGCCCGCCGCACCGTGTCCGCATCGTTCGACTTGAGCTGCTCGATGAGCAGCGGCGCGGCGGCCGGGTGGCCCCGCTCGGCCAGCGTGCGCAGGGCAAACTCGCGCACGCGCGGATCCGTGGACTGGAGATCCTGCAGCAGCCCGGGGTTGTCCCGATCCAGCGCGGAGAGCTGCATCACCGCCGACTCGGCCACCTGCCGCATCGCCGCATCGAGCGCCGTGTGCAAGGCCTTGCGCCGGGCGTCGGGCGAGTCCGCCTCGACTTTGATCTCTCCCAACCCCACCACCTCGTAGCTCTCGGGCAGGTTGCCCCCGAAGCGCTCCAGCACCAGGGTGGCGCCCACCTCGGCGTAGGTGTGGCGGCCTTCGTCCTTCAGCACCTCACGGGTGAAGGGCAGCTCCAGCGTCAGCCGCCACGGGCGCACGTCGCGGGGCCGCCCCTCCTCCAATAGATCGAAGCGCTTGCTGTCCTTCAGGGCTTTGCTGAAGACAGCGCGTACCTGCTCCTCGCCCATGCCGAGCTGGGAGTTGTTGGTGAGCGTCTCTCCCGAGAGCCGCACCTCTTCGACCGGGTAGCGCGGCGCCTGGGAACGGCAGGCGCCGAGCAACAGGACGCAGGCAGTGAGGAGCAGAGCCGGCTTCATGGCCGTTCCAGGTTACCCCACTCCCCTGCCCGCGTCCCTTGCCGTCTCAGGTGGCGTTCCCCTCGGGCGGGCCACTTGTCGGGGCAGGTGGGGGAGCCTCCGCCGTACGGGGAGCCTCGCTCTGAGCAGGCGCCGCCTCGGCGGGAGGCGCTGCTTCACGCGTGGGCTCTGCCTCACTCGGAGCCGCCGCGGGCGCGGCACTGGCACTGGCCTCGCCCGAAGGCGCTGCCTCACCCGTGGCCGCTGCGGCCACGGGCGCTCCACCCTCACCCGGAGCTCCTGCCGCCGGGGCAGTCCCCGGAGCGGCTCCCTCGGGACGGTTGCCACGGCCGCGACGGCCACGGCGGCGGCGGCGGCGGCGCTTGCGCTCACCCGCAGCGGCGCCACCCTCGGCCGTTGCACCCTCGGGACGGGGCGCGCCCGCTACGTAGGCGCTCGCGGCCTCGAGATCCTCGTCATCCCCCTCCTCCTCGCCCTCCTCGCCCTCCTCACCCTCGTCCTCGGAAGCGGACGAAGCCTCGGCGGGCGCAGCGGCGGGAGCGGCCTGACGCACCTCCTCCTCGGGCTCCGCGGCCTTTGCCTCCTCGGCGCTGGCCTCCTCCTCCTCCTCACCCCGCGCGGACTCGCCCGTGCGCGCCGGCTTCTTGCGCTCGGGACGGCCCTCGTCGCCATCACGCGCCTGGCGCTCGCGCTGACGCTCCTCGCGCCGCTTCTGGGCTTCCTCGGCATCCAGCCGCGCCGCCTCGAAGAAGCGCTCGTCGATGTCGTACAGCTCGACCTGGGTGACGTTCACCGCCGTCTTGGCCTCGAGGAACTTCTCTCCCAGCGCGTCGCCGCACCACAGCATCACCAGCGAGCCGCTGGACTGCGCCTCGGTGCGCGCATCCCCACGCACGTCGCCCGCGCTCACCAGCAGGCCCACCTGCGCCGAGTAGTGGCTCAGGTCGCGCCGCAGCTCCTGCACGACCTTGCGATCGATGGACGGGGTGCCCTTGAGCATCCGCACCGCGAAGCGCAGCTCCACGCTGCCCTCGCGCTTGCGCGCGGTGAGCAGCGGTCCTTCCTTGGAGCGCTTGGCCACCTTCAGCTCGCGGAAGTGCAGCGCGTGCATCATCTTCACGACGGACTTCTCGAAGGTGCCCACGTCCGCGTCGCCCAGGCGCTTGCGCAGCGCGCGCGCCACCGAGCGGCGCACGTCCTTGAGCGTCGTCTTGAGCGTGGTGAGCAGCGCCGCGTCCACCGTGGCCTCCGCTCCCGCCGTGCCCGCCTGCTTGTTGAGCACCGGCCGCCCATCCTCCAGCGGAATGCCCAGCGCGGCGGCGAACGCGGCCTGCAGATCCAGCGGCGGCGCCTCGCTCGGCGCACCCGCGCGCTCCAGCGTCACCACCTCGCTCGTCTGCTTGTTGAAGGCGAACTGTGGCCGGCGCCCCGCGTCGATGCGGCGCTGGTTGTCCTCCAGCAGCGCGGTGAGCACCGCCTCCACGGTGACGTCCTCGGGGCACAACTCCCGGGAGCGCGCCCGCTCGATCAGCTGCTCGGCGCGCATGCCGCCCTCCGCCTCGCTGAGGATCTCGAAC
>DASVVJ010000656.1:0-23028 GCA_036389955.1 Myxococcaceae bacterium
TGGGGTACGAGAAGGTGGCGTCGCTGGCGGGAGGCTACAACCGCTGGAGCGACGCGGCCCTGCCGGTGGAGAAGCCCTTCGTCCTCACCGCCGAGCAGAAGGAGCGCTACCGCCGCCACCTCATCCTCCCCGAGGTGGGCGAGGCCGGGCAGGAGAAGCTGCTGAAGGCCCGGGTGCTGCTGCTGGGCGCGGGCGGGCTGGGCTCGCCGGCGGCGCTCTACCTGGCCGCCGCGGGCGTGGGCACGCTGGGCATCGTCGACTCGGACGTGGTGGACCTGAGCAACCTCCAGCGCCAGGTCATCCACACCCGCGAGCGCCAGGGCCAGCCCAAGGTGGAGAGCGCCCGCGCCGCCATCGAGGCGCTCAACCCGGATGTGAAGGTGGTGCCCTTCGCCGAGCGCCTCACCTCGCAGAACGTGCTGCGCATCCTCGAGGGCTTCGACATGGTGCTGGACGGCGGGGACAACTTCCCCACCCGCTACCTGCTCAATGACGCCTGCGTCGTGCTGAAGAAGCCCAACATCCACGGCTCCATCTTCCGCTTCGAGGGCCAGGTGACGAGCTTCGTCCCCGGCCAGGGCCCCTGCTACCGCTGCCTCTACCCTGCCCCGCCGCCGCCGGAGCTGGCGCCCTCGTGCGCCGAGGCCGGCGTGCTCGGCGTGCTGCCCGGCATCATCGGGCTCATGCAGGCCAACGAGGCGCTCAAGCTCATTCTCGGCAAGGGCCAGCCGCTCGTGGGCCGGCTGCTCACCTTCGACGCGCTGGGCACCACCTTCCAGGAGCTCAAGCTGCGCCGCGACCCCAAGTGCCCCGTCTGCGCTGACGGCGCCAAGGTGGAGTTCATCGACTACGAGCGCTTCTGCGCCACCGCCTGACGGAACGCCCCCATGCCCATTCCGGAGATCTCTCCTCCCGAGCTCGCCGCTCAACTGAAGGGCCCCGCCGAGTCCCGCCCTGCCCTGCTCGACGTGCGCTTTCCGCATGAGCATGAGTACGTGGCGCTGCCCGGCTCGGTGCTCATTCCCCTGCCCGAGCTGGACGAGCGCGCCGACGAGCTGGAGGCCTTCCGGGGCCGCCCCGTCGTCGTCTACTGCCACCATGGCGTGCGCAGCCTGGATGGCGCCGCATACCTGCGCTCACGCGGACTGGACGCCGTGTCGCTCCACGGCGGCATCGAGCTGTACGCGGTGTTGGTGGATTCCAGCCTGCCGCGCTACTGAGCGCGCGGCACCGCTCAGAGGTACTTCGACAGGTCGACCGCCACCTCGGTGATGTCGCCCCGCTTGATGTTGACCTCGACGGGCACCGGCTCCGAGAGCTTGTCGCCGCGCAGCTCCAGCTGGTGCGTTCCCTCCATCAGCTCCAGCTTCGCGCCGGGGAGGACAGCGCCCAGGTCCCTGCCATCGCGCAGGATGTACAGCTTTCCGGTGTTCTTCGGAGTGATCTTCAGCCGCACGTGCCCCAGGCGGAACTCGCGCTTCAAGCTCTTCGTCTCGCCGGGCTCGCCAAAGCGCAGGACTTCCTCTTCCTCGGCGTAGATGCCCTGCTCCTGGTTCTCCAGGATGAGCGTGTCCTGAATGTGCGCACCGGACACGGCCTTGAGCGGCGTCATGCCCAGGTCCGTGAAGGGCTCGGGGCTGCCGCACTTGTCGCTGTGGCGCACCCGCACGTTCACCTTCGGGTTGGTGTCCACCGACACGAAGACGCTCATGCCGTCGATCGGCTTGCGCATCAGCTTGGGCCAGAACACCACGATGCCCATCGCCACGGCCGCCGCGACGACGATCAGGAAGACCTTCTTCAGCGTCTCCCCGGAGACCGAAGGCACCCGGATGCGCACCTCCGCCGGCTTGCGCGCTGGGGCCGCAGGCTCCTCGTCCTCCACTCCCCGCGCCCGCTTCGCAGGAGGCGCGGCCACCTTCGCATCCACCCGGCTGGAGGTACGCCGGCGCGGCGCTGGCTCCGGCGGGGCCTCGGCCTGCTGCGCCCGGCTCAGCTGCCCGGTACGGCGCCGCGCCGGCAGCGGCAGCGTGTCCTGCGCATCATCCCGATCGGGCGGAGGCAGGCGCGTGCGCTCGGGATCCGCATCCGGATCATCTTCGTACCCCGCCCGCATCTCGGCCGCGGCGATCGCGGCCCGCGAGGCCCTGGGCGCCGGCATCGGCGGATCCTCGTACGGAGGATCCTCCTCATACTCCGGCTCCTCCTGGATCGGCGCCACCCGGGGGCTGGAGCGGCGCGGAGCCGAAGCGTCGGTGATGCGCACGTCCGAGCGCGACGGGGTGCGCGCCACGGCCGTCTGGCCCGCGCTCGTGCCACGGCGGGGAGCCTGGGGCGTCTCACCCGTGCGGCGGCGAGCCACCGCCGTGCCCGCGGGCGCCGCGTACTCGGCCATCTCCTCGGCCAGCGACATGGTGCGCGTGCCGGGCCGTGCCCCCACCGAGGTGCCCCGCGAACGCGGCGGCTCCGGCGGCGGCTCGGCCCGCACGTCCGCCATGCTCGGCGAGGAACGCCGGCTGCTCGAGTTGGAGACCGGCTCCGGGGTGCGCTCGGGCGCAGGCATTGGCGGAGCCTGGCCGGAGTTGCGCGAGTCCTCGATCGGGCTGTTCGGCTGCGGCACCCCGGACTGCTTCTCCTCCTGGAGCCGGTCGGCGAACAGCGTCTCCATCAGCTCGGAGATCTGCACCGAGCTGGCCACCACGCCCTGGGTGACGAGCGTCTCCTCGAGGGCCACCTGGAACTGGCGCGCGTCGCGGTACCGGTCGTCCGCGGCCTTGGCCAGCGCGTTCATCACCACCGGATCCAGCTCGGGCGGAACGTCGGTGACCTCGGACGGCGGAGGAATGGCGCACTCGAGCGCCGCCTGCAGCGTGCCCAGCTCCGAGTCGCGCTTGAGCGGGCGCTGGCCGGTGAGCAGCTCGTACAGCACCAGCCCGATGGCGAAGATGTCCGCGCGGTGGTCCAGCGGCTTGCCCGCGGCCTGCTCGGGCGCCATGTACGCGAACTTGCCCTTGATGGCGCCCGACTTCGTCAGGCCCACCTGATCGGCTGCCTTGGCGATGCCGAAGTCCACCAGCTTCACCGAGCCGTCGAAGCTGATCAGGATGTTCTGCGGAGAGATGTCGCGGTGGACGACCTTCAGCGGCCGGCCGTTGGCATCCGTGCGCGTGTGCGCGTAGTACAGGCCCTCACACGCGCTGGCGACGATGCGGATGGCCAGGGGGCGGGCGATCCACTGCCCGGCGCTCCAGGCCTTGCGCATCACCCGGCCCAGGTCCTCTCCGTGGATGAACTCCATGGAGATGAAGTAGGTGCCGTTGGCCTCACCGAACTCGTAGACCTGGGCGATGTTCGGGTGGTTGAAGTTGGCGGCGATCAGCGCCTCGTTCTTGAACATCTCCACGAACTCGCGGTCCTCGGCCAGGTGCGGGAGGATGCGCTTGATCACCACGTTCTTGGCGAAGCCCTCGATGCCGGCCTGGCGCGCAAGCCACACCTCGGCCATACCGCCCGTGGCGAGCTTCTTCAGAAGCTGATATTTGCCGAAGAGTTGGGTCATCCCGGGTAGCTCGCCGCGGGAAGCAAGCTCAGGTGGTGGTCCGTGAAGGCACGGCATCTTAGGCCGAGGAACCGGAAGAGGCAAAGCAGTCTGATGGCTGCCTGGCGGTGGTTGCTGGGAGCCAGCCTGCTCGCCTGCGGACTGGCGGTAGCCCAGCCGCTCCCCCAGTCCCTGGGCAAGCCGGACCGCATCGCCGTGGACCGGCGCAGCAACAAGGTATTGGAGCTGTCCTGGTCGGACGCCGAAGAGCGTCTCAAGGGCAGCCTCCAGCCGGACGTGCCCCGCGCCGGTGAGCCGCTCAAGGTCCTGCTGCATGTAGGCAGCTTCGAGGGGGCCGAGTTCCAGGGGCCCCTCACCGTCACCCTGCGCCAGGCGGGCATGGTGCAGGGCGAGACGAAGCTGGTCACCCGGGGCCCGGTCAACTGGGTGACGGAGTTCACGCCCCAGGAGGACGGCCCCCACACGCTCAGCGTGAGCTTCCGCACCACCCGTCACAAGGTGCTCAACGCCGACTTCGAGGTGGCCCCCAGCCTGGTGCCCCGCACCATCATCTGGAGCCTGGTGGGGCTCATGGCGGTGGCGGCGCTGGCCTTTGGCATCCGCTCGTTGACGCGCCCGGAGAAGGCACCGGAAGTGCATCCGGTGCTTGCCGAGCTGCGCGCGGCGGAGTCCGCACCTGCCCCCACGCCCGCGCAGGTTTCCCCTCCTGCCAGTACCCCTCCGGCGAGCGCGGCGGAGGGATCGGCTGGGGGGAGTGGGACTGAAAGCTCTACCGGATCTGCGCCGGATAAACCTTCAGCGCTGTAACTCCGTAAGGCGCGGCGGAACCCTTTCAGGGAACGGCGCTTCCCAGCCGTGGAGCTATCCCGGCTGAATCACGGCGCTTTCCTGGCGAGGCCCTCGAGGCGCCGTCGTGTTCCCGACGCTTCTCCACCGGGCATCCGCGTTGCAGACACAGTCTCCGGGCCGCGGCTTGGAGGCAGGGCATGGCGGGTGGGCGTGGGGTGGAAAAAAATTGGCGGGGCTTTCTCGCCGCGGTCCTTTTCTGCACGCCCGCGTTGGCGCAGGAGCAGGTGGCCGATGCGTCCGTGGTGACGGAGGCGCCCGTGGTGACGACGGCGCCCGCGGTGACCACCGAGGAGCCGGCCAAGAAGAAGAAGAAGGCGCCCAAGACGGAGTCGCTGGGTGAGGCGCCCAACGAGGCCGACGACACGGTGCCGGAGAAGAGCCTGCGCGTGTTCGGGCGGGTGTTCGCCCGGGCCAGCGCGGATGAGCGGGAGGACTTCTCGCGCTCGCTGTCGGTGGAGTCGGCCCGCGTGGGGGTGAGCACCTCCTTCGAGTACGTCGAGGCGGAGGTGAGCGCGGATCTCTCCTCCAAGTCGATCCTGAAGGATGCGTTCGTCCGGCTGGCGGACAGCAAGAAGCGGCTGCGCCTCTATGGTGGCCAGTTCAAGGCGCCCTTCCTGGCGCGCACGCTGGAGTCCTCGTGGGGCCTGCCGCTGATGCAGCGCGGCCTGGTGGAGGACTACCTGACGGACACACACGAGCTGGGTGGGCGGCGCATGGGTTTGATGGGTGAGGTGCGGCTCAAGGAGCTGTGGAACTTCAAGTTCTCCGGCGGCCTCTTCGAGGGCTCGAAGGACGAGCTGGGCAAGCGCACCAGCGAGGATGCGGCGGCGCGCGTGAGCGTGAGCCCCTTCAAGGGCCTGACGGTGGGGGCCAGCAGCTACCTGGCGCAGGTGATGGAGGGCACACGCCGGCACGCGCTGGCGGCGGAGGGGGCGCTGAAGCTGGGAGGGCTGATGGTGTCGGGCGAGATCGTCACCGGGCAGCTGGCGCTGGGGCCCTTCACCGGGCAGCTGGCGCTGGTGAGCTACATGCTGCCCGTGGGAGAGGACAAGCAGTGGGCGCTGCAGCCGGTGGTGGGCGCCGAGGCGCTCCAGCTGCGGGGCGACGTGGCGGGCCGTGGCTGGTCGGCCGTGGGCGGCCTCAACGTGCTGCTGTCCGACGCGTTCAAGGCGCAGTTGCAAGCCGAGCACGCGCTGAGGCCGGGTGACGAGGTGCCAGGCACCGAGTTCTCGCTACAGCTGGCAACCCGCTTCTAGGCACGGAGGCTCGACATGCTCTCGTTCGCCGAAGGGGAAGTCACCAAGCTGCGCCGCGAGTTCAAGCTCGTGCTGCCCGGAGAGAGCGCGGCGAAGCTGTGCGCGCGGCTGTCCGCGGAGCTGGAGGGGTGCCTTCCGCCTCCCACGCGCATCGTGTCCGTGTACTTCGACAAGCCGGGTTATCCGCTCGCGCAGCGCGCGGTGCTTACCCCGCAGGACTGCCTGAAGGTCCGCACCAAGGAGTACTCGCCGGACGTGGGCGCGGGCGGGGTGCAGCGCGTGGTGCTGGAGGTGAAACGCGAGCGCAACGGGGTGACGCAGAAGCGCCGGGTCTGGGTGCCCCGGGCACAGCTGAGCAGTGTGATTCGCGGCGCGGGCGGCCTGCTGCCGCTGATCGCCGGGGGCCGGCTGCTGCCAGTGCTGGGCGTCACCTACCGGCGGCACGTGTACCAGGCCTCGCATGCCTGGCGGGTGACGGTGGACCGGGACATCGGCTTCCACCATGTGACGCCCGAGCTGGCGCTGTCCGACACGACGCTCACCGCCGAGAGGCTGGGGGCGCCGCTGTTCGAGGACGGGCGGGTGGTGATCGAGGTGAAGCACCTGGGTGAGGAACTGCCAGCGTGGCTGGCGGCGCTGCACCCGGGGAGCCAGAGACCGGCTTACAGCAAGTTCGCCGAGGGCATGGCGAAGGTGCATGCCTTCGGCGCGGATGAGGTTCTTGGGGGTTAGTGCATCGTGTTCATCGACTTTGAAGGCATCGACGGCAGCGGCAAGACGACCCTCTCCAACCTGCTGGCCACCCGGCTGCGCAGACTGGGCCACAAGGTGGCGCACGCGCGCGAGGGAGGCGAGTTGCAATCGCCCATCGCCCGGCGCATCCGTGAGCTGACGCGGGACTCGCGGCTGTTGGAAATGGGGGCGCGCACCGAGTTCTTCCTCAATGTGGCGCGGGATGCGCAGCAGCTCGAGGAGGTGATCGCCCCGGCACTGGCGCGGGGCGAGGTGTGCATCAGCGATCGCTACCTGTACTCGCAGCTGGCGCTGAGCGGCGGCGGGCGCAACCTGCCCGTGCCGGAGCTCGAGCCCGTGTGCGAGATGGCGTCGCGGGGCATCTGGCCGGACCTCGTCATCCTGGTGGACGTGGAGCCGGACCTGGCGCGGCTGCGCAAGCGGCTGGGCAAGCTGAAGGATGGCCGGAGCAACGACACCGACAGCCGCAAGGGGCTGGTGGGCGCGGGGCTGGCCGTGCGCGTGCGCGAGGCGTTCCTGGAGATGGCGCGCAAGGATCCGTCGCGCTGGCTCATCATCGAGAACAACGATCAGCCGCTGTGGGTGCTGGAACAGCGCATCGTGGACGCGGTGGTGGCGCGGCTGGAGGGGCGCGATCCGCAGGTGCAGCGCATCAGCCCGGTGAGCACGGTGACGCCGGGCCCGGTGACGGTGGACAGTGTGGAGGAGCGCTTCTTCCACGCGCTGGACTCGTTGGAGGTGCGTGAGCCCTCGCTCGCGGTGTGGATGTTGGGAGGCCTGCCGGGGCTGGCGGCACACCAGCGGCGGCTGGCGGCGGTGGAGCGCTTCCCGGGGCTGGCGGTGCGCAGCCTGCTGGGGCTGGAGGACGAGGCCTCGTGGGCGCTGCGCGAGCTGTTGGCCAAGGTGGTGCCGGTGGACGTGGCCACCAGCCTGGGCATCAGCACGTCGCCCCGGGCCATGGCGCTGCGCGAGCAGCTCTACCCCCTGGCCCCCGGGGAGGTGCTGGCGGGCCTCAAGCGCAACAACAGCGCCGAGGCCTGGGCCCTGCGTGAGCGTGGCCTGCAGGAGCGCAGGCTCGCGGAGGTGATCCTGAGCACCACGGGCCTGGAAGGGGCCACGGCCTCGTCCATCCGGGAGCTGGGCCTGCAGAAGAAGCTGTACTCCGAGGTGGCGCGCAGCCTCACGGGCCTGAAGGGTGAGCGGGTGGATGCGCTGCGCGGCACGCTGCTGGCGCATGATCGGCTCTCCGTGCTGCGCAGCATCAACGGCGTGGACTCGCCATTCGCCAGCGCCCTGCGCTCGGAGCTGGCGGGCAAGGCGCTGAAGCTGGTGCTGCGCTCGCTCACGGGCCTCACCACCGAGGAGTCCTTCGTGCTGCGCGAGCACGGGGCGCCGGTGACGAAGGAGGCCATCGACTCGCTGGACGGGCTGGATGATCCGCGCGCGTGGCAGCTGCGCGAGGCGTATGCGGACCGCTGGCCGGCCACGGTGCTGTCCTCGCTCAAGGGGCTGCCGCTGTCGGCCCGGGCCGAGGCGCTCATCACCCGCATCCTGAGCGCCGGGGCCTTGCGGCTGCCGCTGCTGCGCAACGCCTACAGCGCCATCGCCACTTCGCATGAACTGGCCATTGAGCGCGCGTCGCGCCCGGCCATCAGCACCGAGCCGCGGGTCAGCCTCTAATGGAAGCCACCTTCACGCAGATCTTCGAAGGCGCCAGCCAGGAGCTCGCCAGCGTGCAGGCAGGGGTCATGCTGCCGCGCATGGTGGCGGCGGTGCTGATCGGCGCCCTGCTGTCGCTGCGGCCCTGGCGGATGCTGATGGGCCGGCCGCTGCCCAAGTCGGAGATGGTGCAGGCCCAGGTGCTGCTGTGCACCGCGGCCGCCGTCATCACCGCCGTCATCGGCGACAGCGTGGCCAAGGCCTTTGGCCTGGTGGGCCTGGGCGGCTTCGTGCGGTTCCGCTCGGGGCTCAAGGATCCGCGGGATGCGGCGATCCTGTTTCTGATGATCGGCCTGGGCATGGCCTGCGGACACGGCAGCCTGGGGCTGGCGGGCATCGGCACGGTGTTCGTCGCGGGGCTGTTGCTGGTGCTCGACCTCTTCAACAAGGAGGAGAAGGCGCCCAAGCAGCGGGTGGTGCTGTCGGCCCAGGCAGATGACTTGATCGGCGCGGAGGCCTCGCTGCGCAAGGCGCTGGGTGAGCGCAACGTGCTGGTGAAGGGCTGCGCGTTCGACTTCGACGGGCGCCGGCTGGAGCTGGAAGTCGAAGAGAAGGAACCGGGAGCGCTGGTGGCAGCGCTGGGCCGAACGGAAGGCACGCCCCTGCGTGGGCTGCGATGGACATCGGTAAGCCCCAAAGGGGCTCGAGAGGAGCTGGTATGAAGCGGGGAGTGTTGGCCGCGCTGGCGGCCGCGATGTGGCTGGCGGGTTGTGGTGGCGGGGGCAGCCTGCCCACGGGCGAGGAGCCTGGGGACGGCACGGTGCCGCTGCCCGGCGCGCCGGTGGATCCCCAGACGCCCGGCAATGGCAACACCCCCGCGCCGCAGAGCCTCTGGCCGCTCACGCCGGGCTCGAAGTGGACGTACCGCATCGAGGAGGACCTGCGCGGCGTCTTCGAGAAGACCGTGCAGGTGCTCGGCCCGCAGAAGGTGCCTGACACGACCATGACCGCCATCACCGTGCACAGCGTCCAGCCGCACCTGGAGGAGCGCTCGTGGCAGCTCCAGCTCGAGAACGGCATCGTGGTGCGCCTGCGTGAGGAGGACCTCAAGAGTGGCGCCATCGCCCGGGTGACGACCTGGTCCCCGGCCACCGTGAAGTCGATGGCCGTGCCCCAGGCGCAGGGCTGGAGCTACAACTCGAGCATCCGCGAGGTGACCCGGCTGGACGACGGCACGGTGGAGGAGAAGGACAAGACGTACGTGTGGACCGTGAAGAGCGTGAACGAGACCGTCACCGTCCCGGCGGGCACCTTCACCAACGCGATCCGCGTCGAGCGCGACCAGCCGGACAAAGAGGGCAAGCTGCGCACGTACTGGCTGGTGCCCGGCATCGGCAAGGTGAAGGAGACAGGCGAGAGGCTTGAGGAGCTCGTCTCTCACGACATCAAGAAGTAGTCCGCTCTCTGGGGACACCAGCGTCAGAGCGCTGCTCTCCCCGTCTGGTGGGCTGGATGCGGGTCCACCTGTGAACAGTTTGAGCCTCCGAGTCCCGGATGTTTCCGGGCCGGAGGCTCTATGCATTTAGCGAAGGTACCAGCGCTTGGCGCCCTGGCTGCCGTGCTCACGCTGACGGCGAGTGTCGCCCACGCGGCGCCCCTGACCCGTGCGCCCTACCTGCAGCGGGTAGGACCGGACACGGCCACCGTGGCGTTCCGCCTGGGAGCCGACTGCACCCCTGAGGTCCATTACAGCGCCCAGGGCTCCACGACGCAGGTGGCCCGCTCGCGGGACAAGGGCCGGGTCCACGCCGTGGTGCTCACCGGCTTGGCCCCCGCCACCGAGTACAGCTACGAGGTGGAGGCGTGTGGCAACCGGACGGCGTCCAAGCGGTTCCGCACCGCGCCCGTGCCCGGCACGCGCCGCGTGCACTTTGCCGCCGTGGGGGACTTCGGCACCGGGGGGAACGATCAGCAGGAGGTAGCCGCTCGAATGCTCGCCCGGCGGCCCGAGTTGTTCGTGGCACTGGGAGACAACGCCTACGCGTCCGGCACCGAGGCGGAGATCCAGAACAACCTCTTCATCCCCATGGCGGACCTGCTGGCGGAGGTGCCTTTCTTCGCGGTGGCGGGCAACCACGAGTACGTCACCCGAGAAGCGCAGCCGTACCTCGACAACCTCTACCTGCCCACCAGCTCCAGTGGTGGAGAGCGCTACTACTCGTTCGACTGGGGCCATGTGCACTTCGTGGGCCTGGACTCGAGCTGTGCCATTGGCCTGGCCTCGAAGGAGAAGTGCACGCTGGCCGCGCAGAAGGCGTGGCTGGAGAAGGATCTGGCGGAGAGCCAGGCCGACTGGAAGGTGGTGTTCTTCCATCACCCACCCTGGTCGAGTGGCGAGCACGGCTCCCAGCCCCTCATGCGCCGTGAGTTCGCTCCGCTGTTCGAGAAGTACGGCGTGGACCTGGTGCTCACCGGGCATGATCACAACTACGAACGCACCCATCCCATGCTGGGCGACAGCGTAGCGCCCTCGGGCAAGCGCGGCGTCACCTACCTCGTGGTGGGCGGCGGCGGCGCCTCGCTCCGCGAGTTCTCCGAGTCGGGGCCTGCATGGAGTGCGGTGCGCAACAACAAGGACTTTGGCTTCCTGGACGTCACCGTCAACGAGGGCACCCTCACCGCCGAGCTCTTGACCCCCGAAGGAAAGCGTGTGGATGCGTTCACGCTGACCAAGCAATTGGCGCCACGCAAGGAGCCTCCCCGCACCTCCGGGCTGAGCGTGACCGTGGAGGGCGAGCAGGGTGTAGCGCCGCACCAGGCACTCTTCCGCGTGGAGTTCCCCTCCTCCACCGTCGTGGCCAACACCACGGTGCATTGGGATTTCGGCGATGGGCAGAGCGCCGAGGGCACGCAGGTCACCCACGTCTACGCGCAGCCAGGCCAATACGCGGTGACGGCGACGGCCGCTGGCGGCGGCTCGAGCATGACGGGCACCACCCAGGTGACCGTGGAGGCGGCCGCCGCAGGGACACCGGTCGCCGGAGCCCCACAGCCCTCGCCCTCAACGCCTACCGAGCCCTCACTTTCGGATGACGGCGGCGCAGGCAGCGCCGGGTGCTCTACTGCACCTGTGGCCACACTGCTGCCTCTCGGGGCACTCGCACTGGCCAGGCTGCTGCGCCGCCGCCGCTGAACCCACATCAGCCCGTCCCCACCCCGAGAGCTCCAAGGTGAGGCTTTCCCCTGAGCCACAGCACAATGAGCTGGCGGGCGGGCCGTCCTCTATGGGCGCCACAGACTCTGGCTCGGAACACGCGCCCACGGAGGCGAACTCTGGCGGAGAGGCCCCTGTCGGCTGCACTTCGCAGAACCCTGACCAACTGTTGGACAGGTTCGGAACAACTTGCCCCGGCAGGGCCTCCCTCTCAGCCGCCAGATGCTCGCTGCGGTGCGGCTCAGCCTCAATGGGGTGAGGCTCGCAAACACCTGGCTCCGGTAGGGAATGTCTCTCATCCGCCAGTGCAGCGGGCGCTCCTGGGTGCGACTCAGTCTCGGTGGGGTGAGGCTCGCTCTTCCCCGCTGGTAGGCGAGGCGGCCCGAGACGACTCAACAAGCGCTCATCACTCGCCTGGAGCAATGGTGGCAGCTTTTGCTTCAGGGCTTGGATGTTCTTCTCCGCCAGGGCGGACATGGCGCACCAGGCCCACGCTTGCACCGCACCGGTATCCAGGTGCGGCACCGCCCATTGCG
Source organism: Myxococcaceae bacterium (assembly GCA_036389955.1). Classification (GTDB taxonomy): domain Bacteria; phylum Myxococcota; class Myxococcia; order Myxococcales; family Myxococcaceae; genus DATHBR01. The sequence goes on from DASVVJ010000656.1 coordinate 11,827, forward strand.
CCATGCCCCGGAACGCTCGCTCCAACGATTGGATGAGCAGCACGTGCCCTACCCGCTCCAGCGCACATGCCGCCTGTCTCAACAGGGCGAACTCCTGCCACACCCACTTTCCCTCCCCCATGTCCCAGCGCGCCGCATCCGCCAATGCGAAGCAGCCCTGACTCAGCTCCTCCAGCTCCGCCGCACTGGCCCTCTCGCTGCACGCCACCAGCAGTTCCACGGTGATGTCCCGCTTGAGGGCCAGAAAACCTTCCAGCAGTTGCATCCGCCCCGGGCGCAGGCGTCCGCTGTCCGTCAGCGCTACGCTCAGGTTCTCCAGCGTCAACGCCTCGTCCCACGCCACCACGCGTGTCCTTCGCCCTGGGTACTGCTCCACCAGTCCCTTGGCCGACAGGCCCCGCAGCGCCTCTCTCACCGTGCCTCGGGAGACTTTGAAGCAGCGCGCCAGCCCGTGCTCCGAGGGCATCTTGCCGTCCGGCGGCAGCAGCCCCAACGCGAGCATCTTCTCCAGCTCTGCTTCCACCTGCGCGACGAGCCCTACCCGTTCCATCTCCGCCACCCTCCTCGTGACCCCGGCCCGCCATCCAACCACCTGGGTCTGACATCGAAGGTGTTCAGGGGCAAGGCACTGCGTTTCTCCGCGCTTGCCTCCGGGCGGCTGGAATGCAATGGGCCCGTAGAACGGAACCTATGAAACGACCTCACCCGAAGAAGCCTGCCTCCAAGGCCTCCAAGGCAAAGAAGCCCGCCGCCTCCAGAGCCTCCGCCCCCAGGCAGCCCGAGCGTGCCGCCGCCCCGGAGCGCAGCCTGCGTCCGCTGCGCGAGGACCTGGTGCTGCAAGCCTGTCTGGAGGCGTACGGCTCGGTGCGCCACGAAGGCCGCCTGGCGGACCGGGCGCTCGACTTCACCCTGCGCCGCAAGGCCCACCTGTATTCCACCGAGCGCCGCGCCGTGGCCGAGCGTGTCTATGCCCTGCTGCGCCGCCAGCGCACGGTGGACTACCTGCTATCCCACGCGCGCCGGGGTTTCGAGCGGCTGGAGACCACCCGCCAGGACGTGCTGCGCCTGGCTGCCTCGCGCATTCTCCATGGCGAGCCCACCGCCACGGTGGCGCACGACTCCGCGCTCTCGGGCGAGGACGTTGCCGCCCTCGAGGCGCTCCCCGAGGCCGCCGAGGCGCTTCAGGCCCTGCCAGAAGCTCGGCGCTTCCCGGTCGCCGCCTCGCTGCCGGACTTCCTGGCCGAGAAGTTCCGCGAGACGTTCGGCGAGGATGCCATGCGCGCCATGGACGCGATGAACGAGCGCGCTCCCCTCACCGCGCGCGCCAACCTCTTCAAGGCGGACCGCGAGGCCCTGCGCCAGCGCCTGGCCACGGAGGGCGTCGAGAGCACTCCCACCCCGCTCAGCCCCCTGGGCCTGTGGCTGGAGACGCGCGTCAACATCTTCGCGCTCGAGAGCTTCCGAGATGGAATGCTGGAGATGCAGGACGAAGGCAGTCAGCTGCTCGGCATGCTGGTGGACGCGCCGCCCACCCGGGTGGTGGACGCGTGCGCGGGAGCAGGAGGGAAGACACTGCAGCTCGCCGTGCAGATGAAGAACCGGGGAGACCTGCACGCGCTGGACGTGGACGAAGGCCGCATCGACGAGCTGCGTAAGCGCGCCCGCCGGGCTGGCGTCCACAACGTGCGCACCCAGGTCATCCCCCCCGAGGGCGCCGCCGCGGACGAAGCCATCGCCCCCCTGAAGGGCAAAGCGGACCGGGTGCTGGTGGACGCGCCCTGCAGCGGCACGGGCACCTACCGCCGCAAGCCGGACGCGCGCTACCGCCTCTCCCCCGCGGACCTGGAGACCCACGTGGCCCGGCAGAAGGCGCTGCTGGAGCGCTTCTCCAGCATGGTGAAACCGGGAGGCCGGCTCATCTACGGCACGTGCAGCGTGCTGCGCGAGGAGAACGAGGCGGTGGTGGAGGACTTCCTCTCGCGCCACCCGGACTTCTCGGTGCGCCCGGTATCGGAGGAGCTGGGACCGGAGCTGGGGGCCAGGGTGAGCCGCGGCCCATTCCTGCGTCTGGCCCCCCACACTCACGGGACGGATGGCTTCTTCGGGGCCATTCTGGTCCGGGCGAAGTAACCTCTCGACTCTCTGCCACTAGAGGGCCTGGCAATGCCGCAAGCAGTTCATTACCGCGTCTCGATGACCCGCCCGCACTCGCACCTGTTCGAGGTGGAGGCGACATTCCCCGCGGGCCCGGACGTGCTCGACGCCGTGCTCCCGGTGTGGACGCCGGGCAGCTACCTGGTGCGCGAGTATGCCCGCCACCTGCAGGACGTGACGGCCGCGGGCCCCCGCAACGAGCCACTGCCGGTCCAGCGCGTGGACAAGCGCACCTTCCGCGTCCGCGCGGGAGGCCAGCCGGTGACACTGCGCTACCGTGTCTACGCCTTCGAGCTGACGGTGCGCACCAGCCACCTGGACGGCTCGCACGGCTACTTCAACGGCGCCACCCTCTTTCTCTACACGGAGGCCACGCGCCACCTGGAGCACCACGTCACCGTGGTGGAACCCGAGGGCTGGCGGACCTTCTGCGCCCTGGACCGCCAGGGCAGCGCCTTCGTCGCCTCGGACTATGACGAGTTGGTGGACAGCCCCTTCGAGGTAGGCCCCCACACCCCGCTGTCCTTCGTGGCCGCGGGCGTGCCGCATGAGGTCATCGTCTGGGGCGACACGGTGGCCGACCCGGACAAGCTCACCTCGGACCTGCAGCGCATCTGCGAGACCGAGGCGCGGCTGTTCGGCGGGCTTCCCATGAAGCGCTACCTGTTCCTCGTGTACCTGTCGGACAAGGGGCGCGGCGGGCTGGAGCACCAGGCCTCCACGGCGCTGCTGTTTCCGCGCACCGCCCTGCTGAGCAGCCGCGGCTGGGAGGACTTCCTCACCCTGGCCGCCCACGAGTATTTCCACTTGTGGAACATCAAGCGGGTGAAGCCGCGCGCGCTGGTGCCCTTCGACTACTCGCAGGAGAACTACACCACCCTGCTGTGGGCCTTCGAGGGGATGACGTCCTACTACGACAACCTCTTCGTGCGGCGCGCGGGGCTCATGTCCGCCAGCCGCTACCTCACCCGCCTGGGCGAGGCGCTCACCACCCTGCACTCCACGCCGGGCCGCCGGGTGCAGACGCTGGCGGACGCCTCGCTGATGAGCTGGATCAAGCACTACCGCCCGGACGAAAACTCTCCCAACAGCGCCATCTCCTACTACCTCAAGGGCGAGGTGGTGTGCGCGCTGCTGGACCTGGAGATCCGCCGCGCCACCGGTGATTCCAGGAGCCTGGATGACGTGGTGCGCCTGCTGTGGCAGCGCTACGGCTCGGGCACCGGCGTAGAGGAGAACGGGGTGGAGGCAGCGGTAAACGAGGTGGCCGGTAAGGACCTCACGCCCTTCTTCGATCGCGCGGTGCGCTCCACCGAGGAATTGGACTACTCCGTCCTCTCGCATGTGGGCCTGGAGGTGGGCTTCCGCATGCGTGAGTCCTCCAGTGACAAGGGCGGCTCGCCTCCGCCGCGCAAGTCCAGTGACGTGAAGCCCAAGGGCTGGCTGGGCCTGGCCATCAAGGGCAACGCCACCGTGGCCATCGTGATGGATGGCTCTCCAGCGATGGAGGCCGGCCTCTATCCCGAGGACGAGATCGTCGCACTGGATGGTTACAAGACGGATGGAGCCGGACTGCTGAGCCGGTGTGATGATCGGCGTCCGGGAGAGACGGTCCGGGTGACGCTGTTCCGCCGGGACAAGCTGATGGAACTCCCCGTGGTTCTGGGCCAGAAGCCCACGGACGCGGTCTATCTCACACGGGTGGACAAGCCCACGGATGCGCAGAAGGCCGCGTTCCAGGCCTGGCTGGGGACGGCATGGGACGAGGCAGTCGGCTAAAGTGGCCCTTCCGTGGGGGAGCCATGAAAGACACCTCGACCGCCCGTTGCCAGCGCCACCCCGAGGCCACCGCCGGCTGGAGCTGTGACTCCTGCCAGGCGTCGCTGTGCCCGGACTGCGTGACGGTGCGCCGGGCGATGGCCACCGAGTACCTCGCCTGCGGCCCGTGCAACGGCCGGGCGCTGCCCATCCTCGTGCACCGCGCAAGCACCCCGCTCTCCCAGCGGCTGCGGAGGCTGTGGCGCTACCCGTTCTCGTTCACGGGACTCACGGTGCTCGTCGGCTCCAGCATGCTGATGGCCCTGTGCCGGTGGCTCGCCGAAGAGACCTTTCTGCTGCTCAAGTTCCTCCCCACGGTGATCGGCCTGAGCATCTTCTGGGGCCTCTTCTTCTCCATCATCCGTGGCACCGCGCGCGGCGAGAAGGAGATGGACACGCCGGACTACTCCGAGGTCTTCGCCGACTGCGTGGTGCCCGCCATCCGGGGTTTCGTGGGCACCGCCCTGGTGTGGCTGCCGGCGCTGCTCTATCTGCTCTACGTGAAGCAGTGGGACCTCCGGAAGCCGCTGCACGACCTGCTGGTCACGCCCCGCTTCTACGTCACCGGTGGGCTGCCCCAGCTCGACTGGAGCCAGGTGGTGGGCGATCCGGTGCTCTGGCTGATCGTCTTCGCTGGCAGCCTGTACGTGCCCATGGTGCTGCTGCTCGCGGCGGCGGGGAACTCGGCGGTGACGATGCTCAACCCGCTGGCCGTCGTCGGCGCCGCGCGCCGCCTGGGCCGGGACTACACCTTCACCGTGGGCGTGCTGGCCGGCCGGGGTGCTGGTGCACCTGGTGGCCGCGGGCATCCGCTCGGTGGAGGTGCCCCTCTTCTCGCGCCTGGTGACGGAGTTCCTCACCACCCTCGTGCCCGTGCTCATGGCGCGAGTGCTCGGGCTGCTGCTGTTCACGCGGGGAGACTCGCTCGAGTACGGGCTCGCCCAGGACTACCTGGAGCCCGTGCTGGGAAAGCTTCAGCCGCGCTCGGAGCTGCCGCCCCTGGTGAATGGTCTGCCCACCGCCGCCTCCGAGGAGGCCCCTGCCCCTGTCACCGAGCTGCTCCTGGCGCTGACGCAGGCGCTGGAGGCCAGGGACGCCGAGGGCGCGCTTGCGCTCTACCCTCAGCTCCGGGAGCCGCGCTTCGCCAGGCAGCTGGCGCCCGAGCAGCACCTCTTCGTGGGCCAGGCGGCCGTGGCCCGGGGCCAGTACGAGTTGGCGGTGAAGGCGCTGGAGACCGCGGCGGACGTGGCGCCGGACAGCCCCGAGGCCTCGCGGGCCCTGGTGCTGCTGGCGCGCGTGTATGCCGAGCGGCTGCGCGAGCCCGAGCGGGCCCAGAGCATCTACCGCTACGTCGTCCACCGGTATCCGAACACGGACGCGTCCCGCTTCGCCCTAGCACATCTTCCGCCGACTTCCTGACGTTCCGTGTTGCCGCTGGGGCCCCCCGGCACCACCTTCGGGCCATGTCTCGCTTGCGTATCCTCTCGGTGCTCCTGGGCCTCGCCGCGCTGCCGGCTTGTGACAACAGGCCCGTGGTGGACGATCGCCAGAATCTCTGCTCGGAGGAGCTGGTCACCCTGCGGGTCGAGGTGGTGACGGCCGAGGGCGTCCACGTCAAAGGGGCGACCGTCACCGCGACGAACCTGGAGACGAACCAGAGCATCACCAGCGTCACGGACGCGGAGGGCTTCAGCCGGGCGGTGAACGAGTCCATCGCGCCGGGTGCCACCCAGGTGTCCGCTACTGCGGGCTCGAAAGTGTCGCCTCCCGTGCAGGTGGAGTGGGAGTGTGACGCGTGCCACTGCACACCGATTCCCGGCGCGGTGGTCCTGCAGCTGAACCCGTAAGCCTGCCCAACCTGTGGAGTAGGCTGTCTGGCAGGCACCCTGAAAGGATCGGTTGTCCGCGGATCGGCGGATCGCTAGCCTTCGGATGTCATGCCGAGCGTGGAAGAACTCCTCCGCATCCCCCTGGCGGAGCTGACCGAACGTTACCTGGAGCGGGCCAGACCCGTACCGCATGGGCTGCTGGAGGCCCTGGAGGCAGACTCTCGGCAAGGCGCCCGGTCGCTTGCTCGCCGCATCCGGGCGCGCCAGGAGAAGAACCGCTCCGAGGGACAGCGGCTGCGCCACCTGCTGCGCTACGAGATGGAGCTGTGGACGCAGGGGCTGGAGCGCATCGTCGGAGTAGACGAGGCGGGGATGGCTCCCCTGGCAGGCCCGGTGGTGGCCGCCGCGGCCATTCTGCCGAAGAACTACCGGCTCAAGGGGCTGGACGACTCGAAGAAGATCCTCGAGGAGGAGCGCCGCGAGGAGCTGGCGGCGGTCCTCAAGCGGGACGTGGTCGCCTGGGCGGTGGGGGTGGCGGAGGTCGAGGAGATCGACCGCATCAACATCTACCACGCGGGGCTGCTGGCCATGCGGCGGGCGGTGGAGGGGCTGGGGCTGGTGCCGGACTACGCGCTGGTGGACGCGCGCACCATTCCGGAGTGTCCCTGTCCGCAGAAGGGCATCATCCACGGAGACGCGCTGTCCATGAGCATCGCGGCGGCGTCGATCCTGGCGAAGACGACGCGGGACCGGATGATGGCGGAGCTGGACGCGAAGTACCCGGGCTACGGGCTGGCCGCGCACAAGGGCTACCCGACGCCGCAGCACTTCCAGGCGATGAAAGAGAAAGGCGTGCTGCCCATCCACCGCCGCAGCTTCGGGCCGGTGCGGGAGGCGCTGGGGCTGGTTCCGGTACAGGAGGAGTTGTTCCCGCCGCCTCCGCCTGTTACTCCCAGTTCGTGAGCGCCGATCACGACATCGACGCATGGCTGGCCGAACGAGGCATGACTTCGGCGGACTCGCGTGAGCGGGCCCGCGGCGCGTTAGCGGAGGCGAAGGTCATCAACCCCAAGAAGGCGCGCATGAGCGATCAGAAGCTCGAGCGCGCCGAGGCGGTACTGGCCGAGCGCTACTTCCGCGTCTGCGGTGCTCCGGCGTGTATGCAGGTGGCGAACACCAGCGGCCGCGAGCCGCTGCTCGTAGAGCCCAAAACGCACTGTGAGCGGTGCGGTGGTTCGGACAACCAGCGGGCGGTGGAGGACTTCCTGGAGGCATGCCGGCGAAAAGGCGTGCGGCGCCTGGTGGTGGTGGGCGGCTCGCCGGCGGTGCGCGAGGAGCTGGAGGAGCGGCTCGGCGGCCAGGTGGAGCTGCGCATGGTGGACGGCACCGAGCGGCGCACGGGAGAGCGGGCCCGGCACGACCTGGAGTGGGCGGACCTGGTGCTGGTGTGGGGTGCCACGGAGCTGCACCACAAGGTGAGCGAGCACTACACGCACGGCCCACCGGCGCTCCATCGCAAGGTGGTGCATGTGGCCCGGCGAGGCGTCAGTTCGCTGCTCGCCGAGGCCATCACCCACCTGAAGCGGTGAGGGAAATGATCCAAGCCCTGGACCGAACAATCGCTGTTGCGCAGAGAGCGATGGCAGTGAGCCTTGTCCTCGTACTCATCTCCTGCAGTGCGGCTCGCTCCACGGCCAGTGGGCCCACAGGGCCCCTGGACATAGCCAGCTACGTACTCATCATCGAGCTAATGCCGAATGGGCAGGTGACGCATTCTTGGAAGCCGATCAAGGACGTCGATCTGACGAAGTATCAGTATCCCATGAAGTATCCGCGCATGGATGGGCTACTGCAGCTAACAAGCAACACACCGATGACTGACGATCAGATCGGCGAAGCTTGCTATCAAGTGTATGAGCGATGCATGAGAAGATGCCTGTCAAGCCCACTGCCGCCTCATGCAAGCCATTATCTTGCCAGCCGCAAGAGCATGAAAGCCGCATTACAAGCGTTCTGCATGGATGAGTGCGCCAGAGAGCGTGACGCCTGTCGCAAGCAGCTTGAGCGAAAGGCCAAGGAAGCCCCAGAGTTTCATGATGCTGATCGCGCTGTCGATTGGCTGAAACGTCACCAAGAGGAAGTGCTGCTGGGTTCTGTCGTAGTCATCGCTGGCGTCGCTTTCGCCGTTTTCATCTGTGGGAGCGGCGCCTGCCTGCTCCTGGTGCCAGTTGTGCTTGTCGCATCGCCTGACGCCACCGCCGAGCCCCATCTCCTGGGAGCCTCCCGATGACATCCGCCAATTCCTTGGGAGATGCGGTTCTGCTGCTCCTCAAGTACCTTCAGAGCAGCCATTCACCTGAAGAGAAAAGGTGCTTGGAGGTGGCGGGCGGCGCATCAGCGTTCCTCTCCGTCACCGGACAGCTCTATCGCTTCGAGGACTTCCGGGCGGGCATGATGCCCAGTCGCGCGCGGTCAATGGCATTTGCGGATGTCATTCGCTGCCTCGAGCGCAAGGAGGCCCAAGCCTCTTCAGCCGGGGAGAAGGAGACTTTGCGCGTCGCCATCGACGCGCTCGCCTTCATTGAAGCATCCGGGCAACAAGAGGAACTCAATGACTATCTCGCCTACTGGCGAAGCAGTACCCTTCCCCCCGTGATTGCTGTCTTCAAAACACGCGAGGAGGCGGACACTTGGCTGGAGAGCCAATCTGACCCGCCCTACATGGCCAGAGTGTTGATAAGTGACGAGTACTATACCGTGCTAGCCACCCGCGAGAGCAGGGACTTGCCTTTCGTTCCCATGCCAGTCGTGGCCGAATTCATCGAACTTCATTCACGCAACGGCCCTCCTCCGGTTGTGGCTTCTTTCAGCACCCACGAGCATGCCGAGGCTTGGTTCGCGAGTATGCCCGCCCCTCCCCGGCACACCTTCCTGAAAATCCAGGGTGAGCACTATGTGGCGGCTTATTGGAAGAACCTGAATCATCGGGCCCTCTATCCGTTCACCTTGGTTGAAGAATTGGTGAGGGAGAACCAGGAGCGAATGCAGCGGCTCGGCCTTGATGACCCGACGCGTAGCCCCCGGTAGGTTCGCAGCCCCCGGGGGCAATTCCTCCGTTTCTTACTCCTCGTCCTGGCGCAGGGTCGCCAGCACGTTGAGGTCCTCGAGCGTCGTGGTGTCTCCGCTCGTCGCCTTGCCCGCGGCCACATCTCGCAGCAGTCGGCGCATGATCTTCCCCGAGCGCGTCTTCGGCAGCGCCTCGGCGAAACGGATCTCGTCCGGCCGGGCAATCGCGCCGATCTCCTTCGCCACGTGCGAGGCCAGCTCCTTCTTCAGCTCTGGCGAGGGCGCCGTGCCCTTCTTCAGCGTGACGAAGGCCACCAGCGCCGTGCCCTTCAGCTCGTCCGGGCGGCCCACCACGGCGGCCTCGGCGATGCGATGGTGCGCCACCAGCGCGCTCTCCACCTCGGCCGTGCCCAGGCGGTGGCCCGCCACGTTCACCACGTCGTCCACCCGGCCCATCAGCCAGAAGTAGCCGTCCTTGTCCGTGCGCGCCCCGTCACCGGTGAAGTACTTGCCCGGCAGCTCGCTGAAGTACGTCTTCACGTACCGCTCTGGGTCCCCGTACACCGTGCGCAGCATCGACGGCCACGGCTTCGTCACGAACAGCAACCCGCCCTGCCCCTTCGGCACCGGGTTGCCCTGCCGATCGAGGATCTCCGCGTGAATGCCCGGCAGCGGGAACGTCGCCGAGCCCGGCTTGGTCGGCGTGGCGCCCGGCAGCGGGGTGATCATCATCCCGCCCGTCTCCGTCTGCCACCACGTGTCCACCACGGGGCACCGCCCACCGCCAATCACATCCCGGTACCAGATCCACGCCTCGGGATTGATCGGCTCACCCACCGAGCCCAGCAGCCGCAGCGAGCTCATGTCGTGCTTGCGCGGGTGCTCCTCGCCCAGCCGCATGAAGGCGCGGATGGCCGTGGGCGCCGTGTAGAGGATCGTCGCCTTGTAGCGCGCGATGATCTCCCAGAACCGGTCCGGCCCCGGCTGCGTGGGCGCGCCCTCGTAGATGACGGTGGTGATGCCGTTCATCAGCGGCCCGTAGACGACGTAGCTGTGCCCCGTCACCCAGCCCACGTCCGCCGTGCACCAGTAGATGTCGTCCTCCTTCAGGTCGAACACCCACCGCGTGGTCAGGGAGATGAACACCGAGTAGCCCGCCGTGGTGTGCAGCACGCCCTTCGGCTTGCCCGTGGAGCCGGACGTATAGAGGATGAACAGCGGGTGCTCGCTCTCCACCCACTCCGGCTCGCACACGTCGCTCTGCTTGCTGACAAGCTCCTCCCAGGACACGTCCTTGGGGCCCGGCGCCCCCGCGTCTCCCGCGCGCTTGAGCACCACCACCTTCTCCACCGTGCGCATGTTGGGCACCGCCGCGTCCACGTTCTTCTTCAGCGGCACCACCGCGCCCTTGCGCCAACCCCCGTCCGCGGTGAGCAACACCTTGGCCCCCGCGTCATTCATGCGCTCCTGCAGCGCCTCGGCCGAAAAGCCGCCGAACACCACCGAGTGCACCGCGCCAATGCGCGCGCACGCCAGCATCGCCACCGCCGCCTCGGGCACCATGGGCAGGTAGATGCCCACCCGGTCGCCCTTCTTGACGCCCAGGGACTTCAACCCGTTGGCCAGCCGGTTCACCTGCGCCGCCAGCTCGCCGTAGGTGACGGTGCGCCGGTCCCCCGGCTCGCCCTCGAAGAGAATGGCCGGCTTGTCCTTCAGCTTCGGCAGGTGCCGATCCAGACAGTTGTAGGCCAGGTTGGTGCGGCCCTCGATGAACCACTTCGCGTGCGGGGGCTTCCACTCCAGAACGGTCTGGAAGGGCTCCTTCCAGTACAGCTCCTCGCGCGCCCGAGCCCCCCAGTACGCCTCGGGGTTCGCCGCCGCCTCGTCCCACAGCCGGCGGTAGTCCTCCATGCTGCGGATGTGCGCGCGCCGGGAGAACTCCTCGGGCGGCGGGAAGACGCGGTTCTCCGTGAGGACGGACTGAATCTCCTGCGACGGGCTCTGCGGCTCAGCCATGTGCTCCCTCCAGGGGTGACGGCACGACGGAGCCTATTGCTTAGGTCGCCTCGCAGGCGGGCTCAAGACTCCTCTGGACAGGTAGCCGAATCTTGAACGGCTTCGAAGCGCGCCCACAGCTCGCACACACAGCTGTCCGGGCGCCGCGCCTCGTAGCGCAGCCGCAGCGTGCCGTTGAACTCGGTGGCACTCACCGTGGTGCCCTGCAGGTGCACGTTCACCTGATCCACCAGACACTCCTGGCCGTTGGCGATGACCGAGGCGTTGGCCACGGTGCCAGCCACGGCGAAGGACTCGCCGCCGGCCAGGAACCGGCCGA
>DASVVJ010000657.1:0-3420 GCA_036389955.1 Myxococcaceae bacterium
AGGAGCTCATCGAGGCCCGCCGCAAAGCGCTGGGAGACGACCTGGTCAGCGAGCTGATCCGCCCGGGTGAGGACGGCTCCGTCCTGTCTCACGACGAGCTCGTCAGCTTCCTCTTCTCGCTGCTGCCCGCGGGCATCGAGACCACCGTGTACCTGATGGCCAACACGATGGTGGTGCTCTCGGACCACCCTCAGGAGCGCGCCCAGGTGCTGGCGGACCGGCGCCTCATTCCCCGGGTGCTCGAGGAGGTGCTGCGCTACGAGCCCTCGGGCCACTCCAGCCTGCGCATCGTCACCGAAGACACGGAGCTGTCCGGCGTGCGCCTGCCACGCGGGTCCATGGTGGTGGTCCTCATGGCCGCCGCCCTGCGGGACGAGCGCCAGTTCCCCCAGGCAGACCAGTTCCTCCTGGACCGGGACCGGTCCAGCCACCTGGCCTTTGGCCACGGCGTCCACTACTGCCTGGGCGCGGTGCTGGCCAAGCTGGAGGCCCGGCTCGGCCTGGAGGCGCTCTTCTCGCGGGTCCGGGACTTCACCCGGCCGTCCCGGGAGCTTCAGTGGAATCCCTCACTCATTGCCCGGGGGCCGCTCGTACTCCCGCTTCGGCTGGAGCGGGCCTGAGCTATGGTCTGCCGCCATGCCAACCCCCCATATCTCCGCCGCGCCGGGAGACTTCGCCGAGGTGGTGCTGATGCCCGGCGATCCGCTGCGCGCGCGCTACATCGCCGAGAAGTTCCTCGAGAGCCCCCGTGAAATCACCGCCGTTCGCAACATGTACGGCTACACCGGCACGTACCAGGGCCGCCGGCTCTCGGTGATGGGGCACGGGATGGGAATTCCGTCCATCTCCATCTACGCCACCGAACTCATCAAGGAGTACAAGGCCCGCGTGCTCATCCGCGTGGGCAGCTGTGGCTCCATCCGGCAGGACGTGCCCCTGCGCAGCGTCATCATCGCCACTGGCGCGGGCACGGACTCGAAGGTCAACCGCATGCGGCTGATGGACCACGACTTCCCGGCGGTGGCGGACTTCGGCCTGGTGCGGCGGGCGGTGGAAGCGGCCGAGCGGCGGGGGCGCAACGTGAAGGTGGGCTCCATCTTCTCGTCGGACCTGTTCTACCACCCGCAGACGGCGCTCCTCGAGACGCTGACCCGCATGGGCATGCTGGGCATCGAGATGGAGCTGGCCGGGCTCTACGGCCTGGCCACGGAGTATGGCGCCCGCGCGCTGGGGCTGCTCACCGTGTCGGATCAGATCCTCACGCACGAGGCGCTCTCACCGGCCGAGCGCCAGACGTCCTTCAACGAGATGATCGAGCTGGCCCTGGACGTCGCGGTGGCCGAGAGCCGCTGAGCCGAGCGCTCACTCGGGCTCGGACTCGGAGGGCTCTTCCGCCGAGGCGTACGCCGGGGACTCGGGGGCATCCTTGCCCCAGGGCCCCGGCTCCTTGAGCACCCAGCGCCGCGCGACCTCATCGCCCATGCGGCGCAGCAGCCGGTCCGCCCGGGCATAGTCCGGGTGCTCGGGCAGGGGACTGTTGTCCCGCGCCGCCTCGAGCTCGGGCGCCATCGCCTCGGCGTCCCGGAGCACCTCGTCCAGGTCCACCTGGCCGTGCTTGATGGCGAGCAGCCGCTCGCGCAGCGCGCCCGTGGCCTCGAACGCGGGCGCACCGTCGCGCAGCCACCCCGTGGCCAGCGCGATGAGCCGCAGCAGGTTGTAGGCATTCTTGGGCCGCAGCGACCGCGCATCCGGCGGGCGCCGGCCGCCACCCCGGGCGTAGCGGGTGAGGGCGGCGAAGTCGTTGGCTTCGATGAGCCCCTGGTCCGACAGCGAGCGGTAGAGCTGCTTGATGTACGTCTTGGCCGCGAGGATGCCGTCCTCGGGCGTGGGAGCCTGGCGCGGAGAGCGCGCCGCCAGCCGCCGGGCCACCTCGTCCAGATCCGGCGTGGGCTCCTCGCACAGCCAGTCGAGGACGAGATCGCGGTGCTCGGCCAGGCGTTGCGAGCTGGACAGCTTGTGCAGTTGGCTGAGCGCATAGCGGCCGAAGCTGCCGAAGATGTTGCGCGAGACGAACGCCTCGCGCTCGGCCAGCAGCCACTCGCCCAGCACGTCCTTCGCTTTCGCCGAGGGGACGAAGAGCAGCTCCAGCGTGTTCGGGTCCGCGCGCAGCGCCTGCTCGATGGCCTTGCGGAACTCCCAGTACGTGCTGCTGCCATCGGCGCTCACCAGATCCCTCGGTGCTTCGCCCAGGCCCCACAGCCAGGACTGCGGCAGGGCAAACGCGCCCCGCGAGTCCGTGTCCGAGCCCTCCGAGGCGAGCCCCCAGGCGCGCGAGCCCACCGTGGCCTCGAGCACCACGCACGACTGGAGCGCCTCCCAGGCCGCAGCGCGCCGCAGGGCGAACTGCACCTGGCCCGACTTGCGCGGCACCAGCTCCTCGCGCGCGTACCAGAGCTCGCCCACGCCGGTGATCTGCACATCCAGCCCGCCGTCCCGCGCACGGACCACGCGGCCCACCATGCCCTGGGGCACCCGGCGATCTCCGGACACGCGCGCCACGCGGGTGATGACCTCCGTGCCGTGGGGAAGCGGCACGGACAGGGGGTCCACGCTCTCGAGGCCCCGGATGCGGGTCTGGCTCTGGCTCATGGGCCAGAGGATACACCGCTCAGGACAGGTGCCAGCGCAGGAACCCCAGCGCGCGCTTCCACAGATCCTGCCAGTCCTCGGACCGCATCATGTGGTCCGACTCGGGGTACTCGATGTACTCCACATACCGGTCGGGCCAGTGCTCCTGCTCGTGGACCCGCCGGGCGAAGTCGCGGGCCCAGTGCGCCGGCACCAGGCCGTCCCGGCCCGCGTTCACCAGCATCAGCGGATGGCGGGCGAGGTCCCTCGGGCGGTGGACGGGTGCGTGGCGCATGAGTTCGTGAATCTCATGGGTGATGTGGCCGTCACGGGGCGTCCAGTCCGGCGAGCCGAGCACGGAGACGGTGGCCCGGACACGCGAGTCCCACGTCGCCACGGTCAGCGCGGTGTACGCGCCCAGCGAGATGCCCGCGAGCCCGATGGGGCCGTGGCCCTCGTACACCAGGTGATCGATGACACGGGACACCTCGGGCGCCGCCTCGAGCACCAGGCGCAGCAGCCATTCGTGGGAGTGGGGCAGGCTCTGCCGGTCCATCTCGTCCAGCCACCCATCGCGCCGTGCGCCGTGGTGGGGCGCGTCGATGCCCACCGCGGTCAGCCCCGCGTGCGCAAGGGCCTCCAGCTCGGGGCGCTGAACGTCCGCGCTCACACCCAGGCCGTGCAGTACGATGACGGCGGGCCCCGGGCGGGGCTCGTGGTGCAGCTTGAGCACGGGGATGCGTCCATCCACGAGAAAGCGGTACTCAGCGGGCATGGGAGGGGAGTGTGCAT
>DASVVJ010000658.1:0-17777 GCA_036389955.1 Myxococcaceae bacterium
GGTGTCCAAGAGCGCGGCCTCGGGGGCCATCGAGGCGCTGGCCGAGCCCGGGCATGAAGAGGAGTTCCGGCGCAACGTGAGCCGCCTGGCGGACAACCTCGTGGACGATGCGCTCGAGAACCCGAAGCCCAGCCCGCGCGAGCTGGGCCGGGAGACCGCCAGCGGCATGCTGGAGGGCATCGAGGGCTACCTTGCCCAGGAGGGCACCGGAGAACGGCTAGGCCAGGCCGGGGCCAGCTTCACCCAGGAGCTGGTGCCCGTGCTGTCCGCGGAGCTGCGGCACCTGGGGCCCACCAGCCGCCTGCTCTTCGAGGAGAGCGGCCGGGGGCTCGTGGATGGGCTCTCCTCGCGCCGCGAGGAGCTGGCCGCGCTTATGGGGGAGATCGCCGACGAGGTCGGCCGCTCCATGGCCCGCGCCATGGCGGACCAGCTCCGGGCCGAGCTGCGGCAGCAGCTCGATGCTCCGCCGGATCCGGCGCTGGCCCGGGCGGTAGAGGGTGTGGCCTACCGCGCCGCGGCGGCGGGCGTGCGAGGCGCCACGGATGAGCTGGGGCAGACGGTGCCCGCGTGCAAGGACGGGCCCTGTGCTCCCCAGGTGGTGTCCCAGCTCAGCCGCTCCGCGCTGGGGGGAGCGGTGGCGGCCCTGGTGCCCGTGGTGCTCGTGGGGCTGGCGGCCTTCCTGGTGGGAGTGCTTGTGGCGGCCCTGGCAGCCCGGGTGCTTGCCCGGCGCCATGCCCTGCGCAGGGCGTAAGCCTGTCCGCCTGGTCCACGGCCCCACGAGCAGGGGCCCGGATGACGAGCGTGGAGCGGGTTCGCACCTTGGAGCAGGAGGTGCCAAGCATGGCCGACAGTCCGATCGAGAAGCAGCATCAACGGGAGCGGGAGCAGGAGCGGGAACGGCTTCGCGAGCAGGAGCGCAAGGATCTGGAGGTCGAGGCTCAACGGGGCCCGCGTCCTCTGGAGGGCTTCGCGGGCGGGCACACCACCTGGACGGGCCAGCAGGACGACGAGGCCGCCGCGCAGGTCCACGCGCAGGATGCCGAGGCCTCTTGGGAGGCCAGTGAGCGGCAGGCCCGCCTGGAGCCGGACGAGGACACGGCTCCGGAGCGCGGGGCGGGGCCGGACTCCCGGGACGGGAAGTAGCGCCTCAGGAGCCTGCTGACAGGGCCTGGAGCCGCGCGCGCACAGCCGTGAAGGCGGCGGCGGGGAAGCTTGCTCCCAGCCGCTCCTTCAGCTCGCGCTCGGCCAGCTCCAGCAGCAGCAGGGCCGCCTGGGGCGCCGGCCGGCTCAGGGCCTCATTGAGCTGCTGCCCCAGCTTGGGAAAGACGCGCTCGAAGCGCCGCACCGCATCCAGGTCATCCAGCAGCGCCGCATGCTCGGAGCGCACGTGGCGCGCCAGCAGCCGGACCAGGTGCCGCAGGGCGTCCTCTTTCACCCGGGAGTGCCCACTGAGCCGTTCTCCTCGGGCGTACCGCCCGGCACCGATGAGGAGCTGGGTGAGGAGCTGGCCCAGCAGCCAGCCATCATCGGGCGAGCCCTGCTGCGCGGTGTGCCGGGCCACTGCCGCCAGCGCCTCCTCCACGCCTCCCTTGTCCAGCAGCACCCGGTAGCGGTTGACGCGGGCCAGCGGCACCTCGTCGGGAGAGAAGACGGCGAACTCCAGCAGGTGGCCGCTGCCGAAGAGGGCCTTTACCCCGTGGGCCGTCTCGCGCATCCACAGCACGAGCTCGCCGGCCCGGGGCACCCAGCCTGTCTCCCGGCGGAAGGGCTCCTGCGCTCCCGGGCGGGTGATGACGAAGAAGTCGTGATCCGAGAAGGCATCCGGCGCGTAGTCCCGTCCGGCCATGGAGCCCAGGGCCACCAGGCCCATCACACGCTCATCCGCCTCCAGCCGGCGGCGCAGCTCCTCGGTGAACTCCTGGTATTCGGCAGGCTCCATGAGGAGGAGTATGGCACAAGCCCCGCGGACACCTGCCAGTGAGCATTGGGAGCCCCCGGCACGCTCCTGCCAGAGCGTGTGAAGCGCCTCACACGGAACAGGTGGGCCGCTTCACTGCGTTCCTGGCGTGCAAAGCCGAGAGTGACGCCATCACCGGGGCGAGGCCGCCCTGGAAGGTGTTGCCGGAGGCTGATCATGAAGAAGCTGCTCACGAAGCTGTGCCTGACCGCCACGCTGTTCGCCGCCCCCTGGGCGTCCGCCGAGACCGACACGTTCGGCCTGGGCAGCGGCCGCAACGGCGCGCTTCGGGTGGACCACCCCACCCCCATCAACCACTATGCCCAGGTCACTGCTCCGGTGAAGGCGGGCAACAGGACCCTTCGGGTGGACAGCCTCTCGGGCTTCGAGCCTGGTGCGCTGATCATGGTGCTCCAGAGCACGGGCATGGCGCAGGAACTGAACTCCGGCTGGGAGGCGCCGCTGGAGCTCCAGACGGACGCAGCGGGCACCTTCGAGCTGGCGCGGGTGCAGTCGGCCTCCGACGGAGTCCTCACGCTGACGGAGCCGCTGGTGAACGCGTACGAGGCCCTGGCGACCCAGGTGGTGCGCGTGCCGGAGTACACCCACGTGGAGGTGTCCGCCTCGGGTGCGCTCCAGGCCCAGCCATGGGATGGCCGCACCGGCGGTGTGCTGGCCTTCCTGGCCACCGGGACGATCACCAACCATGGCCGCATCGAGGCGGCCGGCATGGGCTTCCAGGGAGGAGACACAAGCAAGGACGGTGACGACACGCGGAAGTGCTCGGACCTGAACGAGACTTCGCCGCGGGGAGCCAAGAAGGGCGAGGGGGTGGCGAGCCCCTCTTTGAGCGGCACGGGACGCGGCAACGCGGCCAACGCGGGAGGCGGCGGCGTGTGCTTGATGTCGGGCGGAGGCGGCGGCGGCCATGGAGGAGCCGGAGCCCAGGGCGGCAACTCCTCCGACGAGCTGGACGGGGCGCGCAGCGTGGGAGGCCAGGGCGGCGTGCCGCTGAAATACTCCGCGGAGAAGCGGCTGGTGTTCGGCGGAGGTGGCGGCGCCGGGCATGTCGGCATTGCCTCGGTTCGCACCCACTCAGGGGACGGCGACTCCCCCGGACAGGGACACGACGAGCACGGCAATGGCAACGGCTATGGGCACTGCAAAGGCAGAGGCCAGGGCCATGACGAGGAGGAGTGCAAGCTCACGGTGGGTACCGGAGAGAGTGCCGGCCGGGGCGGTGGCATCCTCTTCATGCGCGCGAACCAGCTCTCGGGCACGGGCGTCGTCTCGGCCGATGGCGCCCGGGGCGGGGACGGGATGCTCAGCGGTGGCAGCGGAGGCGGCGCGGGGGGCATCATCCATGCCCGGTTCACCGGCCCGGCGGCCTGCGGGGCCATGAGCGCCCAGGGTGGAGCGGGCGGCAACTCGGGCTCCGCCTCGGTCCGCAGCGGTCCGGGTGGAGGCGGCGGCGGAGGCGTCATCTTCTTCCGGGCGACCTCCTCTTCGTGCCCGCTCTCGGTGACGCGGGGTAGCACGGGCACCATCCCGGGCGCGGGTGAGTCGTCCCACCACGGCGCGGGGCAGGCCCAGAACGGCCTGATCGACGCGCTCATCGAGGAGCCGCCTCCGGCAGAGCCGCCCCCGTCCGAGCCGCCCCCGTCCGAGCCGCCTCTGCCGGAGCCGCTCCCGGCTGAGTGGACGAGCCACTTCGAGGGCAGCGGCTGCAGCGCGACGGGCAACGCCGCGCCCATGTTCAGCCTGCTCCTGCTGGTGATGACCCTGATCAGTGCACGCAAGCGGTAGCCCCTCTCCCACGCACCACCCAGAGGCCGCGCACTCCACTCCAGGAGGCGCGGCCTTCGCTTTTTCCAGGGGGTGAATGGCTTCACAGAAACAGCGTGAAGCCCCTCACTGCGACGGAGTCCGCCGAAGCTCAGAGTAACGCCATCAACGGGGCGCTCCCGCCCTACGCAACACCGGAAGGCATGACATGAAGACCCGTCCCGCGATGGCCACCCTGGTCTCGGCCCTGCTGCTCACCACCCCGGCCCTGGCGCAGAGCCCGGCGCCGCTGCCGGGCTTTCAGCTCGAGCGCATGGAGTTCAACCCCAGCGCCGAGGGCTCCCTGGTGGTGGGCACTGGCGCGCTGCGGCCCGCGGGCGAGCTGCGCGTCTCGCTCCTCGCCCACTACGAGCATGCACCGCTCACCTTCTTCCGCAGCGACCGTGGCCACTTCGACGTCGTCAAGAACCGGCAGACGGCCCACGTGCTCGCTGCCTACTCGGCCACGAACTGGCTGGAGCTGGGCGTGCAGCTGCCGCTCGTCGTCAAGCAGGACGCGGCAAACCTGAGCAATCTAGGCATCTCCGCGCCCTCGTCCTTCGGCCTCTCCACGCCCCACGTCCATGCCCGGCTGGGCCTGCTGGCCGAGCGAAGTGGCAACCCCGTGGACCTGGCCCTGGAAGTGGGCACGGGCCTGCCCCTGGGCAACGGCCAGGCCCTGGCCCGGAATGACGGCTTCCGCTTCATGCCCAAGGTGATGATGGGCAGCACCCTGGGCTGGTTCAAAACCGGTGTGGAGGCCTCGCTGCTGCTCCAGCCCTCCGTCACCCTGAGCCGGGACGCCGGGCAGGTGCGGGACGAGCTGGGCAATGAGCTGCGCCTGGGCACCTCGCTCTCCACCACGAACCAGGGCCTGCGAGGCGAGCTGGCCGTTCGCGGTGCGCTGCCGCTGGTGCGCTCCCCCGCCTCGGCGGAGGCGCTCGCCGGGGCTCGCTACCTGTCCTCCCAGGGCTGGGAACTCTTCGCGCTGGGCGGCATGGGCTTCGGCGGCACCCCGGGCACGCCGCAGTTCCGCGCCATCGCGGGCATCTCCTTCGGCAACAGTCCGCGGCAGAAGCTGGAGCCCGCGGCCCCGCTGGCCCAGCACACACCGGACACCTCGGACGTGGATGGGGACCGTGACGGCGTGACCGACACCTTCGACAACTGCCCGCGCGCGGCCGGCCCCGTGGAGAACCAGGGCTGCCCGGGCGCCCGCCAGCTCGTCGTCATTACCCAGAACCAGCTGAGGATCCTCGACACGATCTACTTCGAGTTCAACAAGGCCCGGATCCAACCGCAGTCCTTCGGGCTGCTGGACCAGGTGGCCAGCGTGCTGCAGGAGCACCCGGAGATCACGCTGGTCTCCATCGACGGGCACACCGACAACGTGGGCAGCGCCGGGTACAACGACAAGCTGTCGCTGGCACGCTCCAGCGCGGTGCGCCAGTACCTGATTGAAAAGGGAGTGCACGGCGCACGGCTGGCCTCCCGGGGCTTCGGCTTCAGCCAGCCGGCCACGTCCAATGCCACGGCCTCGGGCCGCGACTTCAACCGCCGGGTCGAGTTCAACATCGTGAGCCTCGAGCGCGGCAACGCCAGGGCCGCCGGCCCCAGGCTGTCTCGCCGCTGAGGGCCGCAGGCCTGGCGCAGACGCTCTCGAGCGAATCTGCTAGAGGCGGCTGGAACCTCCGCCGCCCGCCAGGTCTCATGGACCTCACTCCCGCTTCCGAGCTCTCCCTCCGGGAACTCTCCACGCTGTTCGCCCGCTCGTTCGAGGGCTACTTCGTCACCATCCCGGACGCACCGCACCTGTTCGACGCGCGGGTGCGCAGTGAGAACATCTCGCTCGCCGAGAGCCGGATTGCCCGGGTGGACGGTGAGCCGGTGGGACTGGTGCTCATGGCTCGCCGGGGGCGGGTGAGCCGGGTGGCGGGCATGGGGATTGTTCCCGCCCACCGCCACCGCAGGCTCGGCGGCGCGATGCTAAGCCCCCTGCTGGAGGAGGCACGTACCCGCGGAGACACGCGGATGGTGCTCGAGGTCATCGAGCAGAACACCCCGGCCCTGAAGCTCTATGAGCGCCTGGGATTCCAGCGGGTGCGCCGGCTGGTGGGTTTCTCCGGAACCCTGGCACCCGAGCCGGCCACGCTCGAGGAGGTAGAGCCCCGGGAGTGCGCGCGGCTGTTGCCCGAGAGCCTGCCGTGGCAACTGGCTCCCGCCACCGTGGCGGGCCTGGCGCTTCCCGCGCGTGCCTTCCGGCTCGGGCCCGCGGTGGTGGTGGTGGCGGACGTCTCGGCGCCCACGCTCACGTTGCGGTCCCTCGCCGTGGAGCCCGAGGCGCGAGGCAAGGGAGCGGGACGCAGGCTGTTGCGAGCCCTGGCTGCGGCGCACCCCGGCAAATCCCTGTCGGTGAGCGCCATCGTTCCAGAGGGGCCCAGCGAGCACTTCTTCCTCGGTGCTGGATTGACATATCTGTCGCTGTCGCAGCTCGAACTCGTCAACGAGCTTCCCGGGAGAGACCGATGACGGGGGACGTGCGCATCCGGCGCCTGGGAGCGGACGAGGCCCGCGCCCGCGTGGAGGCCCTGGCCGACGTGTTGATCGACTGCGTCGAGGGCGGTGCGTCGGTGAGCTTCATGCTGCCCCTGCCGCGCGAGAAGGCCGTGGCGTTCTGGCGAGGTGTCGCCGAGAGCGTCGCGCGGGGAGAGCGCGTGCTGCTCGTCGCCGAAGACGGCGAAGGCCAGCTCCTCGGCACCGTGCAGCTCGTCATCGCCCTGCCCGAGAACCAGCCGCACCGTGGGGATGTCGCCAAGATGCTCGTCCACCGCAAGGCCCGGCGGCGCGGCATCGCCCAGCGGCTGATGGCCGCCATCGACGACGAGGCACGCAAGGAAGCAAAGACGGTGCTGGTGCTGGACGCGGTGACGGGCGGCGATGCGGAGCGGCTCTACGAGCGGGCCGGCTGGCAGCGCGTGGGCGTGGTGCCCCGGTATGCCTTGATGCCCACCGGCGAGTTCTGCTCGACGACGTTCTTCTTCAAGCACCTCTGAGCGCGGCGGCAGACACGAGGGCCCGCCGCGGCCTGGGCGCGGACGCCTACTTCGGCTAGGGCTGCGAGAACAGCGACTTCATGCGCTTCTTGAGCTCCGCGGGGGGCACGTCCTCGACGTGGCTGCTGATGGCCCACTGCTGGCCGAACGGATCCGCCAGGACGCCGTACTGGTCTCCCCAGAAGGAGATCGACATCGGCATGGCAATCTGAGCCCCCGCCGCCAACGCCTTCTTCCACACCTTCTCCGCGTTCTCCACGTACAGGTGCAGGGTGTTGGAGCCCGGCGGATTGTTCATCATCGGCTCGGAGACGAAGATGTGAGCATCACCCACCATGAGGTCCGCGTGCAGCAACTGGCCGTTCGGGGCTTGCATCTTGCTCAGCACCTTGGCGCCAAAGGCCTTCTTGTAGAAGGCCAGCGCCGACTTCGCGTCTTTGACCGAGAGCTGCGGCGTGACGGTGGTGAAGCCCTTGGGAACGGGACGAACCTTCTTCGGCATGAAGCGCTCCTCGCTACGTGTGTGGGGCGGTATCAAGAATCAAGCGGCGCTGTCCGAGCAAGGCTTTTGATGCAGGATACGAGGCAGCCAGGGTCCAGCTCCTGAGCGGTGCGTCGCGAGGCAGAGGACGAATGGAAGCCGAGGATGAGCTGAGTGCCTTGTGCCGGCGGGCCGTGGCGGCGCTCGAAGTCGGGCACCCCCAGCGCGCTGCGGCGGATGCCGTCCGTATCATCGGGCTCGCGCCGTTCCTGGCCCAGGGCCACCTGATTCTGGGCTCGGCCCTGTTGGCACTCGACAAGCCGGGCGAGGCGCTCGAAGCGGTGGACGCGGGCCTGGCGCAGCGCGCCGACGAGCCGCGCCTGCACCGCATGCGCTCGGTGACCCTCTTCGAGCTAAAGCGCTTCGACGAGGCGCTCGAGGCCGCCAACGCCGCGCTTGCCAGAAACCCCGAGCTGGCCGATGCGCACAGCTCGCGCGCGTTCGCGCTCAGCGCGCTGGGCCGCACGGAGGAGGCCCTGGAGGCCGTGTCCAAGGCCATCGAGCTGGAGCCGGACGAGCCGGTCCACCACGCGAAGCTCGCCGAGGAGCGCCTGCCGTCGGACCCGGTATTGGCCGAGCGGCATGCCCGCACCGCGCTCATGCTCGCGCCCGAAAACGTGGCGGCGCTCACGTTGCTGGGCGGAGCACTGGTGCGCCAGGGACGCGGGGACGAGGCCTGTGAGGTGTGGCAGGAGGCGATCCGCCTGGACCCCACGGCGGAGACGCCGAAAGCGGCGCTCGTGCACCACCTGGATGCGGAGCTTGAAATGGGCTCGTTCCGGCCCGCCATCCGCCGCACCCTGCTCCGGGGAGCGGCTCGGATCCCCCCGAAGGAGGCGGGACTGGGCGAGAAGCTGCTAGCGATCGTGCCGCTGCTCGGCCTGCTCGGCACGGCGAAAGGCCTCATCGGGCTGAGTTCCCTGGCCATGCCGCAGCGGCTGCAGAACCTGAAGCGCCGCTCGCCCCAGCTGTACGCCCTTTACCAGCAGCTCAAGGAGGATGAGCAGGCACAGCCCAGGTAGCCAGGCCTACTCCGTCGAGGTGCCCGTCTTCTCGCGGTACCAGCTCGACGCATTGAACACCTGGACGTGCGTGTCCCCGGTGCCCGTCTCCACGCCCACGGAGAGCAACCCCATCTTCACCAACACCACCGCACGGGGAGCATCCCCGGCACTCCGCGCCGTGGCGCGCAGCTCGAGTCCCTGGCCGTTGGCCAGCAGCTTGCTCACCTCGAGGCCCTCTTCGCCCAGGGACACCTCGCCGGTGAGGCTCAGGTTGTTGGCTTTGAGCAGTGGAGACAGCACTCCGGGCAGAGCGCCCTTCATGGTGAGCAGCGCCACGAACGGGGCCGCGTTGGAGAAGTTTCCGGAGAAGCGTCCCTGGGCGGACGGAGGTGACAGGGCCAGTGTGGCCTCCGGGAAGGTCAGCGTGCCCTCCCAGTTGCGCTCCTCGTCTCCACCTGTCCGCACGGAGACTTCTTGCAGCTGGACCTGGCTTCCCTGCAGCGACACCTTTCCCTTGTGGAGGGACATCTTCCGCGCGTCGGCCTCCACGTGGACGTGTCCCTTGAGCAGCGCGCTTCCCCAATTGGCCTGGAGCTGCTTCGCGTGGAGTTCGAGCTGGGCGTCCGAGGGAAGCTCATTCAGGCGCGGTGCCTTCGCGCCCAGCAGCAGGAGCACCTCGGGCGTCTCCAGCGCCAGGGCCTTTCCACCGTCCACCCGCACGGGGCCCAGCGTGAGCTTCAAGCCCAGCCGCTCCACGCCATCCTCCCGCGTGTACACGTCGAGGAGGAACTTCCAGGGGGCCTTCAGGCGCAGGGAGCCCATCGACACGAGCAGCGGCTCCGCCGAACCCTGAATCTGCGTTCCCTTGGCGAGGCGGCCTTCCTTCACATGGAGGTCCACCTTCAGCTTTCCCTCGCCCCCTTTCAGCGAGACGCCGTCAGCCTCGGAGGTGCGCTTCGACAGCTCATGAAGCGCGGGGTGGGTGGCGGTGAACTGGAACCGGCCTCCGGTCAGTCCCTCGATGAGGTCGAGCCCCTGGTCGGCCCCCCGGCGCTGGGTCTCGAGGCTGAACGCTCCCGAGCCCTGCTCGATGCGCGCGAACGCCGCATCTTCATAAGCCAGCTCGCCGGGGCCCAGCTTCACCTGCGCATCCCGCACGGAAACGCGATGTCCTGGCACCAGCTCCAGGCTGCCGGAGGCCTCGGTGGCCCCCTTGAGCCGGACGGCCAGCACCTCCACCTCGTGGACGTCCTGAACGTGGATGCCGTGCAGCAAGAGCTTCCAGGGATCCTCGGGCGGTGGCTTCGGCGGCTCCTCCTTCTCCGCCTTCTGAGGAGGTGCGCGGACCTGGACACGCAGCCCACGGACATCCAGCGCGTCCGTCCTCAAGGTCCGCTGCAGCAAGGCGAGCAGCGAGATGTTGACGCGCACCTCATCCATCTCGAGCTGCCAGGAGGTTGCACTCGGCGACTCCTGCTGGAGCTTCAGGCCCCGGACATGCACACGCCCGGGCACCAGGCTCCAGGCCCGGCTCCACTCCACCTTGGGACGCTCGTGGGTGGAGCGGCTGATCACCGTGGCCAGCAGCCCGGTGAGGAGCACGGCGTTGTAGAGCACTTCCAGAACGAGCACGCCCCCCCCAGTCCAGAGGAGGAGGCGACGCCATCGCGCCCGGGGATGAGAGAGCGCTGGCGGAAGAGAGCGTGGCATGGGGACCCTGGAGGAAGTCCCATGCTCGCAGGACGTGTGGGGGCAGGCCCTGTCCTCGTGGACAGAGTGTCCTCCGAAGGTCAGAAGCGGAAGAGCGAGAGGAGGTTCTTCAGGAGCTCGCGAATCAGGTGCCCGATGCGCTGAGGCTGGGCATGCGCCGGAGGCCCGGGCAGGCGGGTTCCCTCTTCGCCCACGGCCGTCGTCCGGATGCCTCCGACAGGGCGGTTACCGTCCTCGCCCAGTGCCGTGGTGCGGATACCGCCGATGCCGCCAACCGAGCCGCCCTCTTCACCGAACGCCTTGGTGCGGATGCCGCCGATCGAGCCACCCTCCTCACCGAGCGCGGTCGTGCGGATGCCGCCAACCGAGCCGCCCTCCTCACCGAACGCCTTGGTGCGGATGCCGCCGATCGAGCCACCTTCCTCGCCGAGCGCCATGGTGCGAGACAAACCGCCGCCCTCTTCACCCAGCGCCGTGGTGCGAGACAGACCGCCGCCCTCCTCACCCAGCGCCGTGGTACGAGACAGGCTGCCGCCCTCTTCACCCAGCGCCGTGGTGCGGGACAGGTCGCCGCCGCTGGAGCCCCCCTCTTCGCCGAGGGCCTTGGTACGCACCACCCCACCACTCTGCGGAGGGCCACCGCTCTCCTCGCCCACCGCGGTCGTCCGGGCGAGACCCTTGTCCTGAGGGGGAAGCGCATAACGAATAAAGGAAGGGGAGATTTTCGACATACCTTGGCTCTCGCTCAAACTGGTTTGAAGGGATTTTCGGCCTTTCAGCGCACCAGTTGCGTCCCTTGCTCACATTATTGAGGGTCAGGAATGCGTATCGGAATCTTCGGAGCGGCGGATGACGCTCAGTGTCAAACCTTCTCCCAGGTGGCTGCCCGGCTCGGCGTGGACACCGTGCTCGTCGCGCACGACGCGCTGGACCACGGCGTGCCGCTTTCCTTCGTGGAGGGAAGCGTCCACTACCAGCGCGGCAGCCTGGACGACGTGCGCGGCTTCTACGTGCGCTACATCCCGGCGCCGTACGCGCCCGCGATGCAGCGGGACAACCAGCTCGTGCTGTACGAGGACTGGCACACCACGTTCATGCAGACGCGCGAGCGGGCCACGCTGTACGTCTCGTGGCTGCTGGCGCTGCAGCACCGGGGCGTCGCCCTGGTCAACCCGCCCCACGCCGCGAGCGTCATCCAGTTCAAGCCCTTCCAGCTCCACGTGCTGAGGAGCATGGGGGCGCGGGTGCCGCGCACGCTCATCTCGAATGATCCGGAGCGAATCCGGCAGTTCAAGCGGGAGGTGGGGGACGTCATCTTCAAGCCCGTCACCGGAGGAGCGCTCACCCAGAGCCTCGACCAGGAGGCCATGTCCCAACTGGAACTCGTCACCGCCTCTCCGGTCATCTTCCAGGAGCGCGTGCCGGGAGAGGACGTGCGCGTCACGCTCGTGGGGGACCGGGTGGTGTCCTGCGTGGAGATTGGCGCCTCGGGGGCGTTGGACTACCGAGATGACCCGCTCTACACCTCGGGCCGGGCCGAGTACCGGGAGGTGGTGCTGCCGGAGCCGGTGCTGGACTTCTGCCGCCGGGCCGCGCGGGAGTGCGGGCTGCTCTTCACGGGCATCGACATCAAACGCTCGGGACAGGACTGCGTCTTCCTGGAACTCAACAGCTCCCCCATCTACCTGGAGGTCGAGCTGAGCACCGGCCACCCCATCACCGAGGAGCTGGTGCGCTTCATCATTGAGCGGGCGCGCCGGTCTAACATCCAGGGGCCATGACCCAGGACGAGTTCGAGAAGTCGATCGAAGGCGACGTCGAGGAGCATCGCAGCGAGCTGCACACCGAGCAGATCACCCCGGTGTACGGCGTCCGGCGCAGCGCCTACCTCCGCGTGCGCCCCGGATTCGAGGCCGAGGCGAGCGAGTTCCACGCCTCGCTCTCGGAGTGGGTCCAGGGGTTCGTGCAGCTCCGCTCGGAGCCGCTCGCACCCCGCTCGTCCACGGACGCCAGCATCGAAGGGCTCCACTTCGCTCTGCACCACGACAGTGATCGCACGTACGCGGGCTACGCCAACATCTACCGTGCCATCAAGGCGCTCGCGCCGTACCTCGAGGACGCACGCTTCACCATCACCGAGATGTACGACACCTTCGTCGACGAGTACCGCATCGAAGGGGGCGTGCTGAAGTTCTCCCGGGGTAACTGCGGCGAGGACAGCAACGAGGCGATCCGCCAATACTGGGAGCAGCGGGTCAAGGCCGCGCCCGAGGACCATGACCTGCGGCGTTTCCTGGCGCGGCAGTGGGCGCACGAAGGCGACTTCCATGCCGGGCAGGCCGGGTCGGCGGCGCCAGGCACGAAAGAGCGCAAGAAGGAGGCGGGCAAGGCGATGGCCGCGTTCGACCGGGCGGTCAGCGTCGATCCCCAGAACGCGCAAACGTGGAAGCAGAAGGCCTCGCTGCACCAGCTGATCGGCGAATACTCGCAGGCCGCGGAGTGCCTCGATGAGGCGCTGTCGCTCGGAGCAGGGCCGGAGACGCGGCGGGCCCGGGCGCTCGTCTCCTTCAATGCGGGGCGTGATGCCGAGGCGCTCACCCACCTGCGGCAGCTCCCCGAGGAGCACCGGGACCGGCTCACCTACCAGCTCGCGGGCTTTCTTCATGCGCGTGCCGGCCAGGCCGATGAAGCCCAGGAGTCCTTCGATACCGCGCTGCAGCGTGCAGTTCCCAAAGAGGGCCGGCTCAATCCCGAAGCCGAGGCGCTCTTCCGCACGGGGCGCGCTGAAGAGGTGCTCACCGCGTACTTCGATCACGTTTCGGCGGGGCTCGACGACAGCTCCCGCGCCTTGATCATCCGGGATCTCGTCGAGTGGGGAGAGTTCTTCCGGATCAAGATGCACCACGGCTTCGCGGAAGACCATTCGCGCCAACTCGCACTGGGGTTCTACGACCGGGGAATCTCACTCGGCGATCCCACGGGCGCCGCGAACTACTCCAAGGGCCTGCTGCTCAAGGGCTCCTCCGCCGAAGCGGTGAAGCACTTCCAGCGGGCCATCGAACTCAACCCCCAGCACCTGGAGGCACGGGCCGAACTCGGGAAGGCCGCGCTCGAGAACAAGGACCTGGAGAAAGCGATTCTCCACTTGAAGGCCTACCTGGAGCTGAGCCTCAAGGCCGGAACGGGCTCCTACTACCGCCAGCACTACGCGGCGCTACTCATGAAGGCGCTGTACGACAAGGCCAATCACCTCATCGATGGGGTGGGTGACCCGGTCGCCGCCGAGGCGGCCTTCGACGAGGTGCTCAGCCTGAAGCCGCACCTGCCGACGGCACTGCGCGAATTCGAGGGGGCCTGGGTGGGCAAGTCCAACGCCCGGGCGTGGCGCGGCGACCATGTCGCGGCGCTGGAGTTCGCCGAGCGCGCGCTCGAGGTCAACCCCAAGTCGGGCTACGCGTGGTCGGCCAAGGGCAGCGCGCTCAACAACCTGCGCCGGTACGACGAGGCGATGCCCTGTTATGAGCGCTCGATCGAGGCGGAGCCCGGCTACTGGCACCCGTACTACTGCAAGGCCTGCACGCTCGCGCTCAGGGGCGAAGACCGCGGGAAGATCTACGACCTGCTCCGCAAGGCGATCTCGCTCGCGCCCGCAGACCGCCGGGCGGGGCTGCGCGATGATCCCGACTTCACCAGCCTGCGCGGCGATCCGGCCTTCCTCGCCCTGTTCAACCCGGGCGCGCCCACTCCAGAGAAGCCGGCCCACAAGCCCAAGCCGAAGCGCAAACGCTGAGCGTCAAGGGCACTATCGGATCCGGAGCGCACGCCGGAGCTGCGCATAAGCCTGGGCGCTGGCGCTGCAAGCCAGCTTCTCATCGAGCGTCATCTCCCCGAGTGTCTTCGAGTGGCCGTCCGGGATGAACACAGGCTCCCAGTGGATGCCCTCACCCTTGCTCCTGGGGGCGATGACTCCCTTGACGACCGCCTCGAAGACCTGGAGCCGCTCGCCATCGCAGTAACAGACCTTCTGCACCACGTGCGCGCGGCGGGAGGCCCCGGCGGGAATCACGGTGCAGATGTCTCCCTCGAGGGCCTCCCAGAACGGCTTCACCAGCGGGCCTGGCAGATCCTTCAGGTAGTCGATGTAGAGCCCACCGTGCTCCACGAAGAGCCGCACCTGCGCCCACTTATACGCCTCGAGCGCCTTCTGGCGGACGATCTGATCGAGGTCGCCCGAAAGCACCTCTGGGACCTCCTGCCGCAACAGCCGGGGCGGGTTCTTGCTGCCTCGGAAGACCTGCTTCACGTCCTCGAACTTCTTCTCGTTCGACGTGCTGAAATAGATGGGACGCATGGATTCCTCAGGCGCGCAGGGCGTTGAGCAGCTCAATGACGCTCTGGGACTTGTTGCTGGCATCGAGCTCAATCACATCGATGTTCCATTCCTCGAGCAGCCGGGGATGGACCACGCCGGCACCAAACGTGACCCAGTAAGAGCGCAGGTGGGGAGGATCGGCCGGGCGTGAGCCCGTGCGCTCCCGGCTCTGCTTTCGCAGCCGATCCATCCGGTGCCAGATGTACCGGATGTTGGGATCGCTGAAGCTGTACCCGAGGAAGAGGAAGACGTTGCCCAGCAGATCGTAGCGGAGGCGCTGATCCGGCGCGGCCTCCAGGCTGTGGCGGTCGAAGAACTGGCTCTCGGTGAGGACAATCGTCTCGGGGTGGGCCAGATCTCCGTGGAACTTGACGACACTGCACGTGTCCGCGTTCACGGGGCGCGCGAAGTCCTCGAGCCGGGTCAGCACCGAGACCTTCCGCTTCCTGTTGTGGTCGCGCAGGGCCTCTTCGATGTGGTGCTCGAAGTTCGTCGTGTAAATGGTCCGGAAGTCACACGCCGCGAGCGCCTGATGCTGCGGAGAACTCTTCCGCCGCTTCTCCACGTCGGGCGCGTGGAAGCGCCGTTCCATCTCACGGATGAAGCCGGGCAGCCGCTCCGGGTGCTTGAGGTCGAAGTAGCCAGCCAGTTGCTGAGCGTTGCCATGAACCTCGAAGAGCTCCGGTGGATCGAACTGGAGGCTCTCGCCCATCCACTTCATGAGCCCGCTCCACGAGGGAAGCCTGAGCGGCAGGGAAAAGCCGGCGCCGAGGAAGGGGATCAGCCGGTGTTCCTTGTACGCCTTCCGAAGCTTGGGAAGGGCCTTCTGGAGCGTCAGGACGGACATGCGGCGCATCCAACCGCATCAGCGTACCTGTCGCCAGACCTCATCCCCTGGATGCTCAACCGCTGGGACGACGGGTAGACTGCGGTCTGCTCCGCCGTGATGACCTCCTCCGCCACCCCATCGCCGTTGCCGCCCGGGCCCGGGGGGCCAGCGCTCTGGAACCTGCTGCACTACATGTTGCGCCCCGAGCACTTCTTCCGCAAAGCGCGGGAGCGCTGGGGATCGACTTTCAGCGCGCGCTTCACAGGCCTGGGCACCTTCGTGTTTCTCGGTGACCCCGCCGCCATCAAGGACGTCTTCAAGGGAGACCCGGAGGTACTCCGCACGGGCGAGGCCAACGCCTTCGCGGCGCCGACATTGGGCCCCAACTCCATCCTGACGCTGGACGGAGAGGAGCACGCGCGGCAGCGGCGAGCCCTGGCTCCGCTCTTTCTCGGGGAGCGGCTCAAGGCCCACCTGCCGGTGATGCGCCAGCTCTGCTTCGACGAAATCTCCCGCTGGCGGGAGGGAACGCCCGTGGCGCTGGAGGACGCCTGCCGGGAGATCACCCTCCAGGCGATTCTCCGCCTCGTCTTCGGAATGAAGCAGGACGCCGAACTCGACGCGCTCGCGGCGCTGGTCCGGCGGGTGATGCACCTGCTGGGAGATCCGCTGGCCTTCCTCGCCCCGGCGCTGCCACAGAGCCTGGCCCGCTTCACCCGGGTCGCGGAGGTGGCGCGGCTCCAGGCGGCCATCGACGAGGCGCTCCTGCGGCTCGCAGCGGCGAGGCAGGCAGCGGGAGACCCGCGGAAGGACTTCCTCGGAGGGCTCCTCGAGATGAAGCACCCGTCGGGTGAGCCTCTCTCGGCACGGGAGCTGAGAGACCATCTCTACACAGCGTTGCTCGCGGGGCATGACACCACGGCCATCGCCCTGGCGTGGGCCTTCGGGGACATTCTCGACCGCCCAGACGTGCTCGCCCGCCTCCAGGCCGAGCTGCGAGAGGTCCTCGGCCCCGCGGAGCTAAGCGTGGAGCACCTGGATCGGCTCGTCTACCTCGACGCGGTCATCAAGGAATCGCTGCGGCTCCACCCGCTCGTGGACTTCAGTGTGCGGCTCCTCAAGGCGCCATTCACCGCGGCGGGCGTGACGTACCCCGCGGGCGTGACGTTGGCGCCCTGCACGCTCCTGGCGCACATGCGCGCGGAGAGCTTCTCCGAGCCCGCGGCCTTCCGGCCCGAGCGCTTCCTCTCGGGCCGGCCGGATCCTCACGCCTATATCCCTTTCGGTGGAGGCGTTCGCCGCTGTCTCGGCATGGCCTTCGCGGTCTTCGAGATGCGGGTGGTGCTCGCCACCGTGCTGCACCAGGTGACGTTCGCGCCCCAGCCCGGCAGGAGCGTGCGGGTCCAGCGACGAGGCCTCTTCCTCGCGCCGTCCGACCGGGCCACGTTCACGCCCACGAGCCTCCGAGGCGTGTGAGCGCTTCCCCCGGTGTTCTCAGGGCGCCTTGCCGCTGCGCCGCCACTCCTCGCGCCGCTGGTCCTGCAGCTTCTTGCGCTCCCGCGCCTCGTCGAGCTGGCGCGGCACCTCCGCCAGCCGGTCCCGGTGCATCCGGATGCTCAGCGCGATGAGCCCCTGGTCCCGCTCGGGCAACCGCTCGCCATACTCGGTGAGCATCAGGCTGGCCATCGCGATGTAGTCCTCGGAAATCTTCCGGCGGTAGTCGTAGTAGCGCTGGATCTCCTCCTCGGACGCATCACCCGCCTGTACCTTGCCGAAGAGCGTGTTCCACTGCCGCGCCTCCTCATCGCGCTGCCGCAGCACCTCCGGATCCGCCGTGGGCGCATCGCGCTTCCAGTACAGGTTGTCGGGCAGCTTCGCCCGCAGCTCCTCCATCTTCAGCGGGTACTCCTGGCGCTCCTCGGGGCCAGGCGCGTCCTGCGGAACCTCCAGCAGCGAGGCCAACGGATCTCCACCGCTCGGGGCCGCGATGGACCTGGGCACCCCTGAGACTGGGGGTGTGGGAGGCGTAGGCGCGGGCGCCCCACGTGTCTCCACCTTCACCTGGGACGTGAGTGCCGGCTCCGAAGTGTCCCGGGTGGCGAAGAGCGCGAACGCGAACGCGGCCACCAGGGCGAGCCCACCCACCACGAGCGGCAACTTCCTACGGTTGGTCGGAGTCATGGCGCCTGAGGTACCCCTGGACTTTCAATTCACTCCCAGTGTACCAGGCAAATCCCCCAAAACAGGAGGTACCTGAGAATGAAGAAGCGCCTCATACCAAGCCTGCTGGCCCTGCTGCTAGCGCCCGCGGTGGCCCGTGCCGAAGTGCTGCTGCCCGCCATCGTCGACGTGCTCGTGGACGGGGGTAACAACTACAACTGGCAGCGGGTGGAGCTGCCGGGCACCAAGTGCGGCAACGGCTCGCAGTACAAGTTCTTCATCAGCCGGACGTCCTCTCCGAATGTGCTCTTCCTCTTCGAAGGAGGC
>DASVVJ010000659.1:0-21192 GCA_036389955.1 Myxococcaceae bacterium
TGGCCGGAGCGCTCGGCCACCTTCACGCTGCCGGTGGCCACGGAGCTGATCTCCTTGGCCGCGGCCTGGCTGCGCTCGGCCAGCTTGCGGACCTCGGTGGCCACCACCGCGAAGCCCCGGCCATGCTCACCCGCGCGCGCCGCCTCGATGGCCGCATTCAGCGCCAGCAGGTTCGTCTGGTAGGCGATCTCCTCGATGATGGAGATCTTCTCGGCGATGGAGTTCATCGCCTCCACCGTCTCCTTCACCGCCTTGCCGCTCTCGTCGGCATCACGGGCGCCCTGCATGGCCATCTGCTCCATCTGCCGGCTGTGGTCGCGGTTCTGCTGAATGAAGCTCTTGAGCTGATCGAGGTTGGCGGTGGTCTCCTCCACGTGGCTGGCCTGCTCGCTGGTGCCCTGCGAGAGGCCCTGCGAGGAGGCGGACACCTGGGAGGAAGCCGAGGCGAGTGAGTCAGCGCCCTCGCGCACCTCGCCGATGATCTGGCTGAGCCGGAGCGTCATGCGCTGCAGGGCCGACAGCAGCCGGCCTGTCTCATCCCGGGTCTCCACCGAGATGCTCATCGTCAAGTCTCCCTCGGCCACGCGATCGGCCACGGCCACCGCCTCACTCAGCGGCCGGGAGATGAGCCTGGCCAGCACCAGGGACAGGATGAGCCCCATCACCCCGCTTACCGCCAGCACGCTGACGATCCACACCCGGGACTCGGAGTAGGTGGTGTCCGCATGGGCGGCGGCTTCGTCCGAGCCCTTGCGGTTGAGGAGCACCAGGTCGCTCAGCTTGGCGGTGCAGGCATCGAACTCCTGGAGGAGCGAGCCCAGCGCCATCGCCATGGCCGCCTCGTCCTGGTTCTGCCGTGAGAGCTGTTGCAGCTTGGGATTCTGGGCGACATAGGCCTCCCACATCCGCTTGAACTCATCGTAGAGGGCGCGCTCCTGGCCAGACGCCTTCAGCGACTCGTACTGCGCCATGAGCGCGCGGATGTTCTCGAGCGTCTGTTGCTGGTGCTTCTCGACGGCGGCCATCCGCTCAGGGTCGGCCACCAGAATGTGGTCGAGCTGCTTGAGCCGGAAGTCCGCGGTCCGTTCCTTCAGGTCCGCGAGCGCCTCGACGCTCGGCAGCCAGTTGGAGGAGATCTGCTGCGAAGCCATGCGCACGTCGGCCATCTGCGCCAGGGCGAAGGCGCCGAGGAAGACGGCGAGGGCCAACAGGCCCAGGAAGGTGATGAAGACCTTGGAAGCGATTCGCAGGTTCTGAAACCAGATCATGGAAGCTTTCTGTGGCGAGCCAGGTGTTCGCCTTCGCTGCGCCCCCCCCCGGTACGACGAACGGCCCTGATCATGCGGCACGGCTGATCAGGGGCACAAGTTCCCGGCTGGATCCCTTCAGGCCATGTTTCGCATGGAGCCCCAAGTATCTCCGCGCCTCCACGCTCTCTGTACGAGAGGACAGGCTCGCCCCAGGGGCGATGGGTTTCACGAGGAGAGGATGGGCTCTACACGGCCGTCGAAGATGCGGACGGTGGTGCCATCGAACTTCGTGAACTGGAAGAAGGCATCGTCCTCGTTGAAGGTGAGGCTCATCTCCTGGAGCAGGCCGATGGTGACCTTCTCGCCCAAGGGCAGCGACTCGGTGTAGTCGCTGCGCCAGTGCACGCCGGCCGCGTTGCGGAACAGCGCGAGGTTGCCCGCCAGCTTGTTCAGCTCGCCTCCCACCGTCAGTTGAGAGGCGTCCGCGCCCGTGTAGGGGGTGAGGAAGGTGCCGTCCGCGCTGGAGAGCACGGGGTTCTCGATGGGAGCCTTCTCATCGAAGAAGGCCTTGAGGAGGGTGGCGCACGCGCCGGCGATGGCGGCGTGGCCGGACCCGTAGGCCGGGTGGGTGGGTGCGCCCTCGGGGTAGGCCTGCGGCAGCAGGTACGAGTTGTAGCGCTCAGGGAAATAGGGGGAGAGCCCTCCGGCACGGAGCGAGTTCCTGATGCCCGCATTGAAGGGGTACGAGCGCCGATCGTTGAGCAGGTTATCCAGGCGCCCGCCATACTCCTCAGGGCGGAGGCGGCGGTGAACGCCCCACTTCTGCCACCACACAGCGCGCCCTGCGTGTCCCGCCACTTCGATGAGTAGCTGCAGCAGGTGGACGGGGCCGAAGGTGGTGAAGCCCACCTGGGTGCGCGAGTCACCCGCCGTGCCCGGCGGATCGTACGGGTTGCCCGGGTTGAAGGAGAACTCCATGTTCACCATAGGGATGCCCGTGTTCGCGGGGTTACCCTGGTTCTGGTCTCCCGTGGGTTCGGACAGCAGGTAGAAGGCTGCATTGTAGAAGGCGTTCACCACCTGGTCGAAGTGGACGAAGTTGGCGCCATCGCGCAGGTTTCGGATGAAGCGGCGCCCCGTCATGTCGAACTGGTCCGTGCCCCGGAAGTCCACTCCGTTCTGCGCCTTCAGCCAGTCGGTGAAGCTGGTGAGGTAGTCGATGCCCGCCTTCACCGTCCACTGCCGCTGATCAATGACCTGCGAGCCATAGGTGATGTAGCCATCGAGAGCGTGGCGCCCCTGGCCCTCGGGCTTGCGCGGATCGCTGTTGCCCTTGAGCAAAAACTGGGAGACGTACGGGCCCGCCTGCTCGCCGGGATAGACGCCCCGGAACAGGGTCTTCGCGGTGACGTCGCCCAAGCCGCCGAAGTCAGAGAACTCACGGCTCAAGGAGGTGATGGCTCGCTGGATGATGCTGCCAGGGGTGGTGGCTTCCGTCTCGTACGCGATGAAGGGCACGTCCCGGGCCAGGGCCATCCAGTACAGCTCCCCCATCTCATGAGCCACCTGCTGGCTGTCGAAGCGAGGGACGGGGGGCATGGTGAGAGCCTGGGCGTCCGGGGCCTCCAGATCGAATGCGAGGCCCGCTTGCGGATTGGTCAGCTTGATGGCGTTGGGCGGCTGAAGGATCTCCTCGAAATCGCCTGGGTCGCGGCTCTCCAGCGCCCGCAGCAGCGAGCCATAGGAAACCGGGTCCGGATCACCCAGCGCATCATGCTGCAGTCCCTTGGAGTAGTTGCCGATGAAGCGGTAGCCCGGGTAGTTGATCTCGTCGTTGTTGTTGAAGTGCTCGGGATGAGGCCGCGTGGCGGCGAGCCGTGCGGCCCGCTCGCGCACGTCCGCGGCCGACAGGCGCCGCTCCTCCACGCGACGTGGTAGGCCCGCGTCCGAGCCGTTCACTGAGTCGAAGACAGCCATTCCCAGCAAAGGGACTTGATAATCGCGTCCGGCGCCCAGAATCAGCTTGACCTGATTGAGAGGAATTGGGTTGGCCTTGCTGAAGAGAACCTGCCAGTTCTTACAATCTGCTGAAGCCTCCCAGTAGGTTGTCCCCGAGGCTTCGCGCAATCGCCACCATAAGTGGAGGGCGGGCTCGTAGCGTACACGGGCCAACGTGGTCCGGGTCCCGGCGACGATCTGATGGCAGGACAAGGCTCCGTTCTCAGCGAGGATGCACACCTCATCGACATTCTCAGTGACGAACGCTCGCAGATAGGTTCGGGCACCCTGGGCGCTTCTCAGCGTCTGGCGTACCCGAAGCCTGAAGCTCGAGCCCGTCAATTCGTAGAGGGCTGCGGAAACATACCCCGAGGAGGCTTTGCTGAGCCCCTCGATGCGTAGCTCCAGGCGCTGGTTGACCTCCTCCCATGTCCCGAAAGGGGACCACAGGGTGGTGTTCGTCGAGTTGTCGCCGAAATTGTCGACCAGTGTGTGGGCCTTCGCCATGGTGTGCTCCCAATTCCGGGGCGGGTGCCGCCTCGGGCCTCACGGCCAGAAAATGCCCGGCCGTGTGTCTGGGTATAAGGGAGCCCTCCGACAAGAACTGGCTTTCGCCTCAGGGCTGACAGACATTGCTGTGTTTGCAATGTCTGACTTAAGACATATGGGAAAATGTCAGACGTGTCCGCAATGGTGACCCTCCCCAATGCCTTGTTTTTTGACCCGGCGGGGGTGGGAGCCCATATGGCGGCGAAGGCACACACGTTGAGCGACAACTTCAACGACAACATGACGGACACGGCCAAATGGTCCGTCAACAATGATGCCCGGGAGGTCAACCAACGGGTCGAGGCCTGGCCTCCGGCCAACACGAACAACGGATACGCCGGGTACTCGTCGAAGCTCACCTACGATTTGACGGGCTCCTCGGTGAAGCTCGAGGTGCTGCAGATTTTGACCGTGCAGGGCGGAAACACCTACCTGCGCGTGGACCACAACGACAACAGCGTGAGGTTGTTGGCGTTCGACGGAAAGCTCTCCTGCATCCAGATCATCGGTGGCACCACCACCACGCTCGCCATCGTCCCCTATGATGCGGTGAACCACCGCTGGTGGCAGTTTCGGGAGTTCGGGGGAACCATCTTCTGGGAGGTGTCGAGCGACGGCCAGAGTTGGACCACGCTGTTCAGCAAGAGCTACGTCAACGTCATTGACTTCACCGCGGTCACGTTCGTCTTCCGGGCCCTCACGGACGATGCCGCTCCCTCGCCGGGCGTGGCCATCTTCGGCTCGTTCAATGCGCCCACGGCACGCCTGCCGCGGCGGGTGGAGGAGCGGCGCCTCTCGGCCAAGGCCGTGCGCGAGCAGGCCGCGGCGCTTGCAGCCGGACGGCACCACCCCGCGCACGCCAACAACAACGACGAGGTCAACTACCCGGGCTGGTCCTTCATCGGCAACTACTCCAAGGGACTGCAGCATGATGCGTTGGGCGATCCGGACCCGGTCTCCTACGGCTCTCTGCTGCGGGCGCTGGAGAGCCGCGACCCAGGCGACTTCGAGGAGATCCTCCAGCCGCCCAATGCCATCAAGCTGACCAACCCGCAGGCGGGCCTCGCGTTCGACCTGGAGGGCCCGGACGCCCAGGCCCTGACCCAGATACCCGCCCCGCGCTTCGACAGCCCCCAGACGGCCCATGAGATGGGGGAGCTGTACTGGATGGCCCTGGCCCGGGACGTGCCCTTCATCCAGTACGACACCCTGGCCAGCACCCCTGGCAGCATCCTGGCCCAGGCCATCGCCTCGCTGAACACCGAGTTCCCCAAGTTCGGTGGCAAGGTCCCCGTGACCGCGCAGAACCTGTTCCGGGGCATCTACCCCGGTGAGCAGGTGGGCCCGTACGTCTCCCAGTTCCTGCTCAAGGGCAACATCGACCCGCGCAAGCCGGGTGGGCTGGGGCGTGACGCCATTGACGGCTACATCACCTACGGCGCGCGGGTCATCGACCAGCGGCAGTGGACGGTGAAGCCGGGCATTGACTACCTCATCAACTTCGACCTCTGGCGGCAGGTGCAGGACGGCCGGGACGAGCGGGGCAAGGACCAGTTCGACCTGGTGGCGCGCCGCTTCATCCGCAACCTGCGGGATGGCGCCAACTTCGTCCACTTCGACCAGACGGTGGACGCCTTCTACAACGCGGCCTTCTACCTGCTGTCCGAGCCGCTCGGGAACCAGAGCATGGGGAACTCGACGGGCACGGGCCGGCCGCAGTTGGACAAGGAATTCCCCTGCAACGCGGGCAACCCGTATGACCCTCCGGGCACCGCGATGGATGCGCGCCGGCAGGTGGGCTTCGGGACCTTCGGCCCGATTCATCTGCTGCAGGCGCTCATCGAGGTGGCCGGGCGGGCCATCCGGGCCGTGTGGTGGCAGAAGTGGGGCGTGCACCGGCGGCTGCGGCCCGAGGAGTACGGCGGCCGTATCGACAATCAGCTGACGGGAGACCGGACCTACCCGCTGCACCCGTCCATTCTCACCTCGATCTCCACGGGAGGGCTGTCGGCCCACATCCCGTCACGGTACCAGTCGTACCTGCTGCCGCAGGCGTACCCGGAGGGCTGCCCCACGCACCCGGCTTACGGAGCGGGCCATGCCACCGTGGCCGGTGCGTGCGCCACGATTCTCAAGGCCTTCTTCCACGAGGGTGAGGCCATTCAGAATCCAGTGGTGGCCAACGCGGATGGCATCACGCTGACGACCTATACGGGCACGGGCGCGAACCAGATGACGGTGGGAGGCGAGCTGAACAAGCTGGCGGGCAACATCGCGCTGTTCCGCAGCGCGGCCGGCGTGCACTGGCGCAGCGACTACACCGAGTCGCTGCCGCTGGGGGAGGCGGTGGCCATTGCCCTGCTCCAGGAGATGAGCCTCACCTTCAATGAGGATGACGCCTTCTTCCAGTTCACGCGGTTCAACGGCGTTCCCGTCCGCATCTACGACGGCATCGTCGAGACCCTCTTGAACCCCTGAGAACCCCGGCTGCCGGGGCGCAGAAAAAGGCGCCCCGGCCTGGGAGCGCGCAGAAGTTGCGCGAGGCCGCCTGCTCAGCAGCCCGGCATTGCCCGGGGAAACAGGCCGTTTTCCTCAGCGGCTCTCCGGCGGCGCGTGGCTTGCAATCGCGGGGTCAGGTGACTTCGAAGGAGCTGACCATGAAGCAAGCTGGCAATCGGGAGACGGTGGTCCATGTCCCCGTTCAGGTACGGTCCACCGAGTACGCCGAGGGAGAGATCGTGCAGGCAAACTCGGCCTGCTGCCCGCTCTCGAAGACCTCGGTGCCGCTCGAGCAATGCATGGGCTGCAAGCGCTGCGAGGGCCAGGTGACCCGGCCCGACGGTGAGGCTTCACTCCAGTGCCGGGTTCCGGTGGCAGTGCTTCAGGGCAAGAAGACCCGAGGGGACCTGGGCAAGCGGCTGAGGAGCACACCGGTCTCCGAAATCATGACGGCCAAGGTGAGCTGCGTGGACAGCGAGTTCAACCTGGACGAGCTTGCGCACCTCTTCGAGAAGAAGCACATCCGCGCGGCCCCCGTGGTGGACGATGAGGGCGTCCTCCACGGCATGGTGTCGAAGAGCGACCTGGTCCGGGGCCACAGCCATGAGGACGAGGACGATGCGTTCGAGGAGGGAGGCCACTTTCCTCCCAACTGCCTGGGAGTCCTCGTCGAGGGCATCATGACGACGGACGTGGCGAAGCTGCTCGAGACGGCCTCGCTCGCCGAGGCCGCCCGGCTGTTCGCCGCCCGGGGCGTGCACCACCTCCCGGTCGTCACGAAGGACGAAGTCGTCGTGGGCATGCTCTCCGTGATGGACCTGGCGCGCTGGATCGCCACCCAGCCGGAGAGCCTCGCCTAAACTAAGGAGCGGGCAGCAGGGTGATGTTGCCGCCCTCCAGCGGCGCCTCGAGGCGGTAGCCGGTATCGAGCGTGAGCCGGAGCAAGCCGCCCTTGCCGGTGGCTCCCTCGGTCAGCTCGAGCAGGAACCCGTGGCCGGGCTCGTGGTTCACGGTGGCGGTGCCGGACACCGTGGCGGTGCCGCCCGACAGGCCCAGGGCCTGCAGTTGCTCGCTGTGCAGCGTCAGCCGCAGGTCGTGGTCATGGAAGGTGAAGTGCCCCACCGGGTGAGAGGCGCCCGGCGTCATCAGCACCTGCACACCGAAGGTGGCCTTCTTCTGCGCAAGCTTCGCCCAGCCCCCTCCCGTCACTGTTCCCGGGGAGTTCACCACCGTGAAGGTGCGCGTGAAGGTGGTGGTGTTGCCCAGCCCGTCCCGGGCCGAGACGACCAGGGTGTGCTCTCCGGGCAGCAGTCCGGCAACCTCTTCACCGGAGGTGACCGGCTTGCCGTCGAGCGTAGCCGTCAGCTCCGAGACGCCGCTCCACGTGTCCTCGGCGCCGAACTCGATGCGCTGCGTGCCGTAGGGGTAGGCCTCGGGCTGGGGCGACGCGACGGAGATGGCGGGAGCATCCGCGTCCACCCGCACCAGCGCCGAGAACTCCTCTCCGAAGTCCCCGCCGCGCGCGTCCGCCTTCGTCATCCTCAGCCGCAGCGGGTACAGGCCGCTCGACGCGGGTGACACGAGCGGGACCTCGAACACCTTGGCGTCCCCCGGGTGCAGGGTGTCCGTCTCGGCAATGGAGATGCGCTCGGGCGCGGACAGCTCCGCCTGGCCCTCCAGCGCGCGCAACTGCCACACGGTGTAGGGCGCGTACACGCCGCCCGCCCACCGGCGGCCCCAGTTCCACGTCATGCCCTGGTTCTGGAACGTCACCGACGCGCTGAACGGCTGGTTCGGTCCCACCAGGGTGGGCACCTGGCCCGCCACCAGCTTCGAGGCCAGGCGCGGCTTGGGGGTAATGCCGAAGTAGCGGCAGACGCCCTCGTACATGCCCCAGGCCGACGTCGCCTGGAAGATGGGGTCCTGGAGGAAGAGGTTGTCCGGGTACCACTTCCAGCTGTCGTGGAAGGCCAGCTCGATGAGCGCCGCCGGCATCTGCGCCTCGCGAATCTCTCCGAAGTTGGAGGTCTTCACCCCGCGGTCGTTCCACCGGGTGTAGCCGCCGTAGTCGAACGGAGAGGGGTAGGGCGCGTAGTAGGGCCACTCGGGAACGCCCAGCGCGGGGTAGGGATTCACGTAGGCCTGGCGGCCGTAGCTGTCATCGAAGTACTCGCGAATGGACTTCACCGTGCCCTCGTTCAGCACGGTGGCGAAGCGCCTGGCGCTCTCCTGCAGGTGCGGGTACTTCGCCGTGTACCAGTAGGTCTCCGTGCCCCGGGCCCCGCCGTCCGCGAAGGCGTTGGTGTGCAGGCTGATGGACAGGTCCGCGCCGACATAGTTCGCGTAGTACGGCCGGGCGCGGATGTCCTTGTCACTCTGGGCGCTCAGGCCTGGCTCGTCCCAGACCCAGCGCGGCACGCCGTGCTCCTGCAGGTGGTACTTCGAGGCGACCTGCTTCCTGGGCAGGGGAAAGGCGGCATTCGGGTAGCCGAAGCCGTTGTGGTCATAGAGGCCCGCGTCGTCGGACAGCTCTCGCGAGACGAACACCTGCGCGCCGGAGGACTCCAGGTACTCCTTCACGAAGCGAATCACGTGGATGGTGATGTCGTCCTCGTAGATGGAGCCCCACTGAAAGCCGCGGTTCCAGAAGTACTCGTCGCTCGGGGTATAGGTGCTGCCCTGCCAGCCGGGAGGCGGCTGCGTGGCGGGGTTGGGGCCGGTGAGCGTGCGCTGCGAGCGCACCCAGCGCCGGGTGGTGTTGTTCCAGTAGCTGCCGTGGCTGGGGTGCAGGGCAATCTTCCTGCCCGCCAGCTCCAGCGACAGCGCGTCCAGGGGCGTGCGCGCGGCGGAGAAGCTGCGCGCCTCGGCGGCAGGAGGCTCGGAGGCGGCCGGGAGGTACTTCCAGAGCGGCTGGCCCTCGACGAGGACTTCGACTTCGCGAATCGCGGTGAAGAAGTCCAGGCCCGCGAGCAGCTCGCGCGTCATCTCGTCCGCCTGTTCATCTCCGAGCCCTTGCGCGACGGCCTCTGGGCTGAGCTCCACCACCGCGCGCTCGTCCTGCAACTGCACGCTCAGTACCCGCGTGCCGGCGGGGAACGCGGCCCGCTCCGCGACGATGCGCTCGAGGTTGCGCTGCGCATCCACCTGCGCGAACGCCGGCGCCGCAACCAACAAGACTGCACACGACAACGCGATTCTCATGAACGTCCCCAGGCCCCAAGGGCGGCTGCGTGGAGGGTGGGCAGTTTAGGCTTGATTTGCAGTTATTTAAGCTTTTTCTGGAGTAGGGGTCGAACCCACAGCAAGCAGGGAGACAGAGCCTCTTGGGCTGAGGCCCGGGCAGGCCTAGGTTAGGCAGGGGAGGAGTGGCCTGAGAGGGCCTGGCAGCGTGGCGCGGAATCGAGCGTCCATGGATCGGAAACCTGAAGCACAGCGGCCCGCTTCGGAGCGGCTGAAGGCTCACAAGGAGCGGGTCATCGCGCTCTGCATGGAGCGCATCCGCCAGGCCATCCCGGCACGGGCGCGGGAGGAGCCGCGGCTCCGCCACCATCTGCTGCAGCTGCTGGATGGCCTGGTGGCGGCGCTGGCTTCAGCGAGCCACCGGCCCATCACCGAGGAAGTTCTGAACAGCCTTCCTGAGGACGCCGGGTACCCATGCTCGCACCTCGAGGACTCCTCGCTTCATCACATGTTCCGCGAGTACCAGCTCCTTCGGGAGGTCATCTTCCAGGTGCTGGAGCAGGAAGGTCCTCTCACCCTGATGGAGCGCGACCTTCTCCTGGCGGCCCTCGAGCAGGCCGTGGCGGAGGCGAGCGCGCGCTTCATGCGGCTTGCCCAGTCCCGGACGCGTGCCGCCAAGGAGCATCTCGGCTCTGCGCATCAAGAGCTCCAGGAAGTCTTCATGAGGGCCCCCACGCCCATGATGGTCCTGTCGGGGCGTGAGCATCGGTTCGCCCTGGTGAATCCTCCTTTCGAGAGCATGGTGAGGCGAAGCGTGCTCGGAAAAGCCTTCCAGGAGGCGTTCTCCGAGGAGGAGGCCGCGCACATCCTTCCTCTCATCCACAAGGTCTACGAGACTGGGGCGCCGCATGTCTGGCCCGAACTTCCCATGACGTTCACGGATGAGAAGGGCCTACCGCGGCGGCTCTATTTCAACGTCAGCTGCACCCCTCTCAAGGACCCGCAGGAAGCGGTTCGTGCGGTGACGTGCCTGATGGTCGATGTGACGGAGCAGGTGGAGACCCGCAGGGGGATTGAGGAGAGCGAAGCAAGGTTCAGGCAGATCGCCAATGCCCTGCCGCAGATCATCTGGACCGCCACGGCTGACTTCTTCGTCGACTGGTACAACGACTGGTGGTTCAAGTACCTGGGGCTACCTCGGGGCACGCGTTGGGACGATGCGGACACCCAGCCCATGCACCCCGAGGACGTGGAACAGACCCGGCCGCGCTTGAGAGAGGCGGTAGAGACCGGCAACGACTTTCTCATGGAGCAGCGGTTCCGGCGCGGCACCGATGGCCAGTACCGTTGGCATCTGGTCCGAGGCGTGCCGATTCGTGATTCCGAGGGAAGGATTCTCAAGTGGATCGGTGCCAATACCGACATCCATGACCAGAAGACGTTCACCGCGCGCCTGGAAGAAGAGCGCGACTTGCGCGAGCGGTTCGTTGCCACGCTCACGCATGATCTGCGAACGCCCCTCACTGCCGCGAAGTTGAATGCCCACATGGTGGCGCGGAAGGCAGGGGACCCCACCGCGCTCTACAAGCTGGCGGCGAGGATCAGCGAGAACCTCGACCGGGCGGACCAGATGATCCGGGACCTGCTGGACGCGAACCGGATCAGCGCCGGAGAGGGGCTGCCCGTGGACGTCTCGGAGTGCGAGCTGACCGCACTGACGCGGGAGACGCTGGAGGAGCTGTCGCTGGTGCATGGCGACCGGTTCGTGCTGAACGCGCCCGCCGAGATTCACGGCTACTGGAGCTGTAGCGGGATGAGGCGAATCCTCGAGAACCTGTGCAGCAACGCCATCAAATACGGGGCCCGTGACCAGGCTGTCACCGTCAGCCTGGCCGAGAACGGGCCCGACGAGGTAGTGCTCTCTGTCCACAACTGGGGCCCGCCCATTTCTCCAGAGGACCAGAAGCTCTTGTTTCAGCAGTACCGGCGGATTGACTCAGCCGGCTCTAGAACTCAGAAGGGCTGGGGCCTGGGGCTGACCCTCGTCGAGGGACTGGCCAAGGCGCACCGAGGCGCGGTGAGGGTCGAAAGCACGCAGGCCACCGGAACGACCTTCACGATCACCGTTGCACGAGACCTGCGGTCATGAGCGCGCTTCGCTCAAGGCCGCTTCGGCTTGCCCACTTCCGAAG
Source organism: Myxococcaceae bacterium (assembly GCA_036389955.1). Lineage (GTDB taxonomy): Bacteria > Myxococcota > Myxococcia > Myxococcales > Myxococcaceae > DATHBR01. The sequence goes on from DASVVJ010000659.1 coordinate 11,669, forward strand.
GGGAAGGCGGGCCCGAGCGGCCGACGAGCCGCCCGAGGATCTGCTGGAACTCGTCAGGGCTCAGGGAGATGTGCTCGACGACGTGCCCATAGAGCATGGCCGTCGGCACGGAGCGCCCACCGCGCTCCTGCTCCAGGTGGTGCAGGGTGTGGAGGATGATGCGCTCGGCGCGCGTGAGTCCGTCGCGCACGTCGGGGATGAAGTCCCGAGGATCCTTCATCCGCAAGCCCATACCATGCTCCTGATGGGGAGGCATGACCGATGACTGAACAATACGCGTACTTTGTCCGCACGGAAGGCCGCCGGTTTCTTCCGCAGCGGCCCTGCGCTGGCGCGTGGAATCCGGACGAACTGCACATCAGTCCGGTCAATGGACTGCTCATGCATGAGCTGCAGCGCTGGCTCGCCGAACGCCCCAATGACGGCAAGCTCGTGACGCGCATCAGCTACGACTACCTGGGCGTTCTGGACTTCACCGAGTGTGACGTGAGGTTCGAGATGATGCGTCCCGGCCGCGCCATCGACCTCGTCGAAGGGATCCTATCGCAGCATGGCCGGCCCGTGCTCCGCGCGCGGGTGTGGCTGCTCTCGGCCAGTGACACGTCCGCGGTCGAGGGCGGCGCACGTGAGCCCTTGCCGCCGCCCGAGCGTGGCCGTGCGTTCGACCTGACCAGCGTGTGGCCGGGCGACTACATCGTATCGATCGACATGCGCGTCATCGAGGGGCCCAGCCCGGGCCGGACCACGGCGTGGATCACCACGCCCCTGGCGATCGTCGCGGGTGAGCCCGTGAGCGACTTCGCCCGCTTCGCGCTGCTCGTGGACACGGCCAACGGGATCGCGGTCCGTCACCGGCCAGAGGAGTGGCAGTTCCCGAATGTCGACCTCACCATTCACGTATTCCGCCAGCCAGCCGGCGCTTGGACCGGCTTTGACACGCGGGTGATCTTCGGACCTTCGGGCCACGGCCTCACGAGCACCGACCTCTTCGACGCCCGGGGGCATGTGGGCCGTGCCGAGCAGATCCTGCTCGTCCGGCCCCGGCGATAGCGAGTCCTCAGGCGGGCGCGATGCGGACCTGCTGCTTGCGCCCCAGGCTCAGCGCGAAGGTGGCCAGGCCCGCCAGCCCCACCAGCGCCAGGCTCACGGTGCCCGTCATGTCCCACTGGGTGATGGGCATACCGCGCAGGGCCTGGAGGGCGAGCACCCCGGTAAGCCCGGCGTAGGCCACGCCCGCGGCGCGGATCAGGGCCAGGCGCTGGGACTCGGAGCGGTTGCGGCGGCGGGCCAGCAGCACGGCGAGGAAGGGCAGCACCTGCATGCCGTGCAGCCCCAGGAAGTGCGCCGGCCGCATGTCGCCGGCGGTGGTGCTCCAGCCCACGAGCGGCAGGCCCGGGCCTCCATCCTTGCCGCCGAAGGTGTGCGAGCCGGACTCCACCAGCTTCTCACCGGCCTTCGCGACGGCGAGCTGCTCGGACCTGGGGGTGACCATGAATTGGCCCAGCGCCGCGCCCAGCACACCCACCAGCAGGCCCACGCGCAGGGCCGAGGCAAGAGGACGGTCCTCCAGCTTGCTGCGCACCAGCACGATGGCCACCACCATCATCGTCACCCACAGCAGCAGGATGGCCACGCCCATGACGGCGAAGACGGCGCTGTCGAACGGCGTGGCGACGTTGAAGTGGCTGCGCACCCCGCGTGCGGCCTGCAGGGTGATGGCCACCATCTCCAGCGCGCCGCACGCGGCCAGGATGGCGCCCACCCCGCGAACGAACCGCCGGTGCTGCGAGAGGAAGGACAGGAAGTAGAGGAGGGTGGCGTTGTAGATGGCCAGTGAGACGTAGAACTTGGTGGGCTTGAGCCACAGCGGCTCGCCCACGAGCTGGCGGGGGTCGAACACCATCGCGGCCGAGGTGAACAGCCCGCCCAGCACCATGACGGCGGTGCTCACGGTGAGCAGCGGAGAGAGGGCCCAGGCCCGGTTCCAGAGGGTACGCACAGCGGGAAGGGAGGCAGACATGGCGAGTCTCCTGAGAAAGGCGGGAAGGCAAAGTCAGTGGGCGGCGGTGGGCAGCGGGGCCACGGCGGGGCGGAAGCGGCGGAAGAACAGCCTCACGCCGGCGTAGGTGAGGTAGCCCACCGGCCCGAGCATGAAGGTGAGCACCAGGCATGGCACAACGGCCAGGTGAGGGATGCCGCGCTGCTGGGAATCCGCGAGCACCACCCGGCCCACCAGGAAGTCGAAGGCCAGGTAGTGAATCCACGCCGCCAGCAGCATTCCGGGGCGCTGCAGCGCGGCGCCAATGCTCGCCAGGCTGCCGAACTCGCCCAGCAGCCCGGGCAGGTGGGGCACCACCAGCACCAGGTACAGCACGCCGATGCCCAGCGGCAGCACGTCGCTCTGCACCAGCCAGCGGGTGAAGCGGCTGCGAGGCGCCAGCAGCATCGCCAGCCAGCCCACCAGCACCGGCACATTCAGCACCTTCAGGATCAGCTCTTCATTCATGGGCCACCTCGGCGAGCACGGTGGGGACTCACTCCCGCCGCTTCATGTTGACGTTGTAAACAATGGTGTTGCCGCCGTCAACATTAAAGTTGCCGCCGTCTACATCTGTGGGGCGCTCGACACCCCGGAGGGGCGCCACTAGGGTGCCCGCCCGTCCATGAGCGAAGAGCACAAGGGGGCAGTGCCCCATCTGGAAGCGGAGGATTTCCGGCAGCTTGGCCACCGGATGGTGGACTGGATTGCCGACTACTGGGGGCGGCTGGAGTCGTTCCCCGTGCGCTCTCAGGTGGCGCCGGGAGAGGTGGCGGCCAGGCTGCCGCTGCACCCGCCGGAGGAAGGGCTGGGCGGGCGCGAGGGCTGGGAGGCCATCTTCCAGGACCTCGAGTCGGTGGTGCTGCCGGGCCTCACCCACTGGCAGTCGCCGTCCTTCTTTGCGTACTTCCCGGCCAATGCGTCAGGCCCCTCGGTGCTGGGGGAGTTGCTGTCGGCGGGCCTGGGCGTGCAGGGGATGCTCTGGTCCACCAGCCCCGCGGCCACCGAGATGGAGACGCGGGTGCTGGACTGGCTGGCGGAGCTGACGGGGCTGCCGGAGTCGTTCCGCTCCACCTCGGGCACCGGTGGCGGCGTCATTCAGGGCACCGCGAGCGAGGCGACGATGGTGGCCATGGTGGCGGCGCGCGCGCGGGTGCGGCGCAAGCGCCCGGGCGAGGCGCCGCTGGTGGCTTATGCCTCCACGCAGGCGCACTCCTCGGTGCTCAAGGCGGCCATGCTGTGCGGGGTGGCGAAGGACGCGGGCGACACGGTGCACGTGCGCATGCTGGAGACGGATGCGGGCTACGCGCTGCGCCCCGAGGCGCTGGAGCGCGCCATCACCGAGGACCTGGCAGCGGGGCGGCAGCCGTTCTTCGTGTGCGCCACGCTGGGCACCACCTCCTCGGGGGCGATGGACCCGCTGAAGTCCATGGGCGAGGCCATGGCGCGCACGGGGCTCACGGACATGGGCGGCTGGCTGCACGTGGACGCGGCGTGGGCGGGCGCGGCGCTCATCTGCCCGGAGCACCGGAGCGTGGGCGAGGGGCTCGAGGGGGTGGACTCGTTCGCCTTCAACCCGCACAAGTGGCTGCTGACCAACTTCGACTGTAACGCCTTCTACACGCGGGAGCGGGGCGCGCTGCTGGACGCGCTGAGTGTGACGCCCGAGTACCTGCGCAACGCGGCCAGCGCGAGCGGCGCGGTGATTGACTACCGGGACTGGCAGGTGCCGCTGGGCCGCCGCTTCCGGGCGCTGAAGCTGTGGTTCGTGCTACGGCACTACGGCGCGCAAGGCCTGCGGGCCTACGTCCGCGAGCACGTGCGGCTGGCGGAGCTCTTCGAGTCCTGGGTGCGGGCGGACGCGCGCTTCGAGCTGGCGGCTCCGCGCTCGCTGAGCCTGGTGTGCTTCCGCCTGGCGCCGTGCCCGGGCGAGTCTCCCGAGGCCACGGATGCGCGCAACCGGGCGCTGCTGGATCAGCTCAACGCCAGCGGCCGCGTGTTCCTCACGCACACGGTGCTGCCGGGCGTGGGCGGCCAGTCCGCGAGGTACGTGCTGCGCATGGCGATTGGGGCCGCGCGCACGCAGGAGCCACACGTGCGCGCCTGCTGGGAGGCGCTCCAGCGGCTCGCCGGGTAGGGCCAGCCGCGAGCGCCTCGGGGTGAAGCGTCAGTCCGCCACTTCGAGCTGGATGCGGTTGTTGCCCAGCGAGAAGGTGCTCGAGGCGAACGAGGTGATGGAGAGGACGGCGAGCTGCTTCATCATCGCCATCTTCTGCGCGTCGTAAGTGGTCTTCAGCTCGCCGTTGAACTCCGAGCCGGGCTGAGCGCCACCGGCGGCCGGAGCGGGAGCCTGAGGCGTCGTCTGCTGGTAGGGAGCGCCCACGCCGGTAGGGATGCCGGGGTTGCTGTTGATGTTGATGGCGGCGGAGATGACGTTACCGCCGGTGAGCTGGCCGGCGCCCGGCTTGGGAGCGCCAGCGCCCTGCAGGAGCGAGCCGAAGCTGGTACGAGCGGGCGAGGAGGCGCTGTTGGCGGAGGTCAGCGGCGTCATCCGCGGTCCGCCCAGGCTGTTGATGTTCATGGCTTCTCCAGAGAAGGGCCCGGCCTGGATCACAGATCGGGTCCCACCCTTATTATCGGCCAGGAAGGCCCGAAGTTGCGACCCCCTTTTTCCCTGTGTTTCCAGGGGTTTGGGGTGAGGGGGAGGCTGAGCTAGGCTGCGCCTCCCATGGCTGCCTCCCCTCCCGCCCGATGCAGGACCCACCCCGCGACGCGTGCCGGCTGGTTCTGCGAAGGGTGTCATTCCTCGTTGTGCCCTCAATGTGTGGCGGCGGAGGAGAACTCGCTCCTCACGCCTCTGGAGACGTGCTGCCGCTGTGGCGAGCGGGCCGTGCCGCTGAAGTTGCACCGCTCGCATCGCTCGTACGGGACGCGGCTGGTGGGCGCGTGGCGGTTTCTGACGCTGCCCTCGACGTGGCTGTCGCTGGCGGCGTTGGGGCTGTTCACCACGGTGGCGCAGTTTCTGGGCGGGGGCCTGGGAGCCCTGGCGGCGGCGGGAGCCACGTGGGCCTATCTGTTCTACGTCTTCATGTGCGCGGCGCGGGGCGTGGAGATGGAGGTGCCGGACTTCTCCTCCGTCTCGGACATCACCACCCCGCTGTTTCGAGGCATCGTCAGCAGCCTCTTCATCTGGGTGCCGGCGGTGGCCTACCTGGTGTTCTCCCGGGGGCTGGGGAGCGACGAGTCCCAGGGCCCGTTCTACAGCGATCCGATCTTCCTGCTGATTCTGGGCTGGTGCCTGTTCTACGGGCCCATCGCGTTCATGGTGGCGGCGACGAACACCTCGTTCCTGACGTTGCTCAACCCGGTGGCGATGGTGAGCTGGGCGTTCAAGCTGGGCGCGGACTACATGCTGGTCCTGGTCGCGATGGCGGTGTGCCTGGGCATCGACGGGGGGCTGGGGATTCTGCTGGGGCAACTGCAGGCGGCGGAGGTGCCCGTGATTTCGCGCCTCATTCCCCAGACGCTGTCGCTGATGATGCCTTTTCTGATGGCGCACCTGCTGGGCCTGCTGCTGTACGTGCGCGGGGACCAGGTGGGCTACGGCATGGAGGAGGACTACTACGAGCGGGTGCTTCCCGAGGCCCGGCCCGAGGGCCAGCTGCCGGCGCGGACTCCGAGCAAGGCCGTCACCCCGGCACCAGGTGGCCGCGTGGCGCGGGCGACGGAGTTCCTGACCGAGGCGCCGGATGCGAGCCCGGCGGTGGCGGCATCGGCGGACTCACTGAAGCGGGTGGCGGACGCCATCACCGCGAAGGACATGGCGGGCGCGCTGAGCGCGTACCGGGAGCTGGTGTCCGCGCAGCTGTCGAGCTTGCCCGCGGAGCAGCACCTCTTCGTGGCGAGGGCGGCGGCCACGGGCGGAGACTTCCCGCTGGCGGCAAAGGCCTTCGAGACGGCGGCGGACGTGGCGCCGAATGCGCCCACGGCGCCGCAAGCGCTGGTGCTGCTGGCGAGGCTGTGTGGTGAGCGCATGGGCGACGCGCAGCGGGCCCAGAGCGTGTACCGCTACATCGTGCACCGCTACCCGAACACGGACGCCTCGAGGTTCGCGGCGCAGCGGCTGCCCCCCAGCGCATGACGCCCATGGATTCGAACGGGAAGGTCGCGCTCGTCCTGAGCTACCAGTACCCGGGCAAGTACGCCTTCACGGTGCTGGCAGGAGCGGTCGAATCGGACCCGGACCTGGCGGACGTGCCCATCCACTTTCCGCGGGATCGCGAGTCCCTGCTGGCCACGCTGCGCCAGTGCGTGGACGAGGGCTACACGGTGGTGGGGGCGTGGTCGTTCTACTCGGCGAGCTTCGGCCCGGCGGTGGAGGAGCTCACCTGGGTCCGCGAGCGGCTGGAAGGGCGGCGGGTGCTCTGCATCGCTGGAGGCGTGCACGCGACAGCGGAGACGGAGCAGACGCTGCGCGCGGGCTTCGACCTGGTGGCGGTGGGTGAGGGTGAGTACCTGCTGCGCGAGCTTTTGGGGCGGCTCAAGCGAGGCGAGGACCCGAAGGCCACGCGGGGCCTGGCGCGGTTGGAGAGCGGCCGGGTGGTGCACAACGGGCGGGGCGAGGGCGTCACGGACCTGGACGGCTTCCCGCCGTTCGCGGCGAGGCATGTGAAGTTCGGAGCCATCGAAATCACCCGGGGCTGCATCTACGCCTGCCGCTTCTGCCAGACGCCGTTCCTGAACAAGGCACGGTTCCGGCACCGGAGCGTGCGCAACGTGGCCGAGTGGGCGCGGGTGCTGCGGCGCTCGGGGCGGCGGGACATCCGTTTCATCTCGCCTACCTCCTTGTCCTACGGCTCGGTGGACGAGGCGGTGAACCTGGCGGCGGTGGAGGAGCTGCTGGCGGCGCTGAAGGAGGCCATGGCGCCCGAGGGGCGCATCTTCTTCGGCACGTTCCCCTCGGAGGTGCGGCCGGAGCACGTGACGCCCGAGTCGCTGGCGCTGCTCAAGCGGTACGTGGCCAACGACAACCTCATCATCGGCGGGCAGTCGGGCTCGGAGCGGATTCTCCAGAGCAGCCACCGGGGGCACGACACGGAGGCGGTGGTGCGGGCGGTGCGGCTCTCGGTGGAGGCGGGCTTTCTGCCGAACGTGGACTTCATCCTGGGGTTGCCGGGCGAGGGGCGCGAGGACATCGACGCGACGCTGGGGCTGATGGAGCAGCTGTCCGGGCTGGGCGCGCGGGTGCACGGGCACACCTTCATGCCGCTGCCGGGCACCCCGTACCGGGACGCGCCGCCGGGCCGGGTGGACGAGGAGACGCAGCGCCGGCTGGACCTCTTGGCATCCCAAGGACGCCTGTACGGGCACTGGAAGCAGCAGGTGAGCCTGGCGGAGCAGATTGCCGAGCGCCGTCAGCCTCGCGCCCGCAGCGGCCCCTGATTGGGTAGGATGGGAGCGATGGACGACGACGACCAGGCCCCGCCGTACTGGACGCTCATCTCGGTGCTGTTCAGCACGCAGCAGCTGACGCCCTCGTTGGCGATGACGCTGCACCAGACGGCGTACGAGATGTACCAGCGCGGAGACGCGGTGGGGCAGGTGGCGGGAGATCTGATCTCCGGCAAGGTGCGCAACCTGGGCAAGGACGTGCACCTGGGAGGCATTGTCGGGCCGGCCTTCGAGGCGGAGATCGACACGGAGCGGGGCTCGGGGGTGGTGCGCTTCCTGTTGACGCGCCAGGGGCTAGAGCTGATGCAGGCCCGGCCGCAGCCCAGAGCCAAGCCCCCACTGCTGAACTGAAAGCCCCCTCTCCCTTCGGGAGAGGGCTGGGGTGAGGGTTCCCGCGTCCCCGCCCGCCCACCGTGCAGGCATCCGGGCCCTCGCTGTCCGAGTCAGGTCCATCCGCACCTTTAGAGGAAACCCACCTCGAGAGGAGCGGACTGGAATGGACCCGAAGGAGTGGAAAGAGCGCAGCATGGGCATCCCCCTGGATCCGGCGAAGCAGAAGGATCCGGAGGAGGACGGTGACCGGGTGCCGGCAGAGGGGCGCAGCGAAGAACTGAACGACGTCACCGGGCAGCACGGAGGGCAGCGCACGGAGGTCGGAGTGCCCTATGACGGCTCCGGAGACGTGCAACGTGGAACACGTGACGCCATCCAGGAAGACCGCCCGAAAAAGGCCTGAGCGCAGCTGGGCGCATGGAAGACTCGGGCCATGATGCGCAAGCGCCTTCCATGGAGCGTCCGATTCATCCTGGGGTCCTGCCTTCTCGCAGTGACGGGGGTGGGCTGTAGCCAGGCCCAGCCCGTTCCACCGCCGCCTGCGGGACAGGGGCTGCGCTTCGAGAAGCGAGTGCTCGACACCGCGTTCCGGGCCGAGGGCGTCACCGTGGTCGACTTCGACGTGGACGGGGACCGGGATGTGCTGGCGGGCGCGGTCGCTTATGTGGCTCCCGAGTGGAGCCGCCGCGAGCTGATTGCCCAGCAGCCGCTGGATCCCGCCACGCAGTTCAGTGAGGCCTTCGCCGTGTTCAGCGGCGACTTCGGGCCCAGCGGCCGGCAGGACCTGATCGTAGTGGCCTTTCCGCTGGGGCCTGCGCGCTGGCTCCAGCTGCAGCCTCCCGGCACCCAGTGGGCCACGCCTTCGGTCGCGGACCCCGCGTCCACCGAGAGCCCGCTGTTCCTGAGGCTGCCCGGAAGCGCCCGGCCGTCGCTGGTGTTCACGCGGGGGCGCGACCTGGTGGCGGCCTCGTTCGACGGGGGCACGGTGGCCACCCGCGTGCTCGCCACGGCGCCCGGGGATATTCCGGGACATGGCCTGGGCTACGGAGACATCAACGGCGACGGCCGGAACGACTTCCTCACGATCATCGGCGTGTTCCTCGCCTCGGACGGGGCCGCGTACCGGTTCGTCCCGGCGGACCTGGGCCCGGACTGCGCGCAGATGCATGTCTTCGACGTGGACGAGGATGGGCGGGCGGACGTGGTGAGCAGCTCCGCCCACGCCAAGGGCGTCTTCTGGCACCGGCAGCAGGCTCCCGTGGCGGGCGAGGACCGGCTCGTCTTCACGCGGTCGATCATCGACGACTCGTTCTCGCAGTCGCACGCGCTGGAGCTGGCCGACCTCACCGGCGATGGGCGCCCGGAGTTGATCACCGGCAAGCGCCGGTGGGCACATGGCCCGCAGGGGGATGTGGACCCTGATGCCCCCGCGGTCCTCTATGCCTTCGAGGCCCGGAGAGCGTCAGACGGTACCGTGACGTGGGTCCGCCACGAGCTCGACCCAGAGCAGGACTCCGGGGTGGGAACGCAGTTCGAGGTGACCGACGTGGACGGAGACGGGCTGAAGGACATCGTCACCGCGAACAAGGAAGGCGTGTTCCTCTTCCGCCGGCTGAGCGAGTAAAAGCGTCAAACACAGAGGCCGCGAGCCCCGGGAACATTCCCTCGGGACACGCGGCCTCGGTGCGCTCAGGGGCCCAAG
>DASVVJ010000660.1:0-10596 GCA_036389955.1 Myxococcaceae bacterium
TCTCGCAGCCCTGGGCGCGCAGGCCCTCGTCCAGCACGGTGAGCAGCTCGCGGATGCGCCCCTCGATGGCCGCCGGGCCTACCTCGAGCAGCAGCTCCAGCGCCGCTCCCAGCGCGTAGATGCCGGTGTAAGCGTGGCTGCCCTCCTCCAGCTTCCGGGCATCCGAGCGCAGCTCGAAGTGTGAGCGGTGGAAGTTCCACGCATCCGTGGTGCTGCGCCACCCCACCAGCACGGGGCGCAACCGGGGCAGGAGCTCCTTGGCGACGTACAGAAAGCCGATGCCCGAGATGCCCAGCATCCACTTGTGGCTGTCCGCGCTCAGAAAGTGGATGCGGCTGCGCTTCACGTCCACCGGCAGGCAGCCCACGCTCTGAATGCCGTCCACGCACAGCAGCACGCCCGCGCGCTCGCACAGCGCTCCCACCGCATCCAGGTCCGTGCGGTAGCCGCTGGCGTACTGCACCGAGCTGACCGCCACCAGCCGCGTGCGCGGCGTGAGCGCCGCCGCCACCGCCTCCGGGGTGATGCCTCCGTCCCGGGGGACGATCTCCCGTACCTCCACGCCGCGATCCTTCAGGTGCAGCCAGGGGTAGACGTTGGAGGGGTATTCAATCGAGGCGGCCACCGCCACCTCGTCCCCGGGCCGCCAGTCCAACCCCTCGGCCACCAGTCCCAGCCCGTGGCTGGTGTTGCGCACGAAGGCGATCTCGTCCGGCTCGGCGTTGATGATGCGTGCCGCCAGCCCCCGCACCTTCTCGGCTCGGGCCTCCCAGCCGCGCTCGTACTTCACGCCGTTCCCCACCACGTCATCCATCCACTCGCGCACGGCGGTGGCCACCCGCGTGCTGGTGGGCGCCACCCCCGCGTGGTTGAGGTACAGCTGCTTCTCCAGCACGGGGAACTCAGCGCGATACGACTCGAACGAGCGGCTCACCGTTCTCCCCTCCCGGCCCGGCGGCGGGCCCACGCGGGAATCAGCACCAGCAACAGCCACCCCAGGCCCCCACTCCAGGGCCCCGCCTGGCAGGACGTGGTGCTCGGCACACCGCTGCCCCGCTCCACCACGACCTTGAAGGTGCAGGTGGCGGTCTGTCCTCCCAGATCGCTCGCCGTGGCGGTGACCTCGGTCTCTCCTTCGGGGAAGGCGCTGCCTGGTGCGTGGCTGTAGCTGACGATGACCTGCCCCAGGTTGTCCGTCGCCACCGCCTCGGAGAAGTTCACCACCACGTCCTGCCCTCCCGAGGACTGCGCGTACTGCGTCTCCGGGCAGGAGATCGCGGGCCCTTGTGGATCCACGAGCTGGACCTTGAAGGAGCACTGCGCGGTGTTCCCCGCTCCGTCACGCGCCTGCACGTCCACCACCGTCTCTCCCAGGGGGAAGCGGCTCCTGGGCGGGTGGTTGATGGTGAGCTGCGGATTGGGAGTGGCGGCATCCAGCACCTCCAGCGGGTAGTCCACGTTCAGTGACTCCTCGCTGGTGGCCACCTGGAACCAGTCTGGCGGGCACCTGAGCTGGGGCGGCGTCGTGTCGCGGATGGCGACCTCGACGGTGCACGTCTGCCGGTTGCGCGCCTGATCCATCGCGGTCACGGTGACGTTGGTCGTGGCGATGGGGAAGTCATTGTCCAGCCTGGGCTGGTACTCCACGGAGAGCTGGCTGGCCTCGGTGACGGCGTCACTGGCCACCACGAAGAAGTGGGGCCTCGCGCCGTTCGGGCCCGTGGCCTCCTGCTCCACCCGCTCCGGACACAGCAGCACCGGACGCGTCTTGTCGACGACGGAGATGTCGAAGCTGCAGGTGTCGGGGTTCCCCGCCAGGTCCCGGGCGGCGGCCCTCACCCTCGTGGTCCCCAGCGGCAGCATGCCGGGAGGCGGGTCGAAGTACACCGCCAGGCCGAAGACCGCGTCATCCGTCGCCGCGACGGGAGGGTAGTCCAGCTGGACACCCCGGCTGCTGAGCGCCTCGACCTCCACGGGCGGACAGGTGAGCGTGGGCTCGGTGCAGTCCACCTGGCGCAAGGAAACGACGAACAGTTCCTCTCCAATGCTGGCGCTCTGGGTGGCCGCGAAGAAGAGGTGGTTGCCCGAGTAGCTGAAGGCCCGCGGCGTCGACTTGTTCGCGTTCTGCGCGAGATCCGCCAGCCGGTAGGTGCCCTCCGCCGTCCCGTCGCTCCTCCACGGCTCGCCGCCGGACTGCAGATCATCCACCTCCATCAGCAGCACCCCGGGCCCTGCCGACAGCGTCCCGAAGATCGGGTTGCTCGAGCCCAGGACGATGTCCCTCACCAATCGGGTGCCCGCGGACGTGCCGTCGCTCTTCCACAGCTCCTCCCCGTGCACCCCGTCGTTCGCCACGAAGAACAGCGTGCTGCCCACGCTGGTGAACTCGCGGAGTGAGGACCCGGTCTTACCTGGCTGGATGTCCTTGACGAGCCCCGTGCCCGCCGTCGTCCCGTCGCTCTTCCACAGCTCGAGGCCGTGGTCCGGGCTGTCGAGCTGGAAGAACAGCGTGTTGCCCGCCGCGGTGAGCGACTGCGGCGTCACTCCGGGCATGTCTTCGAAGTCCCGCACGAGCACCGTGCCCTGCGCCGTTCCGTCACTCTTCCAGAGCGTCCTGTGGCCTGCCGAACTGCTGGCGGTGAAGAAGAGCAGCTGCCCCACCGCCGTCAGATTCTGGGGGCTGTTGATCTCCGCTCCTGGCACCACGTCCTTCATCCGCACGGTGCCCGTCGCATCGCTCTTCCACAGCGTGGAGACGCCGCCGGGCTCGCCGGCCTGGAAGAAGAGCTGGTCGCCCACGGCCGTCAGCATCGAAGGGAATGAGCCTGTCGGGCCGGGGTAGATGTCCCGGACGAGCACCGTGCCCGCGGACGTGCCGTTGCTCTTCCACAGCTCGAAGTCGTTCAGCGCCTGAGCCGCCACGAAGTAGAGCGTGTTGCCCACGGTGGCGGGCTTGGCGCCAGAGCTCGCGGTCATCCCCGGAAAGGACTGGAGCTCCTCCGTGCCGCCGGGCATCCCATTGCTCTTCCACAGCCCGACGCCCTGCCCCCCCTCAGCCAGGAAGAAGAGCGTGGAACCCATGACGGTGAGCTCCGTGGGATTCGAGCTGGCTGGCCCACCACGGATGTCCTGGACGAGCACCGTACCCGCAAGCGTGCCGTCGCTTTTCCACAGCTCCTTGCCGTGGGAGCCATCGTTCGCCGCGAAGAACAGCGTCCCGTTCACGTCCACCGGCTCGGAGATGTCAGCGCCCGCGCCTTGCGTCCCGATGTTCTTCGTCAGCACAGGGGCCGCGTTGCACGGCGCCGCGGCCCGGGCAGGGCCAGGGGACAAGCCCACGGCCAGGGGCAGCAGGAACAGCAGGGATGCCGAACGTAGGGGCAGCCACATGGTGCGCTCTTCTCCAGGCCGTGGTCCTGCCCTGGTCTACCGCACTCCCCGCACGCGCGGGAGCCCCCTGCCCCACCCGAGTGCCTCAAAAAGACAGCGGCCGGTGCCCTCTGTTCCGGGCACCGGCCGCCTGAGACTTATCTCGCTACCGGACTAGCGGCCCGCCAGCGTCGTCTGCACGCGGAAGGTGTTGACGGCGGACTGGCCTTCCAGGCCGTTCGCATCCACCTCACGCACGTACACCGTGTGCAGGCCGTTGGCCAGCGCGGTCGGCTGCGTGAAGGACCAGGCGCCATTCGCATCCGCCGTGACCGTCCCCACCGGGTTGGTGGAGCCGTCCACGAACACCCTGACGGTGCTGTTCGGCGTGGCGGTACCGGTGTACGTCGGCGTGCTGGTGTTGGACACGCCGTTGTTGGCCGGAGAGACCACCCGCGGCGGGAGCGGAACCCGGATCAAGCACTGCGACGCGGTCTGGTTGCCCGAGGAGTCGGACACCGTGAAGTTCACCGTGTACACGCGGCTGGAGCCATCGGCGTTCAGCTTGGCGCGCAGCTTGAAGGAGCTCGTGCCCGGGATGTACTCGATGTCGTTCGAGTGATCGCCCGGCTCGTTGACGGTGATGGCGTCGACGCCACCGTAGGTGTTGATGGCCAGCACGCCCTCGCACCGGTCGTCGGCAATCGCGCACTGGCTCAGCTCCACCGTACGCATGTTGCCGTCCGGCGACCCGATGTGCGTGTTGCGGTCGGTGACCGTCGGCTGCAGCGAGTCGATGACTTCCACCGAGCGCTGCACGTCGTCGGCCCAGTTGTACGCGCCGTCACGCACCCGGTAGGTCAGCGTGTACAGGCCAGGGACCTGCTTGTTCACCTCACCGAACGAGACGACTTCCTGGTTCAGGTCGCCGTAGCACTGGTCTTCGGCCGAGGCGCCCGGGTTCACGTACGGGTTGGGGTCCTGCTGACCGCCCGTGCGAGGCAGGAAGCACTCCACCTGCTCGTAGGCCGGGTCGCCGCCGTCGTTGTCGTCGTTGAGCCACAGCACCGGCTTGAGGGTGTCACGCACGTACACCGAGAGGATCGCGCCCTGGATGTTGTAGGTCTCATCCCAGGCCAGGTACTGCACATAGTACAGGCCCTCGACCTCGGTGGTGGGACCAGGCCCGAAGTCATCCGGGTCGATGGAGCCAGGCACGCCGTCCTCGTCGTCGTCGCCGGTGTTGTACTGGTGCACCGGGATGGAGCCCTCGCACGTGTCGGTGGCGGTGGCCTCCGGAGCGTTCCACACGTTGCCGATCGCGTAGCCCGTGCACTCGTAATAGACGTCCTGGTCGGCAATCGACAGCACCGGGTCGACGCTGTCCACGACCTCGATGGTGCGGGTGACCGCGCCGCTGCCGTCAGCGACGTTGCCGGCCGGGTCCACCGCCGAGTAGGTCACCGTGTACGTGCCAGGCGTGCTCGGGAGCGACGCCGGGCTGGCGATGACCGGCACCGGGCCGTAGCAGGCGTCGGTCGCCGTCACACCCAGGCTGGGCTGAGTGCCGCACTCGACCGTCTCACCCTGGCTCTGCACCTGGAGCACCGGGGCCGTGGTGTCCACCACCTGCAGGTCGCGGGTGATCTGCACCACGTGGCCCACCGTGTCATCACCCTGGTAGCGGGCGATGTAGTTACCCGGCTGGTTGATGTTCAGGTCGGTGAACTCACGGAAGACGGTGTGCGAGGTGTTGCCGTAGCAGGCGTCCTCCACCTTGGCGAGCGGGTCGTTGTTCAGGTTGCCCAGCGCGCACTCGAGGATCATCGGGTTCGGACCGTTGAGGGTCATGACCGGAGCCAGAGTGTCGCGGACAATCACGTTGCGGATGGCAGGCACGCCCAGGTTGCCGGAGTTGTCGGCGTCCTCGTAGCGGACCGTGTAGCCGTTCGGGACCGCGGTGTTCACGGCGCCCGTGCCGGTGATCTCCTGGCTACCCGAGCAGAGGTCGTTGGAGACCGCCTTCGGATCCACCCAGCTGTCCACCTTGCACTCGAGGTACATCGGGTTGGCCCCGTTGAGCACGATGGACGGGCCCACGGTGTCGATCACCGTCACCACGCGCGTCTCGGTGTCGATATTGCCCACCACGTCCATCGCCGTGTAGGTCAGCGTGTAGTTACCCGCCGTGGTGTGGTCCACCGTGCCGGAGACCGTGACCGTCAGAGGACCGACGCACGCATCGTTGGCCGTGGCGCCCGGATCCAGGTACGGGGTACCGCACTCCTTGCGCTCGGTAGCGGCGCCCACCAGCGTCACCACCGGAGCCTCCTCGTCGATCATCCGCACGGTGCGGCTGACGGCCGAGGTGGTGGTGTTGCCGGCGGGATCCGTCACGCTGTAGCTGATGCTCGTGACGCCCGGCTGACCAGCCACCGGCGTGGACGTAGCGACCACCTGGTTCGTCAGGTTACCCGCGCACGCGTCGTTCGCGGTGGCGCCCGGGTCCTGGTAGGTGGTGCCGCACTGGAAGGTCGTGTCCAGCGGCCCCACCACGTTGAGGGAGGGCGCCTGGGTGTCACGCACGTTCACCGTGCGGCTGACCGGCGGAGCGACCTGGCCGGCCGGATCCGCGACGTTGTAGATGATCGTGTACTGGTTCGGCACCGCCGTGTTGACCACGGTGCGGTTGTCCACGATGTCGTCGGTCAGGTCCCCGAAGCACGCGTCGTTGGCGACAGCGCCCTGGTCGGCGTAGGCCGCGGCGCACTCCACGTTCACCACCGCCGGGCCCACGAGCGCCAGCGTCGGAGCGCTGGTGTCGTTCACCGTCACCGTGCGGCGGACCGGCGAGGTGGCGCTGTTGCCCGCCAGGTCGGTCACGCTGTAGGTGATGTCGAAGGAGCCCGGAGCGTTGGGGTTGCCCGTGCGGGTGGCCACGATGCGCGAGGTCACGTCACCAACGCACTGGTCGTTGGCCGTGGCGCCCGGATCGATGTAGCTCGAGCCGCACTCGTGCTGCTGCGACAGCGGGCCGGTGACCGTGATGGCGGGAGCCAGCGTGTCCTGCACCGTCACGTTACGGGTGACCTGCGGGGCCGCGCGGCCCGACGGGTCACTCACGTTGTAGGTGACCGTGTAGGGGCCCAGAACCGCCGGGTCCACCGCACCACCGACGACGATGTTGGCCGTCAGGTCGCCAGCGCACAGGTCGGTCGCCTTGGCGCCCGGATCGGCGTACTGGCCACGGCACTCGACGAGCTGCGTGGCAGGGCCCTCCAGGGTCAGCGTCGGCGGCAGAGTGTCGCTGACGTTCACCGCGCGAGTCGTGGTCGCGGAGAGGCCAGACGGATCCTGCGCGGTGTAGGTGATCGTGTTGGCGCCCACCGTACCCGTGTTCACCGTGCCGGAGATGTTGACCGCGAGGTTGCCAGCGCACGCGTCATTGGCGGTGGCGCCCTGCTCGTTGTACGCCGTGCCGCACTCCACGCCCACCGTGGCAGCGCCAGTGAGGGCGATGCTCGGCGGCAGGGTGTCCTCCACCGTCACGGTGCGCGACTGCGCCGCGGCGGTCTGGTTGCCCGACGGATCCGTCACGCTGTAGCTCAGCGTGTACTGGCCCGCCGCGCCCGGCAGCACCGTGCCGGTCTTCTGGATGGCGGCCGTCAGATCCTTGGCGCACGTGTCGAACGCCGTGGCGCCCGGATCGGTGTAGGGACCGGTGCCACACTCGAACTTCTGAGCGAAGGGAGGCAGCACGTTGATGGTCGGCGCCTGGGTGTCGCGAACCGTGACGACGCGGACCTGCTGCGGAGCGCTCTTCCCGGCCGGATCCGTCACATCGTAGGTCACCCGGAAGGTGGCCGGCGCGTCGTTGATCACCGTGTCGCCGCCAATCCGGATGCGGTTGGACACGTCACCGAAGCACGCGTCATTCGCGGTGGCGCGCAGCTCGTTGTACTCGTCCACCTCGCACTCCAGCGTCATCGCGGCCGCGCCATTGAGCGCCAGCACCGGCGCCTCGTTGTCGTTGACCGTCACCGTGCGAGCATTCGTCACGGTGCGGACATTCCCCGACGGATCCGTCACGCGGTAGTCGTACCGGACAACACCCGGCTGCGTGGGGTCACCGTTGGCAATGGCCTCGATCTGCGCCGTCAGGTTGCCCGCGCACACGTCGTTCGCGGTGGCGCCCGGATCCACGTAGGTGGAGCCGCACTCGAACGTGTCGTTCGGGGGGCCCAGGACCGTGATGTTGGGAGCCAGCGTGTCGGTGACGCCCACCGTGCGGGTGGCGGTCGCGGTGCGCGTGCCGTCCGTCGCGGTGAAGGTCAGCGTGTAGGTGTTCGGGTTCATGTGGTCCACGTTGCCCGTCCTGGTGACAGGCAGCGTGCCCACGCACAGGTCGCTGGCCGTGGCGCCCTGGTCGTTGTACGGCGTGCCGCACTCCACCCCGGCGGTAGCCGGGCCCGTCAGCGTCAGCTGCGGCGGCAGGGTGTCCTGCACCACCACCGTGCGGCTGACGTCCGAGACGCGCGTGTTACCCGACGCGTCCCGAGCGGTGTAGGAGATGGTGTAGGTGTTCGGAGCGTTCTGGTCCACCACGGTGCTCGGCGTCACCGTCACGACGGTGGAGCACGAGTCGGAGCCCGTGGCACCCGGGTCCTGGTAGGTGCCGTTGCCGCACTCGAGCGTCTGGCTGAGCGGGCCGTTGACGGTCAGGTTCGGCGGCCGCGTGTCGGAGACCACCACCGAACGGGTGACCTCGGGAGCAGCCTGGCCCGACTGGTCCCTCACGTTGTAGCGCACCGTGTAGGAGCCGACCGTGCCGGTAGCCACCGGGTTAACGGTCTGGATGCGGTTGGTCACATCGCCGTCGCACGCGTCGGTCGCACGCGCACCCTCGTCGTTGTACGCATCACCGCACTCCACGCCCACCGTGGCCACGCCATTGCGCACCAGCACCGGCGGCATGTTGTCGTTCACCGTCACCGTGCGAGCACCCGTCAGGACGCGCTGGTTCCCGGAGGGATCCGTCGCGGTGTAGTTGACGGTGAAGGAGCCCGGGGAGCCAGGGTTACCCACCACCTGGGTGGTGACCACCAGCGCCGAGGCATCCGCGCACGCATCGGACGCGGTGGCGCCCTGATCCGTGTAGGTCGAGCCGCACTCGTACGAGGTGTTGGGATCGCCGTTGATGGCGAGGTTGGGGGCCACCGTGTCGGTGACGTTCACCGTACGCTCGGCCGTCTTGTTGAACACCCCGTCCGTCGCGCGGTAGCCCACCTTGAACGTGCCCACCTGCTTCTGGGGCACGCCGCCGGTGATGGTGACGGGCAGCGTGCCGCGGCACACGTCGTTCGCGGTGGCACCCTCCTCGTTGTAGACAGCGCCGCACTCGAGCCCCATGTTGGCGGCGCCGTTGAGCGTCAGCACCGGCTCCTGGGTGTCGCGCACCGTGACCGTCCGGCTACCCGCCGCCGTGCCCGTGTTACCCGACGGGTCGGTGGCCTGGTACTGAATGGTGTAGGTGCCCGGGTTCTGCTGATTCACCACGACGGTGGGCACCACCGTCAGCGCCCCCTTGAAGCACGCATCGCTGGCGGAGCCACCCGGATCCTGGAACGGACCGGTGCCGCACTCCAGCTCGGCGCTGGTCGCGCCCGTCATGCTCACCGTCGGAGCCAGCGTGTCGCGCACCCGCACCGTGCGGTTGGCGGTGGCGCTCTTGCCCGAGGGATCCGTCACGCTGTAGCTCAGCGGGTAGGTGTTCGGCTGCTGGTGGTTCACCGTGCCGTTCTTCTGGATCTGCGCCGTCAGGTCGCCCGCGCACGCGTCATTGGCGGTGATGGGGTCGACGAACGCCGTACCGCACTCCAGATCCGGGTTGGCCGGACCGTTGAGGTTCAGCACCGGCGCCAGGGTGTCGCTCACCGTCACCGTCCGGGTGGCGGAGCCCGTGAGGCCCGCGCCGTCCGTGGCGGTGTAGGTGATGGGATAGGTGCCCGGCGTGCCGGTCTGCACCTGGCCAGTCCTGGCCGGCGTCAGCACGCCGGCGCACTTGTCGTTGGCCGTGGCGCCCTGATCCGAGTAGCCCGAGCCGCACTCCACCGAGGCGGTGGCAGCACCCGTCAGGCTCACCACCGGAGCCAGCGTGTCGTTGACGTTCACCGTGACGGAGGCCGAGATGGGCGCCGTCCGGTTGTCCGTCACCGAGTAGCCCAGGGTCTGGGGACCCAGAACCTTGTTGTTCACCGAGCCCGTCCTCTGGATGGAGGCCGTCAGGTCTCCGGCGCACTGGTCATTGGCCGTCACGGTCGGAGCGGTGAACGGGTCACCACACTCCAGGTTCATGGGCGCCGTGGGCAGACCGGCGAAGGTCGGCGGCAGGGTGTCCGCCACCTGGAACGTGCGAGGGCCGGAGATGCCAGTGTTCCCCGCTGGGTCCGTGGCGGAATACGTGATGGACTGTCCGCCCAGCAGCTTGTTGTTCACCGCCCTGCTGGGAACCGGCGCCGTGAACGGGCCCGCCGTGAAGCACGTGTCAGACACCGTGACAGGCGGGTGGTTGACAGGACCACCGCACTCCACGTTGACGGTGGTGTTAGGCGCCACCGTCAGCGTGGGAACCGTCGTATCCCGAACCGTGACGAGGCGCGTCACCTGGTCCGCGGCGTTGTTCGACGGATCCCTCACGTCATAGGTGGTCGAATAGGCGCCCGGCACCTTGATGTTCACATTGCTGTTCCTGACGATGGAGCCTGGCGCGATGGTGGCGCACAGGTCGGTCGCGGTAGCGCCCGGCTCGGCGTACGTGGCAGTGGCGCTGCACTCCACCGCCTGGTTGACCGCGCCGTTCAGAGCGATGGTCGGCTTGAGGGTGTCCACCACCACCACGGGACGCTGCACCGGAGTGGCGTTGTTGTTCGCCGCGTCCTTCACGTTGTACGTCACGTTGTAGGTGCCAGCCGGCTTGGCGGGCGAGGTCGTGCCCAGCGGGTTGGTGATGACGATGCTGCTCGTCAAGTTCGCCTGAGGGCAGGCGTCGTTCGCGGTGGCGCCCAGCTCCGAGTAGATGTCACGGGCGCACTCCAGCGTCGTGGTCCCCGGCGAGTTCAGCGCGAGCGTCGGCGCCACCTTGTCTTCGACGGTCACCGTGCCGGTGCACGAAGCAGTCCTGCCCGCCTGGTCGTTGCACGTCAGGGTCACGACCGTGTTGCCCAGGCC
>DASVVJ010000661.1:0-8802 GCA_036389955.1 Myxococcaceae bacterium
ATAGAAGCGCCTTCGAACGAAGTACATCGCGTTCATCAACGCGTCCACGGGCCCCACACCGTAAGAGTAATAAATGCCCTCCGTTACGTGCTCGAAGAGGATCGGACAGAACCAATCCCTCTTGTCCTCAAGCGGCGCGGGACGGCCAATCGTGACTCGGGAGGTTCGTCGTGTTCCATCCCTGGTTTTGTAGGACCAGTAGTCGTCCGCGATCGGATCATCGATAACACCAAGCTTGGGACGCCAGTCCTTCACGATACCTCCTCACAGCCCCGCGCCTTGAGCGCAATCAGCCGAACCGTCACACTCATAGATCGCGTTACACATTCCCCTGCAGGCCTGTTTGGTGCCTTCTGCCGCGCCCCAACACAATGCCCTCTTGCGCTCGTTCCGAAGGCGCCTGCAAAAGTTCTTGAGTACCTCACCGCCCGCCTCGCACGCGTCCAAGCACGCCTGCTTATTCGCGGGAGACTCCAAGTCTTGTACAGGTTCAGGCTGGGCAGGTGGTGACGGGGGCGGACACCCTTCAGGGTTCAGCGCGCAAAAGCTTCCGGGGTCGCGTGGGTAATCAGCCACCAACGCAGGCGTCTCCCCCATCTGTGCCCCCACGCATGCCAGGGCGCTACACAAGGCCCCCAGGTACACCAGACGCAACGAGGCATTCCGAGGGCTCGGCTTCTGCAATGGGAGTTCCGGCACTTGTACTCCTAGAGGAGCAGTCTGGAAGTGAAGGTACCTTGGCGACAGTTTACATCCACTAGCGTGCGCAGCGTGGAGGCGGCGGGAATCGAACCCGCCGCCTCTGGAACTACCGTGAAGGGCGCGTGCCCCACATCGAGTTCACGCCGAGGGCCGTGCCTACTTCGCCGGCTGTGGCTCGCGGCCTGGCGGCACATGGTCCATCAGCGCCAGGAGCAGCGTGCCCACCTCCGCCATCGGGATATCCTCGATGGTGAGCACCGAGTTGCCCTTCTTGTTGCGCACCTTCAGCTGCACGTCGCTGCCCTGGGAGAACTGCCCCTGGAGCGCCGCGCGGTACTTCTCCGCCTGCGCCAAGTCCTCGGCCGGCACCGGCTTGCTGGAGGCTGGCTTGCGCTTGAGCTTCAGCGCCTGGCGCATCTCCTCCACGCTGCACGCCGAGAACGGCTTCTTCGTCACCTCCCCGTTCTTCCCGGGCACCTCGATGAGCGTGGGTCCCGGCTCCTCGGGGTTCACCTTCACGTTCCCCACCTCCTGGTAGATGGTCAGCAGGTACAGGCACGTCATGCCGAACCGCACGGCCACCTGTTCGCTGAAGGCCTTCGCCACCGCCTTGTACGTGCTCAGCGTCGCCGTCGACAGGTCCGCCAGGTGCCGGCGGAAGTAGGTCGGCGCATCATTGAAACCCTCCTTCTCCGCCAGCTTGTTCACCACCACGTAGTCGTACAGCTTCCCCAGCCGGTAGTGATTGACGTTCTCTTCCGCCATCAGCCGCAGCATCTCGCCGCGGATCTGCTCGAGCGTCGCCCCCGCCGGGATGACGTACGGCGCCTGCTCGGACACAGGCTTCAGCTCCAGCACCGGCTTGATGCCCTCGATGGCCTGCTTCACTTCCTCCACCGCGCTCTTGGCCCGGTTGAAATCCCACTGCAACATAGGGTTAGCCCCCTGTTTTCAGGGACGCGGGATTGCGTTCCCTGACTGGCTGCCTCTGGCTTCCAGTTGGGACGGCCCTTGAGCACACGGCGGGCCAACGGCTGCCGCTCCAGAAAACAAGCACTTGCACGCAGTCGCCGAACACGGGGCACTGCCTCACCCGTCCGCAGACGTGGACTCGGGTGTCCACGCGCGGAGACGGGTCAGCAAGTACCTCCGTTTCTCCCCTCGACCTTGACCAGTCAAATGGGGCTTTCACTTCTGACTGGTCAGAACCGGGGTCCACTTCTGACTGGTCAGAACTGGGGCTCACTTCTGACTGGTCAGAACCGGGACTCCGTTGAATACAGGCGTGGAGCACGCCAGTACCGACTTCCCCATACCCCGGCCTCCCCCGCCCGGAGCCCGTGGGGGACTCCGGATTCCTCTCTGGGACCTACTACGACTCGCGTGCCTGGCTTGCCAAGCTGCACGCAGCGGTCGCAGCACAGGGCGCGCTCTTGCAGACTGCCGAGGTGGTGGCGCACTACGTAAGCCCGCAGCACACCTACCCACCCATGACCTGCCATGTTCTCTGGGCGCGGCGAGCAGGGGCCGCGTAGCGACGGGCACCTCGCCTCCAGGCGCGCGACGGGGACTCAGACGTTCATCCAGCCGCCATCCACGACGATGTCGGCGGCCGTCATGTAGGAAGCCTCGTCGCTGGCCATGAAGAGCACGGCCTTGACGATCTCGTCTACCCCGCCCAGCCGCCTGAGCGGAGCGCTGTTCTTGATCGAGGTGTAGAGGTTCTCGAGTCCCTCGTCGGTGAGCTGCATCTTGGCCTGAAATTCGGTGGGCACCATGCCGGGGCTGAGTGAGTTGACGCGGATGCCGCGAGGGCTCAGCTCCGCCGCCAGCGTGCGCGCCAGCGAGCGGACCGCCGCCTTGGTGGCGCAGTAGATGCTGCCGGTCATCAACCCTTTGCCATGCACAGCCGACGAATTGAGGATGACACTGGAGCCCGGCTTGAGCAGGCCCACCAGCTTCTGCACGGTGAAGAAGAGGCCCTTCACATTGGTGTCGAACTGATCGTCGTAGAATGCCTCGTCGGTCTGCTCCAGGGGCCGGAACTTGCCGACGCCCGCGTTGGCGAACACCACGTCCACGTGCGGGGAGACCTCACGGGTGCGCTGGGCGATCCGCTCCAGATCCTCCACCTTGCGCACATCGGCCAGCACGGGAATGGCGTTGGGGCCCAGCTGCTTGGCCGCCGCGGCCAGCCGGGCTTCGTTCTGACCGGTGATGATCACCCGCGCGCCCTCCTGGATGAAAGCCTGTGCGGCACCGAAGCCCAGCCCGGTGGAGGCCCCGGTGACGACGATAACCTTGTTGGCGAAACGATGAGGGGTCGACATGGTCTTGCGCTCTTTCTGGGAAAGCCGGGCATGGTGCCCAGGCGGGCGCGGGCCTATCGAAGCGGACCCTGCGCTTCAAGCGGGCGCGGGGGAGGGTATTCAGCGGGCGCCCTGCCCTACCCCCATCATCGGAACGCTCGTTGAGTCATGGAGCCCAGTTCTGACTGATCAGAACCGGAATCCCGTTGAATACAGCTTTCGCTGGCTCGCCACGAGCCGCGCCTGAGGGCCTCGAGGTGGTGCCGTCAGGACTCAACCCATTCCAGATCTTGTCCGGCTGTGCCGCATTGTCTCGCTGCATGATGGGCTGCATGTCCTCCTCCGACATGAATTGCCCCGACCGCTGCTTCGCTTCGCATCCGCCGGATCCGTCCGGCTGCCGACGGGACTCTGATCGCGACTCGCTCTGTCGCTGAAGAGCACTCGCTTCGGACTGAGCGGCTCCGATGAGGCGGTGTACGGTCTCGCCTCCCGGATTGCGGCTCTCAGCCCTAGCTTGAGGGAGCGCCTGGCGAGCAGCTCTGACGGAGACCCCGGATGATCACCGACGAACACGAGTTGAAGCACGCGGCAGGCCAGTTCTGGACGCGGTTCGTGAGCGAAATCGCTCCCCTGGGCCAGCACATCATCCAGAACTACACCGCCGTCTTCGAGTCGGTGGAGCGCGCACTCGCCGAAGCTGGCATCGACTTCGTCTTCGACGTCACCGCCTTCGAGGACAGCAGCGGGCTCATCTTCACCCCCGAAGGAGATGAGGAGGTCGCCAGGGCGATCGACATGTTCCTCTCGCAGCGGCCGGAGATTCCGGGCTGGCGCATCTTCGGGCGCCGGCAGCCCAAGTCCTGGCACGACGCGCTGGTCCTCGTGGGGCAGATCGCCGAGGCCGACCTGTCGGACGCGCGCTTCGCGGTCTGGCGGGACCGGCCGGGGCTGGCGGTGGACATGGTCGCGGCCGAGCTCGCCCAGTTCGAGGAGCCCAGCGCGAAGTCCATCGCGATGCTCCTCCTCCATCACGCCCTGGGCGAGGAGTTCGTCATGAACAGCATCCAGGAACTCTCCGGCCACGGCGAGGAGCTGCCCGGCCGCCAGTACCTGACGCCCGAGGCGCTCACCACCTTTCTGCGCGGCCTGCCCTCGTAACTCTCACCTCGGCCGCGTCAGTCGCCCCAGTCCAGGACATCATCCACGAGGCTGTCCAGGAAGGTCTCCTTCTCAGGGGGAGGCTCGGTGCGCCCCCGCGAGGTGTTGGGGCTGGCCCCCTCGGCGGTGGACTGGGTCTGCCTGGCCTCGAGCCTGGGCGCTTGCGCCTGCTCGCCGCTGGAGAGGAAGCGGCCAATGGCCTCCAGCTCGTTGGCGTCCAGCCAGGTGCCGTGCAGCTTGCACTCGTCCACCACCACCCCTGAGACGCGCCTGAAGTTGCGCCGCTGCATGTGCTGCTTGCACTCGGGGCATCTGCGGTAAACGACAGCGGTCGTCACCGGGGCGACGACGGTGCTCGGCGCCGGAGCGCGTACCGGCGCCGTCGTCCGGGAGGCCTGCACCACCAGGTGCTCGAACTGGGCCGCGGCGATGAAGAGCCCGTGGCAGTCGGAGCACTCCTCCACCCACGCACCCGCTAGCTTGCGCTGGAACAGCGGCTTGGCGCACACCGGGCAGTCGTGGAGCGTGGGCGTGGTGGCTCCCACCGGCTCGGGCGCCAGGGCCACGCCGCAGCCCCGGCAGAACTGGCCCCGGCGGGGATTGGCGGCGAAGCACTCGGGGCAGATCAGGCTCAATTGGCGTGCGTCCTGCTCCACCTGGCCGCCACAGAAGCTGCACGCATGGGTGCCGTCCTTCAACGGTCCACCACACGCTCCACAGCGCTGAATGGGGCGCTGCACGACAGCGGGCGCGCGCATCTTCACCAGGTGTCCGCAGCGGCAGCGCAGGGACTGGGCGCTGTAGCCCGTCACGTCGTACTGCGCCCGGCAGCTGTCGCAGGAGACGAGGTGCACCAACGACTCGGCGGCCGGGGCGGGCTCGGAGGCCGGGGCGTTCTGAGGCGCCGGGGGCTGGCCCGAGAGCACCTTGGCGTGCTTGGCCACGGTTTCGGCGGTGTCACCCACGAGCTGGGCGAGCTGGGAAAAGAGGGTACGCATGATGTCTCTCGCGATGTGGAACGGGAGCACCAGCCTACGGCGCTCCCGTCCTTCAAGCCATAGGGGGCTCTCGGCGGAACGAACACAGTTCCACACGCGCCCCCCTGGATAAGGGCCAGGCAAGACTCCACGTTGACATGAACGGCCCGCGAACCCTCGCTGAGTGCACGGAAGTCAGCGAGTTTCGCATGCTCTCAGGTCCCAAGCGGGGCCGGGTCCAGCGCGAGTCAAAACCGTGCCACCTTGGCAACCCCGCCGTGCCCACCGACAAAGCAGGGCGCGTCAAGCAAGGGGATCTCCTCATCCTGGGTGACGGCAACGGAATCGTGGCGATCACCTCCGGCACTCCAGAGATGTGGACGACGAATGGGATCTACCGCGAGCAGCGCCCCATGGTGCTCACGCCGGACGGCTCTCGCGTGCTCGTGACCGCGGGTGATTCGTCACTCCACGAATTCTGGAGCTGGAGCTTCGCTCCCCGGCCCGGCGGCATTCGCGTGCTCGCTCCCGGCATCAGCGACAGCGCAGGCACCCAGGTGATCAGTGGAAGGTCAGCCCCCCCTTGCGACAGGTGCGCCGCGGGCTGCTGACGCCCCTGGTTCTTGGGGACACGATGGTCTTCTACCGCGAGGGCACGTGGCTCCCAGAAGCGGGCTGCGATGAGTCGAATCCCGGCACCTACCGGCGCCTCGAGCTGAGCACCGGCCAGGAGCGGGTCTGGCGACGTCAAGAGGGAGATTGCAGCACGGGCGAATTCCTCGCGGCCAGTCCGGTCCGGCGGACCGTGTACTTCCGCGAGGGCCACCCCTTCCTCGGTTACCGTCTGTACGAGTACGACCTCGATCGCGACGCGACCCGTGAACTCAAGCTCGAGGGGGGAGTGTCCGAAGTGCTCGACCTCAGCGCGGACGGGCGGCTGCTCCTCGCGCTCACGTACAGAGGGCACGTGCTGTATGACGTCGTCACAGGGGACACGGCCGAGCTGGAGGACATG
The DNA here is from genome assembly GCA_036389955.1 of Myxococcaceae bacterium. GTDB lineage: Bacteria > Myxococcota > Myxococcia > Myxococcales > Myxococcaceae > DATHBR01. The sequence goes on from DASVVJ010000661.1 coordinate 6,165, forward strand.
GTGGGTGTCACCCGTGCGCGGCTGCTCGCCGCACCGTGAGATGAATGACCCGGTGACATGCGCAGGGCCCTGTGGAAACTTTTGCATGGCGGCACACTCGCGCCGCCTCGTTCCTCGGGGTTCCTCATGTCTCGCTCGTGGCGCTTCTGCATGCTCCTGGGCCTTCTGTCCCTGTCCAACCTGGGCTGTCCCAAGACAACCCCCCCGCCCTCCGCCTCCGAGCCGCAGGGCACCAGCCTGCTGCTCCAGGTGGTGGACGCGCAGGACAACCCCGTTCCAGAGGCGGTCATCTCCTCGCGGAATGCCCTGTTCTCCGTGGACAGCTCGGGGCATCGGCTCTTCGAGAACCTGTCACCCGGGCGTTTCTTCGCCCGGGTAGACGCGCGCGGTTTCGCCCCGGCCACCTCGGTGCTGGAGTTGCAGGCGGGCGCTCACGTGGGTACCCAGGTGAGACTGCTGCCACTGTCCGCGCCCATTCCCTTTCAGGCCGAGCAGGGCGGCCTCCTGCAGACAGAGCAGGTGCGCCTCTCGATTCCCCCGAACGCCGTGGTGGATGCCCTGGGCCAGCCCGTCACCGGCCCCGTGGAGGCCACCATCGCGCCGCTGGATCCCACCTCCCAGCTGACCTCCGCTCCAGGCCCGCTGGAGGGCCTCACCTCCGCGGAGGGAGAGGCGGTGATGCTGGAGAGCATCTTCATGGCCGACGTGAGCCTGTGGCGCAACGGCGCGCCCCTGCAGCTGGCACCGGGCAAGTCCGCCACCCTGGAGTTCTTGATCCCCGAGCCTCTGGCCCGCCCGTACAAGGCGGGCGACCCCATGCCGGCCTGGTGGTTCGATCTGGACGAGGGCCTGTGGCGCGAGGAGGGCATAGGCACCTTCCAGCCCTCGCAGACGCACCCTGGCCGCCTGGCCTGGGCCGCCCCGGTGAACCACTTCACCTATTGGAACGTCGATAAGCCCATCCGGAGGGCGGTCCTGAGCTGTGTGAACGTGCGGGTGGTGGACAGCAGCGGAAATCCCGTCGCCAATATCCCGGTGTCCGCGCTGGCGTGGGAGGGACGGGAAACCACCTGGGCCGACACCATGCGGTTCACCGGGGCGAATGGCCAGGCTTGCGTGACCACCAAGCAGGGCTTCTCGACCGACATCCTCGTTGGGTTGCTTGAGGCTCCCTTGGTGAGAACGACCGTCGCCACGGCGAACAGGGGCGGCTGCGGCGGCAGCCCAAGCCAGTGCCTGGATGTCTCCCTGACCCTCCCCGCCCTCATCTGCACCGCGGGCGCGTACGAGCCCTGCGCGTATTCAGGTCCCGCAGGAACCGAGGACGTCGGGCGATGCCAGGCCAGCCGCAAGTGGTGCAACGTGACGGGGACCGCCTGGACCACCTGCCAGGGGGAAGTGCTGCCGATGCCGGAGGACTGCGGCACTCCCTTCGACGACGACTGCGATGGCGAGGTGAATGAGGACGCGGACTGCCGCTGCCCAGGAGAGGGCACGCCTTGTTATGGGGGCCCTGCCGCCACGGCGGGAGTGGGCATCTGCCATGGGGGCACGGTGGCGTGCGATCCGCTCGGCGCGATGCGCTGCATGGGACAACAGCTCCCCCGGGCCGAGCGGTGCTGGACGCCAGAGGATGATGACTGCGATGGCGTGGTGACCGCCTGTCACTCCGGTCAGTGGACCGCGAGGGACCCGCTCGCCTCGGTTCGCTCTTTCCACACCGCGACGCTGCTGCGTGACGGCAAGGTTCTGGTGGCGGGGGGCACTGACGAGAGCCTGGGTCCCCGTGCGACAACGGAGGTGTACGATCCGGCGACGGGCACCTGGAGCGCCACCGGTTCCCTGCGTGCCAGCCGTCACGGGCACACGGCCACGTTGCTGCCCGACGGCAAGGTCCTGGTCGCAGGGGGCACTAAGGGCCCTCTCCTGGCGCTGGAAGCGGAGGTGTACGATCCGGCAACGGGAACCTGGAGCGCCACCGGCGTTCCGCACTCGGCCCGCTCCCTGCACACGGCGACCCTGCTCCTCGACGGCAGGGTCCTGGTCGCAGGGGACCAGGGCAACATCAAGACGACGGAGGTGTACGATCCAGCGACGGGAACCTGGAGTATCACCGGCTCCCTCGCCTTCCCGCGCTTCCGTCACACGGCGACACTGCTGCCTGACGGCAAGGTCCTGGTCGCGGGGGACAAGACAGCGGAGGTGTACGATCCGGCGGCGGGCACCTGGAGCACCACTGGCGGCTTCGTCTCGTGGCGCTCCGACCACGCGGCGGCGTTGCTGCCCAACGGCAAGGTCCTGGTCATGGGGGGCACCAACGTGGGTGTCTCCCTCGCAACGGCGGAGGTGTACGATCCGGCAACGGGAACCTGGAGTGCCACCGGTTCCCTCGCCATGGCTCGTCACGGGCACACGGCGACGCTGCTGCCCGACGGCAAGGTCCTGGTCGCGGGGGGCCAGAGCGCTCCAGGCAAAGAGTTCGCGACGGCGGAGGTGTACGATCCGGCGACGGGAACCTGGAGCACCACCGGCTCCCTCGTCTCAGCGCGCGCCAGGCACACGGCGACGAGGCTGTCCGACGGCAAGGTGCTGGCTGTGGGAGGCATTCGCTCGGATGGCGACTTCTGGACGCCAGACA